>CP064968.1:0-351572 GCA_016699245.1 Candidatus Kaiserbacteria bacterium | reverse complement strand
ACTCACCTTACCTTTGAATACAAAACTCATTGTATGGGCTGATAAAACCTTCCGTCCTGAAGGTAATGTGACGGTAAGTGGCGGAGGTGGTGGTGCGGCACACGATGGGACTGTAGAACTGTTTGCGAACGCATCTTTTGATGCAACAGGGAGCGAATCACACAGTATTGGCGGCAGCTTCATAAGTGGTTCGGGGGCAACAGTTGATGGTGAGACAGCGACATTTACCTTTACCACCTCAGGTGCTACTCGTACGATAGATACCAACGAAGCATCACTTTTCAATGCAGTTTTCAACGGCAGTGGTAGTTGGAATGTGACCAACACGGCATTCTCAATCGGAAATGATTTTACTATTACTCAGGGTACCGTAACACTTCCATCGGGTACAACTACTATTGGTGGCTCACTCACTGTTTCGGGAGGCTCGTTCAATGCAAGTGGCGGCACTATGGTGTTTACCAGTTCAGGTGCAGAAACCATTATTCCCCGTACTTCAAATTTTGGTGCACTCACCATAAATGGTTCGGGCTCATTTACTCTCGTTGGTACCAATGCGACTGCGACAAAGAGTGTGCGTATTCAGAGCGGTACATTCACGAGTGCTACCGGCACACTTGCTATAGGAAGTAACTTTGAAAACAGTGGAACCTTCACTCATGGTGGTGGAACACTCCGCTTTACCGCAACATCTTCTACACGTGTCACTGCGGGAGGCTCTGATCTTTCAAGCACCACCTTTGCGGGAAGTGGTCCGTTCACGTTTACTGACGGTAATCTTGCACTTCAGGGTTCACTCCGCATTGAAAGTGGGTCAGTAGCATTTGCTACCGGCACAATGTCAATCGGTGGTTCGCTCTTAAATCAAGGTGGCTCGTTTACGCATGCGACTACGGGCACATTGCTCTTTAATTCGTCTGATACGGGAGAAACGGTAAGTCTTGGGACGTCAACACTCAGTAATGTAGTCTTTGGAAGTGGAACTGGTGGATGGACTGTTCTCGGAAATGCAACCACCACGGGCAGTTTTGCAATTACGGGTGCATCGAGTTTTAAACAAAGTTCAAGCACACGACTCTCTGTGGGTGGTGTATTTACAAACACTGTGGGTGGCGGAGCAACAGATTGGTCTGGTAGTACACTGGTGATTAAATCAGGACTTGGCTACACCATCAATACAAAATCAACGGGAGGTGATGTGTATAACAATATTATTGTAGGCTCTTCAACGGCACTCCGTGCATGGGACAGTGCGGGTACCATTACCATGGCAGATTCACTCAGTTCATTCTACTCGCAAGACCATGCGGGAGTCCCTGGCTCGCTCTATCTCTATGGTAATTATCTTCGCACAACGGGTGCGGATTATTGGAGCTATGCGACTGATTTCGATGGTGTGAGTATGGGAGGTTCACCACGACCCGTGAATGTGTATATGGCACAGGGCGCTACCACAACCTTCACGGGAGGTACACTTAATATTGTCGGTGTAAGTGGTTCAGACACACTGATTGGTAATCAAGGAAGTGGTACCTACACTATGGATATTCTTGGTGGTGCACTCAATGCGCTGTACTACAGTTTTGATGATATGGATGCAGACGGTCTTAACGTGAATGGTAGTACGACACTTATTACATCATTGTCAGAAGGTAATTTCACTCTTGTGGTAAATGGTGGTTCACTTATTACACTCTCATCAACAACACTCAATTACAACTCGGGACTAACAATTATTGGTACTTCTTTTGCCACGACAACGGCAATTACCGGCGCAAACATTAAAGTGACAGGTACGACGACAAGTGCATGGACACTTACCGGTCACACTGGAAATCTTGATGGTGAGAACTATGATATTGATACAGGAGCCGCGTGTGGTTCGATTCAATGGGATGATAGTTTGTGTCTTCTCACACGACAGTCTGCGTATCGCTTCCGTATTGATGACGGTGGGGAAAGTGCACCTGATAGTGAATGGTATGATCTCTCCTGGACAAAGCGTAAGCGCGTCACGATTACAAATGCCGATCCAGTAGCATACACCAATGCTGTGGTAAAACTTACGGTGACGTATGAAACGGGAGATATGCAACCAGACTTTGAGGATTTGCGCTTTACCTCGAGCGATGGGACGACACTCATTTCGCACTTCATTGAAACATATACAGGAAGTACCAATGCGGTTGTATGGGTAGAAGTGCCAGCACTTGCTACTTCAACGGATACAGAAATATATATGTACTACAATAACAACGCGGTGAGCGACGGAAGCGCAGCAACAAGTACCTTTGCGTTTGCAGAGACATTCGAAGACAATAGCCTTTCTGAATATATTGGTGATTATCCTGAATTTGCAATCTCAGGAACGAGTGCATATGAACGATCGTATAAATTGGTGGCGAGTGATCCTGATAACGGTAAGACAGAATCTGGCGGTATGTATATCAGCGGTAATGTCGTACAACAAGGGCAGACACTTCGCACGATGGCATACATTGATACTGCATCAGGCTCTGGTGATGAAATGTGTACACTCTTTGGCACACAGGATCAAACACACAATTATGCTGTTTGCCTTGAACTCTTCGGTGTTGACCGTCTTTCTCTCGCAAAGAACGTGCTGCATCGTGACACCTCAGGTACCGTGCTTGCATCGACCACGGTAACGTACAGCACCGGTTGGTATGAGATAGAGGTTGATTGGGATACTGATGACCTTATGTTGGTGATTGTGTCAAAAATGGAACGTTGTTGCTACAACGAGTGCAATAGATGGTAGTAGTCCATGGACACGGGAGGTGTGGGATACACGCTATGGTCATATCATGGCGCTTGGGATGTGTATTCTGCGCGTACGCTCATTACAACAACACCAACCACGACCTTCGGTGGCGAGCAGGTACCAGGCGGTGCATCATGGAGCGGGGCACGTAACACTCCTGCTTCAGGTGTCGATGTTGGCGATGTGATTCGTCTACGTTTCGTGGTGGAGAATACGGGGCTTCAAGTCAATAATCAAAATTATGAAATTGAGGTTGCACCAAAGGGCGCATCACCAAGTTGTGAGGCAGTTAGCTATAATGACTTTGTGGAGATACCCAATCAGGTAAGTTGCATGGGAAGTCCATTCTGTATGCTGTCTTCTACGTATGTAGATAATCTTGAAGCAACAACAGACGTACTTGGTGGCGACGGTGTCTTTATAAGCGGACAAATGGTCGAAGACGGAAGTAATAACACTGGTAATATCACACTTCCACAAAATACATACACAGAAGTAGAGTATGTATTCACACCGACAAGTAATACTTCTGATTCGAATTATTGCTTCCGTGTGTCAAACGAGGGGACTGATCTCGATTCATATACGCGTGTGGCTGAAATGCGACTTCAATTTGCTCCTAACGTCTCGACGCTTACACTTAACGGTGGTGCAGATATTCTTCTTACCCCTGGTACAACGACACGTGTGTATGCTACGGGAACGGTAACTGATTCAAATGGTACGGTTGATCTTGCACAGGCTACTGCGACCATCTATCGCAGCGGGCAAGGTCCTGCATGTACCCCTGATAATAACAACTGTTACATTACAGGACCTGGACAATGCGAATTCACTAATTGTGCAGGGAATACGTGTGATGTGGAGTGTCATGTGGACATATTCTTCCATGCCGATCCTACGAGTTCAGGTACATATCTTGGTGAGCACTGGGCAGCATTTATCGAAGCGGTAGATGACTCGGACTTGATTGGTGTCGGTTCTGCACCTTCAGGTATAAATCTCATTACGATGCAGGCGATTGAAGTAAATGATAGTATTGGATACCCTGCACTTGAGGTCAATACCGATTCTGGTTTGACGAATGCCTCTACGACCGTTGTAAATATCGGTAACAATGCAATTGATATTGCAGTAGAGGGTACTGATTTGACTGACGATAACACCTCATACATTCCTGCGTCATATCAAAAGTTCGCAACATCAAGCTTCTCATACGGTGGTTGCGGAGATGCATGTAAAGAACTTTCATCGACCACACCTACAAATTTTGAAGTTGATCTTGCGAAACCAGTCACCGCTTCACCTGCCATCAGTGACGACGTCTTCTGGGGGATTGCAATTCCATTCGGTGTTGCGGGCACTCCTCATCACGGAACCAATATTTTCTACGCAGTTCCAGACTAGTGTGTTAATAACACACACCGAGTCTGTACCAAACAGGTGGTACACTTACTGTACATGATTCGAGCGCTTTCAACAGCGGTAGTAACGCTTTTTTGTATTGTGTACTTTGCACAGGTCTCTCCTCTTGTGCATGCTGCAGACACGGTACCGCCTGATATCACGAATGTGCAAATCACCAACGTTGCGGAAGATACAGTGACGATTACCTGGCAGACTGATGAAGATGCTGATTCAACTATTAATTATGGACTTCAAGAAGATTACGGTACCGTACGTATTCCTGAAGCGATTCGTACTGAGCATTCTGTAACGCTGAATACCCTTGAACCTGGTCGTACCTACTATTTTCGCGTTGTTTCTTCAGATGCTGATGGGAATCAGGGCATTTCTGCAAACTATAAAGTAGTCACTGACGGTGACCCACAATCTGGCGCTGAAGCAGGGGAGGGTAAAGAAACGCAGACTGAGACGAGCCAAACAGTGCAGAGTGAAAGCCAGTCTCAGTCTGAATCACAATCACAGTCACAATCTGAATCACAGACCGTGCAAGAAGTGCTCGAACAAATTAAACAAATCAATTCGCCAGAAAAACTCCAAGAAATTCTCAATGAAACGGTAAAAGCAATTCAAGGTATTACCGAAGATCTCACTATTGTGGGTCCTCCGACGGTGATTGTAGAAACCACAAGTGCACTCGTAAAATGGACTACCGACCGTGAATCTAGTTCTGAAGTTCTTTTTTCTCCATCAGATACATATACCGAAGGTCAATATGCCTTCTCTCAAGCAAGTACGGGTGGTAATACCACTGACCACGAGGTACGCGTGATTGGTCTTGATCCATATACCGAGTATCATTTCCAAGTGCGTTCGAAAGACACATACGGTATTGAGGGGAAGAGCCGTGATTATACATTCAAGACAAAGGCATCACGCCCTGATATAAAAAATCTTCGTATTTTGAAAGTGGAGGAAAACTCCGCAACACTCGCGTGGGACACTACAGTTCCAGCAAAAGCACTCGTCGAGTATCAAGACTTGACGAAGGGTACCCAAAACTCAATAGGTCGTCCTACCCTCGCCACCAATCATCAAATGCGTATTTCTGACCTTACATTAGGTACACGGTATGTTGCTTTTGTTATTGCAGAAAACGCAGGTGGCGACCGTGTAAAGAGCAATCCAATTACTTTTATTACGGTAAAGGACACAGCACCACCAATCATCAGTAATGTGACGAACGAATCCACACTCTTCCCGGGCGGGGAGTCACGTATTCAAACAATTATAGAATGGATTACGGATGAACCAGCCCATTGTGCTCTCTCGTATCGTGAAGGTATTACCGGTGGTATTGAACCTACGGTTATTGATTCAAAAGACACTGGTTTCGCTATGCAGCATGTAGAGGTGATTGTCGATTTTGCACCAGCAACGGTGTATCAGTTTTGGCTTGATTGTGCAGACGAATCTAAGAATAGTGTGAAGTCAGAAAACTTTGTGCTTTTTACGCCTATTCAAGAAAAGAATATCATCGACATTATTATTGAAAACTTCGAGAGCACCTTCGGTTGGGTTAAAAATATAAATGGTTAGAAGATAGAAGATATGGAATAGAAAATAGAAGATAGAAGATAGATAATATAGAATAGAAAATAGAAAATATGGAATATAGAATAGTAAAAATTGAAAATCTTGAAACAACGCGAAGCGTTGTTCTATCTTCTATTTTCTATCTTCTATTTTCTATCTCATACATTTTCTATTCCATATTTTCTATTTCATAGCTTATGGCAAAACCACTTATCACATGCCGTGACCTCACGATTACCTACAACAAAGGGAAGTCGAATGAGTTTAAAGCGCTCCAGCACGTCAATACCGACATCTATGAAGGGGAATACATTATTCTCTTCGGTCCTTCTGGATGTGGTAAGTCGACACTCATGTATGCCATACAGGGCTCTTTGCCACCGGGTGATGGGACACTTCTTATTCGTGGCGATGATATTTATGCATATCCACCTCAGGAGCGTGTGTATTTTCAACGGTATGTGATGGGTATTATTTTCCAGTCTTTCAACCTCATTGGCTCTCTCTCCGTACTCGACAACGTAGCGCTCCCCATGATTTTTTGTGATGCGAACAAGGCAACTCGTGAGCGTCGTGCGCAGATGCTCCTTGACCGTTTTGGTGTGGGTGCGGTATCTCACAAGATCCCCTCTATGCTCTCAGGAGGTCAACAGCAGCGTGTTTCGGTAGCTCGTTCAATGGTTAACGACCCACAGATACTTCTTGCTGACGAGCCTACCGGTAACCTTGACAGTATTTCTACTCAACAGGTTATGGATAAGATTGATGAGATCAATACGTTTGATATGCGCACCATTATCATGGTGTCACACAACGCCGCACACCTTTCTTATGCACATCGAGTCTATTACCTTAAAGATGGTTTTATTGTGCGAGAAGTGGTCAATCCACAGCGCAAACAAATAAAGCCGGTACGAGAAGGGGAGACCATCGTTACTGAGTTAGAGGAACTCGCACGTCTTTTCCCGTATGACTCGGTTGATACATTACGTGTGAAGAGTCTCACCAACTTTCTTACACAAGAGTATACCTTTAGTCAGCTTTCGCGTATTGAAAAAGCAATCCACTTACTCATCATGGGTAAGATACATAAAAAACTATTTGTCGATGCACTCGTGAAAAAATATGATGAAGGGGGAGTGGGTGTCGACAGAAAAATCGCAGAACATATGGCTAATGTGTCGGTATCGATTGTTAAACAGTCAACTGATATCAAGCGTTTTCGCAATGACAATGATTCTGATGCGGCCTTTTTCTCTCAGCATAAGTTTGCTGAACGTGTTCGTGAGTATCTTCTTCAACACCACAGTGTTCCGCTTACAAAAGTCACTGAAGCCAATCTTACGACAATGATTGCAGACCGATTATCGGGTATTCATGGCGAAAAAGAGTTTCATGCACAACTCATGGCTACATATAAAAATGGCGGGCTCCATCTCGATGAAAAGACAAGTGATGACTTAGCACGGTATATGGAAAAACTCATCGCTCTTGGTGTGGATGTGAGTTATAAGACGTAATATATAGAAGATAGAAGATAGAGAATAGAAGATAGAAGATAGAAAATAGAAAATAGATAATAGATAATAGAAGATAGAAGATAGAGGATAGAGGATAGAGATGGTTGAATATTTATCTATATCTTCTCTATTTCCTATTATTTTCTATCTTCTATTTTCTATCCTATATTCTCTATTCCATATTCTCAATTTTCTATTACTATATGTAGTATATGCAAGTAGCGGATCTCGCGCGTCTTTCAACGCGCATGTTTAAAACGAATCCGATGCGTACCTGGCTGACTATCCTTGGTATGGGTGTTGGTACAGGTGCTGTGGTGATTTTGGTGGGTCTTGGTTTTGGACTTCAGCAAATCATTCTTGAACAAATCGTCTTTGGAGACAGCCTTCTTTCACTTGGTGTGTCTGCTACTGGTGCACGTAACCTTTCAATTACAGACGAAGTGATTCAAGGCTTTGAAAAAAATGTAAATATTGAAGATGCAGCGCCGTTAGCCCGTTTTCCCGCTCTGATTACCTACAAGGGTCTTACGGGAAATATCTTTATCCAGGGCGCTGAACCAGCATATCTACGATATGCTGGTATTACTGCATCCTTCGGAGACACCTTTGTTGAGGAAGATATTGCTAATACGGGCGAAGTCATGCTCTCACCAGCCGTTCTTAAACTCTTCGGTGTTGAAGATGCTGAATCTTTTATTGGACAGGAGGTGTCCTTTAGACTCCTTGTTCCTACAGATGATGGCACAGACCTAGTTACGGAAATCAATATTGAGAAAAAATACCGTGTAAAAGGAATTACCAAAGAAGAAGGTGTGCTTAATGTACTCATGATGCTTCCTGAACTCCGTAACTATGTAGGAATAGAGGAGTACGACAGAGCACAAGTGAAGGTTGTATCGAACGAATTTTTGGCAGACGTTGAAAAATCACTTATTGAAGAAGGATATCGCGTGACTGCGCTTTCAAAGACAGTAGAGCAAGCATCCAAGATTTTCCAAGGAATTCAAGTTGTTTTGGCGACGTTTGGTGGTATTGCACTTCTTGTATCTGCTATTGGTATGTTTAATACCATGACAGTGACTCTTTTGGAGCGAACCAAAGAGATTGGTATCATGCGTACTATAGGCGCTTCACCACGCGATATTAAGTTTTTGTTTGTGTCCGAGTCAATCATTGTGGGTTTTCTTGGTGGAGTAAGTGGGATACTCATGGGGGTAACCTTGGGATTTGTTGTGAATATCATGTTGAATGTTGCAGCGAGTCAGTTCGGAGGGAAGAGTGTTGATCTCTTCCAGTTTCCTATAGGATTCCTTGTATTCATTGCTTTATTCTCGGGTTCAGTGGGGTATTTAACAGGAATTTTTCCCGCACGTCGTGCGTCCTTACTTAATCCACTCGATGCTATTCGTTATGAATAACAAACTGTGTATAACTAAGGTTTTGTTGAGCTTGAATAAAGTAGAATTATGGTAATCAGTTCATATTAGTATATGTCATATAACACAGATCATTTACGTACGGCAGGTAAAATTACTGTGTATACCACATTCATTGGTGTAGTAGTTTTTGCAATAGTATTCATTTTTAATCTTGGTGAAAGCCAGATAAAGCAAGCAGATGCGCAAAGTACTGCGAGCACGACGGTTATTGTTGTAAATACCCCTCCTGCATGGACGGCATCAACTACTGAAATAATAGAATCCTCCATTACAAACCCAACTAACGCTGGCGACGTAATTTCTTGGAAAGCAATCGGCACCGACTCAAACTCTGAAGACTACTGGCTTCTCATCTGTGATACCAGCGCTATGCCAACATCTACGTCAGGCGGTGCACCGCGATGTACCTCTGGTGTCCAATGGGCAGTGTCAGGCACCACAACGAGTGGTTCACTAGCAGTAGCAGCAACAACGACTCTTGATGGCTGGGCTGAATCAAATGCATGGTATTCCTGGATTTGTGACGGAAACGCTGGTAACCCACGATGTAGCGTCTCATATTCTCAAGGTGTAAACGCTACGAACTCATCGCCATTTGAAGTCAATCATCGTCCAACTTTCACCGCATTCTCTGATCCTGTAACTGGCATCCCTGGTCAAGCGGTAACTTTCTATAGTACCTCAACAGATAACGACAGTTCTGGTGGTGCTCAATTCGACCAAGTATTTCTCACCGTTTGTTCTGTGGCTGGCTTTTCAACAACAACAAACTCATGTAATGGTCCACTTGCTGTAACACTTGCAACGTCAACCATATATGTAGATGATGATGCTTCAGCATCGTATACCATAATTATTCCAACCCAGGACACTGACTTTGGAGTATACCCGTACATCATTGACAATCATGGATTTGAAGCATCGGGAGGTGAACAAGGTCAAGTGAATACGCTTACGGTAAACAACGTTGCTCCAACAGTGAGTGGAACTAGTATTTCTCTCACCCAACCAATCACAAATGACATTGTTTTGATTAATGAATCAAGTGAGACAACTGGATTTACTCTATCATTTGTAGCCTCAGATAATAATAGTTGTGATGCATTTGGTGGTCTAGATGACGATGAAATTACTGATTACAACCTATCAATTTACCGAACACCTACAGGAAATAGTTCTACAACGTGTACATCATCTTCAATCTTCGATCCCAATGACTGTTATCCAAGTGACATTGCACCGACTTCATGGAATCTTGTGTGTACCGCCTCATCAACAACCTGTTCCGGTTCATCTGACTCAGATATTCTTTATGAATGTACATTCCCGATGTGGTACATAGCTGACCCAACAGGAAGTACAACGGCGTCCTTCTACACCACAGACGACTGGCGTGCTCAAGTGCAAGGTATAGATGATGATACTGCTGTAGGAGCATATGCTGAAAGTACTGTAGGAGTTGATGTATTACCTCTTCTCGCCTTTAATCTCACTACAATTCAAATTCCATACGGAGCACTCGAACCGGGACAGAAAAATGAAGTCCTTACAGCAACGACAACTATGGTAGCAACAGGTAATGTTGGTCTCGACAAGGATGTTACAGGATCGTCGATGTGTAGTACCTACACAAATGCGTCACCTTGTATTCCATCACTCACCGCAACTATTCCAGAGTACGAGCAAGTGTTTGCTACTTCGAGTGTAGCGTATACTACCGCTGAAGGCCTTGGAAATACACTTTCCTCAACGACTCCAAAGGAGATTGAAATTAACATACCTAAGTCGACATCAACTTCAACTCCAGCGCAACGTGATGCATATTGGGGTATACGCGTTCCAGGAACTATTACTTTTGCAGGGGCATATACCGGTCAGAACACATTTACAGCACTCGTCGGTGAACCATTACAGTGGTAGTCCTCTAAACATAGATTCATTGAACCCGCGTTATACAGCGCGGGTTCTTGCGTTTATAGAGTAAGTACACGATAATTATAGTTATGGTGCATTAGCGCCTGCATATATATAATGGCACTGTTTCGCTCAATCATTTTTTCAGTAGCGGTACTTTTTGTTTTTGTGCATACTACGTATGCAGGTTTTGGTGTAACGCCACCATATGTAACGAACGTAAGTCTCACCCGTAATTCTGTATACGAACAGACTATTTATCTTGTCCGTAGTGATCCTACCACCGCCCTCAAAGCAACAGTGAATGTTGATGTTCCTGAAATAAATGGATGGATAGTTATCAATGAAGGTAACGAATTTCTCTTGCCACAAGGTGTTCAAAAAGTTCCAATGACCGTTAAAGTGACTGTTCCAAAGGATGCTGATTTTAAACAATATAAAGGGAATATTCGCATCAAAACTGGTGCCCCTGATGATCAGGTTGCTGGAGGTGCGGTGAGTATTTCTCTTGGTGCTCAACTCGATGTCGACCTCACTGTTATTGATAAAAAAATTAAGGACTTCAAAGTTCGTAAAATTGGTGTATCTGACTTAAACG
Source organism: Candidatus Kaiserbacteria bacterium (assembly GCA_016699245.1). NCBI lineage: Bacteria > Candidatus Kaiseribacteriota > Candidatus Kaiserbacteria bacterium. The sequence goes on along the minus strand of CP064968.1, from coordinate 340,313 downwards.
AAGGACACAAAGTTGGCTGGCTATATTTCCCGGGAAAAATTCGATTCGAAATGCTTATTGAGAACATAGGTAACGTAGAGATTGCACCGTCTGATGTTGTGTTTAGAATTTACGATAAGACAGGTAATGTGCTTCTTGAAGAAGCTCATAAAAAGGGAAGTATTGATACTGTAGATCCATTTGCAACTGAATCTATTTTTGCTGAAATCCCCACGAAACTTCCAGCAGGGAGTTACCTCGCTCGTTTTGAAATTTTGAATGAAGAAGATGTAAAGCTCAGTGGTGAGGTCAATCTTAGTGTATTGCCATATGGTACTTTACAAACTGCGGGATTCGGATTCCTTGGTCTTTCACTCCCCCATCAACTTTCAGTAATCATCCCAGTGCTCTTTATACTCTTCGTACCATTCCTTATATTCATTCGGACACGAAGAAGAAAGTAATTCGCTATGCATATGCTATGCGTCTCAATGCGGCTATTTGTACCAGTGTTTTATGCAATAATTATCTTTAGTTGTGCATCAGATGTATTTGCAAATATTAGTGTTTCCACAACGACAGTTCGTATTAGCATTTGTGGAGACACTCTTGTTAATGAAGGTGAGGAATGTGATGTTCCGGGAGAGATTGGGACATATAGTACGACTATTGCAGGTAGGCAGTGTGGCACAGATTGTCTTTATGGTAATTACTGCGGTGACGCCATTTTACAGACACTTGAAGGAGAAGTATGTGACGATGGAAATAATGATGATGGAGACTTTTGTGCTGGTGACTGTAGTCGCCAAACAGCTGATAGTGGAGGAGGGTCTACGGGAGGAGGCGGTAGTTCAGGGAGCGGTGGTCGCGATGAGCCATTGGGTGAAACACAAGTAACCATCACTGGAAAAGCATTTCCGAACGCTACAGTAAATATTTTGATTGACGGTGACACGGTAGGAACTGTGCGTACCAACAGCAGGGGTGAGTTTCAGTTTAATGTGACGACTGATCCCGGTACTGCATCATTTAGTTTCTGGGCGACAGACTCATCGGGAACCCGCTCACTCACGGTGAACACGACGTTTGATGTAACGCAGGGGGCTGTAACAAGTCTTAATGGCATCATGGTGCCACCAACACTCCGTGCATCTACGGTGAATGTAAATCCGGGTGATACCATTACGCTCAGTGGGCAAACTATGCCCAGTGTCACCGTAGAAGTTTCCATTGATAATGGAAAGAAGATGCTCACTACTACTTCAGACGCACTTGGTGCATGGTCTATACCGTTTAATACGGGTACTGTATCAGTAGATACACATACGCTCAAAGCGCGATTTGTCTCTGGTACGGGAGCCTTAAAAATAGAAAGCCCCTACGGCACTGTACTTTCACTTTTTGTGGGTGTAGAAGGGAAAGCAACAAGTAACGCCGACCTCAATCGTGATGGAAAAGTAAATCTTATAGACTTCTCTATCCTTGTTTTCTGGTGGGGAACCCCCGGTGGCAATTCAAACCCACCCGCTGACATCAATCAAAACGGCAAAGTAGGCCTCGAGGACTTTTCAATCCTTTTGTTCAACTGGACGGGGTAGAATAGTGAATAGAGAATAGAAGATAGAAGATAGAGAATAGAAAATAGAAAATAGGGAATAGAAGATAGAAGATAGGGAATAGAAAATAGAGAATAGAAGATAGAAAATATGGAATATAAAATCAACACGAAGTGTTGTCCTATTCCATATTCCATATTTTCTATTCTCTATTTCAATCTTGTGTATAACTCACGCAAATTATTTTCTCATACGCTACAATGAAGTTACGCCTACTTGAGGTATGCAGTCCACACATGTGAGGAGTGTATATCGCTTGTAGGAGGTAGTAATACGTCTCTACTGCAAATGCTCACAGCCGGGCATTGTTGGGTAGGCGTAATACATTGAAAGTGAACATTAGAGAGGTGGAGACTTTCGTGTTTGCGGAGTGCAATTTTATGTTGGAAAGAGCACCAACTACGCACTACTCATTATTAGAGTCAATGTATTGATTAATACAACGAAAAGCCTATGACTCACACGGCAAGAACCGTGCGAACTCTTCAGGCTGTTGCGATGACGGTTGGACTTGCCTTATTCCTTTGGAGTACTGGTCTTCCAACATTCTTCCGCTTTGCGGAGGCGGCATCAATCACCAACGCAAGTGATACGCTGAGCAACTCAGCACCTTCTGTAACATCAAACCACACAATAGCTTTTGAACTACCAAATGGTATGGCAACAAGCTCAAACTTTACTGTTACTTTTGCTTCACAATTCGACACTTCAGGAGTTTTAATCGGCGATATTGACCTCAGTGTTAATACGGTTGATCAAACGCTTGCGGGTGCGAGTGGGGCAGGTACATGGGGAGTGACTGGTATTGGTACAGATGCGATTACATTCGAGACACCAACAGACGGCGGAACCGCTTCATCATCAGATATGATAATTAAGATTGGTTCAAATGCTACTGGCGGTGCTATAAAAATTGTAAATCCATCTGCTACGACATCATACCCAATTACAATTGCGGGTACGATGCAAGATTCAGGAGAGATGCGTGTTGCAATTGTTGACCAGGTTACGGTTTCGGCAAATGTGGATACGTCACTCACCTTTACGGTCACTGGAGTAAATTCCAGTTCAACAGTAAACGGTAGTCCCACGACCACTATTGCAACCTCAACCCCAACAACACTTCCTTTTGGCAATTTGCCAATCGGAGTATCACGTACACTTGCGCATGATCTCTCTGTTTCGACGAACGCCTCAGTAGGCTACACCGTAACAGTTCAACAAGCAGGCAGCTTGCAATCTACAACTGGTGCGACTATCGATGGCTTCATCGATGGGACAAACACTGTTACGCCTTCGGCATGGCAGGGTCCAGGAGGTCTGATTGCAAATCCAAATTCCTATGGTCATTGGGGATTAACCTCAAATGACACAGCAATTCTTGCCCGATCTGTACAGTTCGGCTCGAATGAGTGGGTTTCTGGAAGTACAACACCGATTGCTATCATGGGCCATAATGGTCCCTCTGATGGAACAACAATAAACTCCGGTGCTGCACGTGTCGGCTATCAGATTCAAATTTCGGCTTTGCAAGAAGCAGGTGACGACTACACTACGACACTGCGCTATGTAGCAACTCCGACGTTCTAAGCAACAGTACAAGAATAAGGAAAACCCTATCTCCCACCACGAGAAGGGTTTTTCCTTTTTTCTGTGACTTCGTCACAGAAAAAGGAAAATCCTATATCCAAGCCCCTATATTTTCTGGAGGCCGGCCCACGCCGCGTGACAGGACTAAATGTCACTTTGCAAGACTCATTGAGGGCTTTTGTGAATGAAGTGAAACAAAAGACCCAATGAGTGGACAGGTCCTGTAAGGACAATAATTTTGGAGCCTGTCTCCTTTTTCTCTCATAATGAAAAAGGAGACCTTTTCTTCCCCCCGGAAGAAAAAGTGACGTCGTAAGACCCCGTAGCGAATCTATATACCAAGCCCCAATATTTTCTGAGGCCGCGCATTTTCCTAAAAATTTTTGCGCGAAGACGGAATCAATTTCCCAAGCCCCTATATTTTCTGAGGCCGTGACCCGAAATTACAGAGCGAAGCGACAATAATTTCGGATTCTGTCTCCAAATATTTTAGTTATATACAAGTTCAAAGAAATAATTTATAAAATAAAGTATAATTACCACAGGTTGGGTGGGGGGTTTGGAAAGAATTGTAGCGGTAAGCGAGTTTAAGGAAAACAAATGTTGATTGGCTAACAAAAAGTATTGGTGAAATAAAAGATGGTATTAAAGATATTGCTAACAATCAGAGTATTGCCAAAGATAATAAGAGATTAACACTGATTGGTAATGCCTCCCCGTTGCGTTTACTTACAGAAGGTGAACGTGTTCTGAAAGATAGTGGCATGAAAACCTATATTGATTCCCATGAGAATGAACTGCATCAAAAATGCGGTTATAATTGCGACATTTCAGCATACGAAATTCAAGAGAAAGTCTTTGATCTGTTTGATGACATAGAATTTGATAAAGAAACAGATAAAATATTTAAAGATTTTGCCTACACCCAAGGGATGAATATTGAGACTATTAGACGGATTGGAGCAATCTACTTTAGAGATAAATGTCTCCAAAAATGTCAATTACACCCTACTGATGTGGATGCCACTAAGCCAAAAGAAGGTGAGTTGGTTCTGTAGAGACTTATTTTCTGAGTCTTTGATATTGAAGTTAAGAATAACGAAAGCCTTCTCGGTCTGTGTACAGTCCCCCTCCTTTTAAGGTTACGATTTGGTATACTTTTAGTTATATGATGGATATACGAGTGCGTATTGCTTTTTTTGCTGTATTATTTTTTGGGGTGATTGCCACACATGCGCACGCTGCAACATTGTACTTTGATCCTGGAAGCGCTGATATTTTTCGGGGAAATAGTGTCACGGTAGGACTTCGCCTTGATACTGATGAAGGAGAGTGTGTTAATACTGTCGATGCTACTATTCATTATGATGCAGCACTCAACGCTGTCGATATTTCTCGCGGTGATTCTATTTTGAACCTCTGGGTTGAATCTCCAAAAATTGATGAGATAAACCACACCATTCGTTTTGCTGGAGGATTGCCTGGTGGCTATTGTGGACGTATCGCGGGTGATCCAAGTCTTACCAATATGGTACTTGAAATCGTTTTTCAATCACCAGGCTTCACGATTGGTAGCGGAAGCGATAATAAATCGCCTCGTATTTGGCTCGATGAAAGTTCACAAGTGCTCTTACATGATGGGAGCGGTACTCCAGCACCACTCAAACTCCAAGAAGCACGTATTAATCTAGCAGATACCGCAGGTACCCAAATCCAAGACACGTGGAAGGATGATGTGCGCAGTGACAACGAAATTCCTTCAGACTTTACCATTACTCTTACCAAAGACGATGTTGCATTTAATAATGAATACTTCATAGTCTTTAATTCAAACGACAAACAATCTGGTATTGATCACTATGAAGTAATGGAAGAACCATTTGCAGAGTTCAGTGCATTCAGATGGGGACGTGCAGACGCGCCGTGGATTGAAACTGAAAGTCCCTATGTACTCAAGGATCAAACCCTGAATAGCACGATTCGTGTAAAAGCTATTGATAAGGCAGGTAACATTCGTGTTGTAACTCTGGTTCCTGATACTGCACTTCGTAGTATGTCTCGTGACATGCTCATTACCACTATAATCGTAACGGGGACTATTATACTTATAACCGCGCTTGTATTTTATGCACTCTGGAGACGTAAACAACGATTACTGAACGAAGAAACAATCGAAGAAGAAACACAATCATGAATTTATTTAAAAAGTACATACTCGGATTAACTCTTCTTCTTGGATGTTACATTGGTGGTACTCAACATGTTGAGGCTGCAATACTTAAAGTAAGCCCAAACACAGGCGTATATACAGCAGGTACAATCTTTACTGTTTCGGTCGTGCTTAATACTGAAGGAAAGTCAGTCAATGCAGCGGATGGGCAACTTTCTTTTAATCCGCGTGAACTCACGGTGACGAATGTCACTCGTGGTGGTTCGATTTTTAATCTCTGGACTGAAGAGCCGACATTCTCAAATACCGCTGGAACAATCTCTTTTGGCGGAGGTTCACCAACGGGCTACAAAGGTGCTGCAGGTACTATTATTTCTATTACCTTTAAGCCACTCGCCGCAGGCACTCCCAAAGTGACTTTTAAAAGTGGCTCCGTGCTTGCTGCAGATGGCATGGGCACCAACGTACTCACCTCGATGAACGGAGGAACATTTACTATTGCAGCAAAAGGTGAGTCACCAGCACCAGAATACATCCCGCCCGCAAACACACCCTCAGCACCAAAAATTGTTTCAAGTACACATCCTGATTCATCAGTATGGTACAAGGAAAAGAATGCGGCACTCAGTTGGACTTTGCCTGCTGGCGTGACTGCAGTACGCATGCTCCTTGATAATACGTCGGGTACCATACCTACAAAGGTTTACGATGAACCCCTTACCTCAAAAAAACTTGAAGACCTTCCTGAGGGGGTTTCATATTTTCATTTGCAATTCAAAAATGCTGACGGATGGGGACGCATTGCTGAATATATATTGCGTGTAGATACTGAAACACCAAAGAACTTTACAATTTCTGAAGAGACACCACGTGCGGATAATCCAAATAAAACTCTTCTTTTTGCCTTTGAGGATGTATCGCCTTTACGTGAATATAAAATTCAGATAGATGGCAAAGAGCCAATCATCTTCAAGGACGCCGAGGGATTAAAAAAGTATACACTCGAGTCCCTTATGCCGGGGTACCACACTATTTCAGTAGAAGCATTCGATAGTGCAGGAAATACTGCTATTGCGAGTCATTCATTTACTATTGATGCATTTGAAAAACCTACTTTTGTCGAGTTTCCCTCGCGCATAAATACTGAAGTCATTCCTGTTATTAAAGGAAAGACACGTCCGAATGCAACAGTTGCTATTGAAGTGATACGTACAAGTGACAATACCATCGTAAGCGTAGCAGAAGGTGACTCTGACAAAAATCCGTATGTAATACAGAGTAATGCAGATGGTGAGTTTAGTTTTATCCCGGACAACAAATTCGAAACAGGTGTATATTCCATTACCGCAGTTGCCCGTGATGCATTTGGAAGTGTCAGTGAAAAATCTGATGCGATTAAAATTATTGTTGAAATTCCAGGCTATGTCGCTGCAGGAACTATCGTGATTAATATTCTCTCGGTACTTGTGCCTATTGTTGCACTTCTCATCGTACTTATCTTTGGCTCGTGGTATCTTTGGCATCGTCTTGCACTCAGGAAACGAAAAGTGCGTAAGGAAACCATTGAGGCAGAAGAACGTCTCTCGCTTGAATTTACGAGTATTATACAAAACTTAGATGTGAGTATTGCAGAGCTCAAAGAATCACGAAAGGGTAAACTAACGAAAGCAGAAGCAACGCTCATTGAGCGTATTGAGAATGACCTAAAGAATGCACAAAGTAAGATTGGTAAAGAAATTGAAGATATTGAAAACGTACTGAAATAGTTATTTATGAAAAAAAATATACATATACACATTTTGATTTCATTTATTCTTTTGGGAATCGCACTTGTGTTTGTTGGTGGTGCATGGTTTGTGCATCATAATCAGCGTGCAATGGAGGCTGAGGTGCATACCATGCTTACAGAGGAGCTAGAGTACATGCGAACTCTTGCTGAAATTACTGATCAAAATGGGGCCGATGATATTACTGAAATTATTATTAGTGATTGTCCGCGTAGAAGCGAGTATGAAGAACTTCTCAATTCACTTGCAACACTCACCAAACGTGATTTGATTGCGGTACAGACTCTCAGAGAGAGTTGCGGTAGATTTTACTCGGAAAGGAAAGCGCTCATGGTCTCAAAACTTGAGCGCGAATTTACTCAATACACAAAATTACTCACACTCCTTGCAACACTCAGTGAACGTGACATAGAATCGTATTACAAAAAGGAGTGGGAAGAAATCGTATCACTTGAGAAATCACGCAGTACAGCACTTCGTGATCAAGAGCGTCTTCAGAGTGAAATTGTTACAGCACTCATTTCCGGAGAATCGGTACAAAGTGTGAAGGTAACAACCCTTGCACGCGATGCGCAAGAAATTGGCGAACTTCTGGTTGTATACAATAAACGTATTGACGAGATTCGTTCACGAGTGGCACCCTAATATATGTTTGAAAAACTCTGGCAACTTTTTTTCCCAAAGTATACAGGAAAGCAGTTTACTACCATCAAATATGCTTTCCCTGCAGTAGTGATTGCAGCGCTTTTTGCAAGTCTTGCTTCAGTTATATCAGAAAATAGTTCATATATCACCATTGCAACTAGTGAGACATCGGTTACTCGTGATCAAGAATTTTTTGTAACAGTCTCAGCTACAGTACATGTTGCAATTAATGCAGTTGATCTTGTGCTCTCGTACCCCGAAGATAAAATCGAGGTGGTGGGGATTGATACAGGAACCTCAGTGATTACACTGTGGACAGAAACACCCTATTTCAAAGACGGAAAAATATATCTTCGTGGGGGTACTTTTCGTAAAGGCTTCATTGGAGAACACTCCATTGCTCGTGTGAAACTGCGTGCAATTGAATCAGGGAGTGCACGTATTTTTGTTAGTGAGTCTGCGTTGGTGGCGGGGGATGGTAAGGGTACGCCTATCCCCGTAACCGAAAATGACGGAAAGAATGAAGTTAAGATTGCGGTGTTGGGTGAGGATGGGGTTCTTTCTGCTGAAGCAACTATTTCTATCATTACTGACATGGATGGTGACGGGAAGGTGGACTTGAAGGATATTAGTACCTTCATGGCTGCGTGGTTTACTAAGGCGAAAACATACGATTTTGATGGCGATGGACGCATGACATTTAGAGATTTTTCAATTATTCTTGCCGACTCATTCACACGCTAAACTGTTGATAATAATGTGGATAAGAGTGGGATACACTGTTATTATTAGTCATAGGTACCTTTTGTATTTAAGTTGGTGGAGGTATCAGAGTAAATCAAAATACGGCTAATATACTTGGTTTATGGAACGTAGAGCAATGAAACAACGGTATATAATGATAGGAGCGCATAAAGAAATGCGGGGTTTAGAGTATCTGGTATACAGTGCTTTTTCTCTTGTGCTACTCGTTGTACTTGTATTCCTGCCTCTCGCCCCTGTATTTGCAGATGAGGTTGTTATGGATAATGGAGAATTAGTTTTACGAGATCAAGATACAGAAGTAGAACAAGAAGAAGTCGGTATCACTGATGTAGTTGATATTGCAGATGATGCTCTTGAGGTGTCAGACACAGAAGAGGTTCCATTGACACCAATTGAAGCAAGTATTGTCACTGAAGGGACAGAAAATGTCACTAATGGGTCTATACTTGAAGAACCAGAAGCAACTCCTGTATTCGTAATAGAGGAAGTTACAGAATCATCATCTGAACCACTACTCGAGGAAACAATTAATTCACTATATGAAGAAGTAATAGAGGACACAACAAAACAATTGTCCGAGGCAGCCACTGAAGAAAAAGCAGAATCGTTGCCAAAAACCCCTATCGAAGTGACTGTTGATGAAGTCTTGTCTGAACGTGGAAGTACTACTGAGGAAGTAGTTGAAATTGAAACCCCACAAGAAGAAGTAATCCCTAAGGTCACTTTGCCTGAGGAAGTACTTCCTCTTGAGGATGTTACACCTGACCCAGAAAATATAGGAGAAGAAGTCTCTGCTACCCTAGAAACTACATCTAGCACAACTATGGAAGAGCCAATAGTGCATGTAGTCACAAATGATGAAAACAAGTTTTCATTTTCAAAAGATGAGTGTACTACGGTTGGTGATGGTAGTTTTTACTGTGCAACTTCGAAAGATGCTCCTCGTGTTCAGAACAACGACAGAATTTTTTCTGCAGTTGACGCCGAGGGTGACAAAGAGATATATGCCGAAAAAAATGCAGAGTTAGTAACACTTACTGATAATCAGTTGGATGATGAGGCGCCATACTTTGATGAAGTCTCTAATACTGCTGTATGGCACAGGCTTATAGATGGCCGATATCAAATCATTCAATTTGATTTTGAAACTGGAGAAGAGACACAACTCACCGATGATAGGTATAACAACATGCAGCCAAGTGTCTTTGGTGATGCGGTAGTATGGCAAGGGTGGGTAGGGAATGACTGGGAGATTTTCCTTGAGACAGACGGAGAACGTACAATGCTCACTGACAATACCACTCATGATATTGCTCCGAGTGTGAATGGTACCCATGTCGTGTGGCAGTCATTCGAAGAAGATGCATGGCGTATGCAGGTATACGATATGCGCTCTGGTGCCACTCATACCATCGAAGACGCCGACGGTGGATCGATTGAAAATCCACGCTTTGTATTAGTATATGATGCAAAAATGGACACGGGAGATATAGAAACTCGTGGATACGACCTCAAGAGTGGTGAGGTACTCAATCTTGCATCAAGACCTACACCTGTTCCCGAAGAGATTCCTAATCCCGAGCAAACTGGTGAGGAGCGCGCACTTGTTGCTCCTGTTACGCAGCCTAAGCCAAAGACCGACTCCGACGAGAATGATGACGTAGGCACTACGACTGATGATGGTCTCGATGAGGGTGATTTAGTGATACCAGTCTTTACTGAGGATGAAAGTAGTTCAAGCACACCTGAAGTGGCAGTAGAAGTGAGTGATGTAGTCATTCCTTCTTTCAGTGAGGGTACTACAACAGACGAAGTAATATCAATTGAGGACTTAGTAGTTGAGCCATATGTACCATTGGAGGATGTTCTGAACGAGGAAATTAAAATCTAGGGCACACCTAAACTCCAACTCCACTCCGAAATGTGCAATATAGTACGTTGCACATATAGCATGCAGAGAATGTCATACGTGGAAAATGTAGAACGTACGATGTGGCACATTTCTCAAGTGAAAGGAGAGAGGTGTGGCTATTTGTGTTGATATTATAAGGTGTTTTCACACAGGTGAGCAATTGTTTTACACTCGTAAGTACGCGATAATAGAGAGGAAATGCATGGAGGAATTTTTAAAAAACTCCGGGGTATTAGAGTCGCTATTTCCCTGTATTTGCTTGCCGTAATTCTTGTCGGGAGTTTTGGTGATGGACTTATTTTTCATCCCACACACATTGCAGAGGCTGCCGAAGCAACCATTGATCCCGATGCACACATTAACGGTACCGCACATCTTATATCAGGTTCGCAGACTGTCTTTACCGACGATCAGACAGGGTATAAGTTCTTCCGCGATGCCCCTGGCTACTGTGTGTACAGAAAGACAACCGACGGTGGAACGACATGGAGTGCGACGACTACTGTGGATGGGCAGGCTGACTGTATCCAGATATCCGTATGGTATGACCGATGGACTCCCGGAGACACTGGTACGATAATTCATATTGCGACACTTGACACAAACCCGGACGACGTCTGGTATAACAACCTTGATACATCCAGTGATAGTTTGTTGATGGGTTCCGCGCCGGTAAGTACGACAATTGGGCAAGGAGGTACTATTACTGAAGGATCAAACCTTGCCTCAATAACGAAGGGAACAGATGGGACAATTTATGTAAGTAACATTGATGGCTCCGATTCGTATGTGGTTGAGTGTTCTGCAAATTGTAACATCGCTGGAAGTTGGATTGAGACTGGTACGAATCCCTTTGGCCTTACGGCAAATTATGCAATTCTAGCGCCACTTCCTGGTGGTGATATTCTCGCGATTCATCGAGATATTGCCGCAGCAGCTGAGGATATGGGAAGTAAAGTATGGAACAATACGGGCGGAACCTGGGACGCGGCTACGACAACATTTGATACGAACGCCCCCGATAACACAACCTATGATGCGGGGATGGCTTTCACGGTAAGTCCAACAACAGGAGATATATATCTTGCGTACGTTGCTCAGAACGCTGCATTAGGCAACGACGATCAGATTCGTACCGCAGTGTACTCGGGGGGTGTATGGACTCTAAAGAAAGAGGTTGTGCGATACAGTGAGTATGGCGTCACAAACGTCGCAATTGCGCTCGATGTGAGCAATGATGATGTATATGTTGCATACAGTGCTCTTACTGTCCCCACAACCTTAGCAAGTGCAAATGTGTACTGGAAAAAATCCGCTGATGGTATGAGTACATGGACGTATGAAGAGGGTCCCATGAATGATGCCCCCAACGACATTTATGGGGTGGACCTAAATATAAGCAATCGTGAGCGAATCTATGCATCATGGTTTCAAAACACAGGAGACGATATTATGGGGGACACCATTGCAGACATTCATCCAGGGATACAGGTTACGACGGTGAGTCCTGATGGAGTAAATGATACTGATGCGTATACTATGGACACTATCGACAGTGACGCATTTATAACAGGGACGTCACACCATATTTCAGGATCACAAACTGTTTTTACCGACGATCAGACAGGGTATAAATTCTTCCGCGACGCTCCTGGCTACTGTGTGTACAGAAAAACTACCGATGGCGGAACGACATGGAGTGCAACGACCACTGTGGATGCACAGACTGATTGTGCCATGGTAACGGTATGGTACGACCAGTGGACGCCAGGGGACACGGGTACCTACATTCATATTGCAACATTCGATGAGAATCCAGATGATGTCTGGTATAACCGTCTCGATACTGCTGGGGACACTCTTCTTATGGGTACATCTCCCGTGAGTGTATTCATAGGTCCACCTGCACAAGGGGGGACACTTACTGCTGGATCAAACTCCATTTCAATAACAAAAGCCACAGACGGAACGCTGTACGCGAGTAGTATTGATGCTTCAGATTCTGTTGTCCTCATGTGCACTGCAAATTGTAATCTCGCTGCAAGCTGGGATGAGGCAGGAACAGATCCGTTTGGACGTACAAACAACTATGCAATACTTGCACCACTCTCTGGTGGCGACATCATAGCGATACATCGTGACATAGGCGCATCTGCAGAAAATATCGAAAGTAAAGTATATGATAGTGGCACCAATACGTGGGACGCTGCGTCGACGACGATTGATTCTGATGCTCCTGATAACACAACGTACGACATAGGTATGGCAGTTACCGTGAGTCCAACGACAGGGGATGTGTATCTTGCATACATTGCGCGAAATGCCACACCCGGCAGTGACGACCAAATTCGCACTGCCAAATACTCGGGCGGTGTTTGGACGGCTACTACTGACGTAGTCGCATCGACAGTATCAGGACTTACGAACGTCGCCATCGCACTCGATGCGAGCAATGATGACGTGTATGTTGCGTACAGTGCGCAGGGTATAGCAAACAGTGCTAATACAGCGAGTGTACTCTGGAGAAAGTCAACGGATGATATGGCGAGTTGGGGATTTATACAAGGCCCAGTAAACACGAGCCCTACGAGTATCTACGGTATGGACCTTAATCAAGTAAGTAGCGATAGGATTTATGCAACTTGGTTTGGTGATGTCACTGATGATGTATACGGGGCGACACTCATTGATCTCCCGAGTCCTACGATTCCGACGCTTGATAATCAGGTTGCAACAGTCAATGCAAGTACAAGTAATGTGTACATTGGAGGTACGTTTGTTATATACAATACGGATGTTTTAAACTCGTATAATGTGACAGGGATTACCCTTACGGAAAGCGGAAGTGTCGATGCATCAACTGATATTGCGAATGTGAAATTGTATTATGAAATGGACACCTCGTCTCCCTACACCTGTACAAGCGAATCATATGATGGTTCCGAGAGTCGCTTTGGTTCAACAGATGTGAATGGCTTCTCAGGCGCCGATGGAGTGTCTTCTTTTACGGGTAGTACTGTCTCCGTGAGTGATACGGGGACCCTCTGTGTGTACGTAGTTTTTGATGTGCTGGATACTGCTGATGGAGATTCTACTATCGAAATATCTATTGAAAACCCAGGATCTGATATTTTTGTTACGGGAGGTACGGCTGGCCCCGTATCTTCTCAAGATATTCCTGGAACGACGACAATTTACAATGACGCTCCGACACTTATGCATTATCACTGGAGAAATGATGATGGTGATGAGGTAAATGCAACATCAAAAACGGCCGGTGTCGAAGACACATCACTCACCACAATGCGACAGGGGTCCACAACACGTCTGCGTGTTGAGGTATCAAATGAAGGAAGTAGTTCGACACCTGCTATACAGTACCGGCTTGAGTACGCTCCAAACCCGAGTACCTGTGACGCTGCTACAGGCTGGGTAGATGTGGGGGCTATTGGTGGAGACTTTGATATGTCAGTATCAGGGAATTTAAATGACGGGGATAGTACCACAAACATAACTGTAGAGGGAAACGGAGCCGTGAGTGATGAAAATGCGCTTTTCCACTCACCGAACTACGCAGTCAAAACCACATCGTCGGAGACAGGTCCAATTGTCCTCACCACTACAGAGTTTGTTGAATTCGAATATTCCATTGTTGCGTCAACAACTGCTATTGAAGGGAACACATACTGCTTTAGGGTCAGTGATCAGGGAAGTCCACTCTCTGAATATCGCGTATATCCTCGAGCCAACATTTCCGCTGACATACTTGTAACCGTTGCCACCTCATCGCAGATGGTCAATTTCACTATTCCCACGACAACCCAATATATTGGGACAGGTTTTGTGATTACAGAGAATGTCGACTCTCGTGACGTTACGAGTATTACTATTACAGAAAATGGAACCGTGAATGCTGAGACAGGTCTCGATAACATTGAACTCAGGTATGATCTTGATGTTACTGCACCATACGATTGTGCTGGAGAATCCTATACTGTGGGCGACGACCAGTTTGGCTCCACTGACACCGATGGTTTTTCATCTCTCAATGGAACATCCACCTTCACAGGGTCTGTCACCGTAAGTACGACCTCGACGCTCTGTCTGTATCCAGTGCTTGATGTGACCTCGTCGGCGCAAAATGGTGAGACAATCAATATTGTGATGGAGAATCCATCTATGAATCTTACCGTCTCAGTTGGCTCAGTAAGTCCAACCATCACTCGTGACCTGAGTGGTGAGACGACACTGCTCGGAGCAGTACTCACACAGACACACTACCACTGGAGAAACGACAATGGAGATGAGACCACCGCAACATCGTTCACGGGAGGAAATGAGGATTCTCCTGCGGCAAACATTGCACTCACGTCACCTGTTCGTCTTCGACTACAGGTTTCAAATGAAGGCGCGGTTACTTCTGGTGACACAGCGCTACGCGTAGAATACGGAACAAAGATTACAACATGCAGTGACGTTGGCTCTTGGACTGATGTGGGTGCTTTGGGTGGTGCATGGAATATGGCAACCACGTCAAATCTTACTGATGAAAGCGATACCACGAATATTTTTGGATCTGCGGAAGGTGCAGTCACTGATGAAAATACAAATTTTGTGAGCCCAAATAGCGCCGTTAAGGAATTACTCTCAACAGTTGCAACAACGACTCTTTCCCCAATTCAATTTATTGAGGCTGAGTTCTCTATGAAGCCCACGGTTGATGCGGGATACGATATTACCTATTGCTTCCGTGTCTCAAATGGAGGAACACCACTCAATGCATATCCTATATATCCTGAACTCACTACTTCTCCTGAACGAGATTTTGAAATTCAAAGAGGAACAGTTAATTTTTCTACAAATGCAATCACTCTGGTAGCCGGTGTTGACTACATTGCACCATCTGCATCAACAAGTGCGTTCGTCCGTATCACGAATTCACACCATACCGGTGCTGGGGATAGTTCCGCGGGTGGTAATCAAAATGCAGACGATGTAACAGCATATATTTTAGATCCATCAAATATTACAACATCGTTTACCATCCAGCGTCCCGCAACTGCAGCGGCGACAACCACGAGAGTGTCGTGGGAAATAGTTGAATATATCGGTTCTATAGGGGCAGATAATGAAATGATTGTACGAAGTCAGGGTACTATTGCATATACCACAACGAGCCTCACAGCAACCACATCAGTCATCAGCGATATTGGTAATGATACTGATGTCGTCGTGTTTATTACCGGAGTTGGTAGTCCAGATACGGGAACTGCTGATTACAATACTATGCAATCTACATCTGAGTGGCTTTCAGCAAGTGATCAAGCAGCATTTACTCGTGGTGAAGCGGGTAGTGATGCTGTGGTGTTGAGTTACGCAGTTGTAGAATTTACTGGTTTAAATTGGGCAATACAACGAAGTGAGCATACATATAGTGCTGCGGGTACAACAGAAACAGAATCAATTACAGCAGTTAACAGTCTCGCACGTACTATGCTTCACGCACAGAAGCGTGTGGGGGGCGGTCTTGCAGGAATTGACGAATTTGGCCATGAAGTGTGGCTTTCAAGCATTGGCTACGTCTCATACTTCCTGCAAACAGGAGCGACAACACCAGGAAATCAGACCTCTGTGGCATGGATTATCGAAAATATGCAGACGTCTGCGGGAGCCATGGATGTGACCTACTCAAATGGGGATTCGTTAAACGGTGCAGAACCATTTACCCTCAGTGTTCCTATAGGTAAGACACTCACTGACATCACTAATGCATCTATTTTTGTAAATTCACGTGTCGCGGGAACAGACGGATCCTTTCCTCGACCGATAGCAGGAGCAACCATCGCCTCATCGACACACTATGAATTGTGGCGCTCTGACACGGGTGCACAACTCGCGTATCGTACGATTATAGTCGAGTGGCCAACAGCCGGACTTACCTATCGTCAAAATTATTATCGATTGTATGTTGACAACAATGCGCTACTGCCGCTCGATGCGTGGCCTATAGGGGATAG
Organism: Candidatus Kaiserbacteria bacterium; assembly: GCA_016699245.1. Classification (NCBI taxonomy): domain Bacteria; phylum Candidatus Kaiseribacteriota; species Candidatus Kaiserbacteria bacterium. The sequence continues at coordinate 323,832 of CP064968.1, read as the reverse complement.
TGCGCTTGGCGAAAATGAAGCACTTACTGGATTAGATGAGCCTCTCGGAGAAGCTGAAACAATTCGCATACGTATGTCCGTGCGTGCCATAAATGCAACATTTCCTGCTGAGACTAAATCGTGGAAACTTCAATATGGACAAATGCTTACCACATGTAGTGCAATAGATGAAACCAATTGGAATACACTCGGCGACATGAGTTCAAGTACTATATGGCGTGGTGCTGATGCAACCAATCTAGCGGACGGTACACAACTCGTGGGGAGTCCAACAACAACGGTACTGAGTGTTTCAGATGTTGCGGGTACCTTTGAAGAGATGAATGATAGTGCTGTGAATGCGTATGCAGTCCCTGAGGGTGATGATATCGAGTATGATTGGCTTATTGAACAAAATGGTGCAAGTGCTGAAACATTCTATTGCTTCAGACTCGTGGAATCTAATGGGACATTGATGGGTAACTATGCAAATTACCCACAAATTCGCACTGCAAGTTTTACCCCAAAGACACAAAATTGGCGTTGGTATGATGATGTTCTGAACGAAACTCCCGTAAGCGCGCTTGCAAGTGAAAATACCGCACCTATCGACTTTGTAAACGGGAGCACGACGAAACTTCGTGTGACCGTAAAGGAAACAGAGAATATCTCACGTGACGACGTGCGTTTTAAACTGCAGTACTCTGAATCCCCTAATTTCAGTACTGCATTCGATCTCACTGCATCATCGACCTGTACCGCTTCCTCTACATGGTGCTATGACGACAGTAATGGGGCAGATAACGTGAAGATCACTACCAAGACACTTTCTGATGCAGATTCGTGTGTGAGTAGTGTGGGAGATGGTTGTGGTACTCACAACCTCTCGCCATTGCCACTTACTGGGTTCCGCCACAACCGTAATACTGCTGCAGAATACGAATTTACACTTAAGTCAGCAGGTCCACGCGTTAATCGCGTCTACTACTTCAGGCTTTTTGACTTAGTGCAGGGTATTCCGGTGACCACAAATATAGGTGAATCATACCCCTCACTCGTGACCGAGGGTGCCAGTCTCGACTTCACCATGGAAGGTATTGCTTCATCTACCGTTGTAGAAGGAGGAATAACACTTGATATCAATACCACTCCCACGACACTACCATTTGGTAAACTTGTTCCTGATGGTATCAAAGAAGGTGCACACAGACTCACTATTGATACGAATGGCACTGAGGGGTATCAGATATTCATGGTTATGGATAGCGAACTCACGAGTGGAATGGGCGCTACTATGAAGCCGCTTACGAGCACCAATGCAGTACCTGCAGCGTGGACTACAGGTTGTAGTGTGAGTGCTGCAAGCTGTTTTGGATATCACACAAGTGATGATACGCTAGACGGAGTTTCTACAGCACGCTTTTTGGCACCTGATACATTCGCTCGCGTGAGCACTTCAACGCTTGATGAGGTATCATATAGTTCACAGCCAGTCGCGGGTGAGACCACCGATGTGATATACCGCATTTTGATTCGAGGATTACAAGATGCAGGAGTATATGAATCAAGAATTCGCTATGTTTCAGTTCCAATCTTTTAAAGCACTCATATTCCGACTTTTATTACCCATGCTCTTTTTGTGCGGAGGTGCAAACGCACACGCAACTACATCGTACACGGTGAGTCCTATGGTCATCGACCTCAAGTCAGAGGCGCGTGATATTGTCGAAAAAGAAATTACTATCACCAACACAGGTACAGCACCCGTCACTATATATCCATCAGTCAACAATATCTCACTACAGGAGGGAGGTACGATTGATAAGTTTCTTGCGCCCGTAGAAAGCGACCGTACTACTTCGCTTGCTTCGTGGCTTGAAATCAGTCGTCTCGGTATTGATTTACAATCTGGCGCAGCGAAGACAGTGAAACTCACCGTTCGTGTAACGCCCAATCCTGTTCCCGGTACGTATCATGCGTTCATCGGTTTTGGTAACGGTGGTAATCGCGATGAAGCTGAAAAACAGGTAGTGAATGGCCAAGCACCGGGCATTGTTGTGACGCTCACGATTGCTGATGATACAAATGAGTTTCTAAAACTCTCAAAATTTATTGTGAGTCGCTTTGTGACCAAGGTTGACAACCAAGCCGCTGTGTTTACTTTTACGAACCCAGGAGATGAAGTATTAGTCCCACAGGGTGAAATCATTCTCTATGATAGCACTGGAAAAGAAGTGGGTACCATGCCTGTAAATAATGAAAATGTAAGCATTAGTCCGGGGGGTGAGTATACGTTTACGGGAGCAGTGCCTACGAAAGGATTATTCGGAAAGTATAAGGCATTTCTCTCTGTAGAATATGGAACTACACAGCGTGCATCGATTCAGGATACTTCCTTTTTCTATGTCTTCCCACTTAAACTACTTTTGATATTTTTGGCTGGATGTATCCTGCTTGTAGCCGTACTTGCCTGGTATGTCCACAAAAAATATTTTGGTGAAGACGATTTAGATGACCACAGTGAGCGACTTACGGTCCATGTGCGTGACTCACAAAGTGAACCAAAGCATCATGATGTCGATCTCACACATCCGTCTAAAACACCATGATGACTCGAATTCACAAAAATAGTGTGTATGTCTTCCTGTCACTTGTTCTGTTTTGTCTCTGTGTATCGTTTTCGTATGCGCAAGAAAAACAGGTGATGAGTGTGACACCGCCGCTCTTTCAACTTTCGATAAACCCAGGTGATATTTGGCAAAGTAGTGTGAAAGTAGTAAATGGAAATCCCTATCCGCTTACGGTGTATGCTGAGTTATTCAATTTTAAAGCCGTGGGTGAAGCAGGACAGGGGAGATTCATACCTCTTGGTGAAGCTGGTGGGGATAATGCTACACTTGCTGAGTGGATTACACTCCCTTCAGGTCCATACGTTATTCCCCCGGAACAAACTGCCGACGTGTCATTTTTTGTTGAGGTGCCCGAGAATGCTTCACCGGGCGGACACTACGCTGCGATTCAAATTTCTACGGAGCCACCTAAAAACACCAATGAACTTGCGGTGCTCACCTCACAAGTGGTGACGTCACTTCTTTTTATGCGGGTAGAAGGAGATATGCATGAGGCTGCAACTATCCGTGAGTTTCGTGCTCTCGATGCGTTTCTTGATGTGCCTGACGCCACGTTTTCACTTCGCTTTGAAAACAAGGGCAACGTTCATCTTCAACCAAAAGGAGATATTCAGATTACCAACATGTGGGGTACTGAACGAGGTACTATTCCTGTGAATTACCAGACACACTACGGCAATGTACTCCCCGGCACTATTCGTGATTTTAATTTCTCATGGAAAAGTGAGTTTAAAATGACTGATATTGGACGGTATAAAGCTATAGCGACTCTTGGCTACGGTGAAAATGAAATCAAAAATGTGACAGCCGTGGCATACTTTTGGGTGATACCTATTAAGTGGACACTTATCGTACTTACTATTCTTGGCATTTTTATCACACTCATTACGCTCATGGTAAAGGCGTATGTGCGACGCATGCTCATGCTTGCAGGTGTGGATGTCGACAAGAAAGAACGCGAAGAAGCGAAGAAAGAAAGTCTCTCAAATAAAACTCCACGAACACTTCATACGTATCATGCAGTTGCAGCTCCAATTCGTGATGGCGTCCTCGATCTGCGTACACGACTTACTACTGCAGAGGAGTCACTTGATGTCATTACTACTATATGGCGTTTTATGCTTAGTTATAAGTGGTTCTTTATTTCGATAGTTGCACTTATTACTATTTTTGTTGCGATTACGCTCTATATTAGCCATGCCACCAAGCAAAACCAAGACTACGAGGTGACGATAGAAGAAACAGTAACTACGAGTGCTGCTGTTGAATAAAATGTACACACACCCCATACTTAGTGGTATAATAAACGAAATTAGTCGCTAAGCATTTTGTATTATGGAACACCGACATATGACCGTAGCGTTTATTATCCTTGCACTCGTGGTCGTTGGCATGTTTGTTTTTGCATACCTTAAGAAAAGTGAGATCGCTGAGGCGCCTTCGGTAACTCCAGGCACACAGATTCCAGGAGAAGGACCGTATGCCAATATTACCCGCATCGACGCAAAGCATTTCTTTATAGCACCCACACATACACTCGCCGGGGAGATTCTCATGCCAACCCCCTGTGACCTTCTCGAGTACTCAGATGTTGTTATTCAAGAATCATCGCCCGAAACCGTGATAGTAAATTTCAAAGTTGTGAATCACGCTGAAACGTGCGCACAGACCGTCACACCACAACGTTTTATGGTGACCTTCGACGCACATAAAGATGCAACGATTAAAGCAACCTTCGAGGGTCGCCCTGTAGAATTGAATCTTATTCCCGCAGCAGAAGGTGAGACACCTGAAAACTTTGAACTTTTCATGAAGGGCTAAGAATGATTACCCTCACAGTAAAACAAAAGATTGGTCTCGGTCTACTTATTGGAATAGTGCTCATGTGCGGAGCAGTACTCTTTGCACTGCGCTCTCCACTCAGTCCATTTTCAGGTCTTCATAACGACCTTAAAACAATCGAACCTCCAGTGGAACAGTCATACACAGACTTAGACGGTAATCCAGTGAAACTTTCTGATTTTAGAGGGAAACCACTTATCATCAATTCTTGGGCCACATGGATGCCGTTTTCTAAAGAAGAACTCGAAGCACTCAGTACTCTGAAAGAGTCAAAGGGTGACGCACTTACGATTCTTGCTATTAATCGCATGGAGGATAAAGCGGTCATCCGTGCATATCTAGCGACATATAGCATTGATGATTCTAAGATTATTTTCCTTGTTGACCCTGCCGACACTTTCTACAAAGGGGTAGGGGGATATGCAATGCCCGAAACCGTCTTTTATGCTACAGATGGCGTCATAACCGTACACACCCGCGGAGTGCTTGCACCGGAAGATCTCAAAATCTCTGCTGAAGCACTACTCGACTAATCACTGTACTTTTGTTGTGAAGCGTGTTATAGTATAAATGTAGAGTTCTTCCGCTCTCGCTCGCGTCATGCATCTTTATTTTGCGCCGTATGTTCGTCCCATACGGTATATGTCGCAGCGCATTCACTATGTTTAGAGCAATTGGATTTGTTATCATTCTTTGGTACATCTCCTCACTTTTTTCGCAAACGTTTAGTTCTGCAGATTCAGCTCTCAGTGCTTCGTTTGGACTTCTCGAAGCCACGGCAACTGCATCACAGCAACGCTTTGTGTATTAGATAAAAGGCCAGACAGCATGTCTGGCCTTTATTCATACATATTTTCACTATACAATATACCTATGAGCATTACACCACAAAAATTGGTTGAACACATTTTCTTTTTTGGAATTTTAGGAGCGAGTGCATACCTTGTATGGGGTTTGTTTGTACCTTTTGTCGGAGCGCTTTCTCTTGCTGCTATTGTGGTAACTGTGTGTTATCCCATTCATGAACGTATTATTCTTAAAACCCCACGACGCAACCAAACGCTCGCTGCATTTATTTCTCTTGCATTTGTGCTTACGGTGGTTGTGCTCCCCCTGGGTATTCTTGCATCACTTATTTTACACGAGGCAGTTTCGGTATATTCACTCATAGGTACATCTGACAATATCAGTTTTTTTAATTCAATTGCATCTATTGAACAAGTAGTGCAAAAGGTGATACCCAATTTCACGTTGAACATCGCCATGATGATTCAGCAAGCAGCGACATTTATTGTCAATCATTTCGTCACCATTTTTACAACTACAGCGGCGACAGTGTTTCAGTTTTTTATTAGTCTGATTGCAGCATTTTACTTTTTTCGCGATGGACGCTACTTCACAACATATCTTATCAAGTTGAGTCCGCTTCGTGATAGTTATGATGAGCAAATTATCGCGCGTCTTGCCCGAGCGATACGTGCAGTCGCTCTTGGAACGGTGCTTGTTGCAATGGTACAAGGGACACTCACTGCAGTGGGTCTTACACTCTTTGGCTTCGATAGAGCAATTCTCTGGGGCTGCGTTGCAGCTATTGGTGCTTTGGTGCCTGGGGTGGGTACAGCGATTGTGTTTATTCCTGCAGTGGCGTACCTTCTCATTATGGGGGCACAACTGCCAGCCCTCCTCCTTACTATTTGGGGGCTACTCGCAGTGGGATTAATTGATAATCTCCTTGGTCCCTATGTAATGGGCAGGGGAAACAAGATGCATCCATTTTTAATTCTTATTGCAGTGCTCGGAGGAATTGTGTTCTTTGGACCACTTGGCTTTATTCTTGGCCCCGTTATTTTGAGCCTTTTTCTCGTGCTCCTCGAAATCTATCACTCACACATAAAAACTTCTCAGCAGGGAACATAAGAGATATATGAAAACGCGATTTTTTTGTATTACTGTATTTGTGTGCTTCGTTTTTATAACAGGGATAACTCCTTTTGTTGAAAGTGCTTCCATTATGCAGGATACGTGGAAAAACAAAATGTCGAATGCAGAAGAGAAGGATACGCTTCCATTATTTGCACCAGTGGCCAGACCCGGGACTTTACTTTTTGTGGGTGACATCATGCTTGCGCGCGCAGTGGAATCTCGCATGAAGAAATCAGGCATGAGGTATCCATTTGAAGCACTCGAGAGCACTCTTTCGTCACCCGATGCTACCATAGGAAATTTCGAAGGTGTTGTATCGAAGGTGCATTACCCAACCCCAAATTATACGTTTCAGTTCTCAGTCGAACCAGTATACCTTGCACACTTAAAAACGGTTGGTTTTGACGTACTTTCACTTGCGAATAATCATGCTCTCGACTATGGGAAAGCGTCACTCACGCACACACGCACGCTCTGTGAAGAATACGGACTTATCTGCGGTGGTGACCCAAAGGGACTTACCGAAAAAAGCATTAAAGTAGTAGAAGTGGGAACACATCACGTTGGGATACTTTTTGTGCACACTCTCTTTGGCGCACCAGCCTCAAATACGCTCAGAGCATCCATTACTGAATTGAATCAGCAAAGTGATATACAAGTAGCATACGTGCATTGGGGTGAAGAGTATGAACTTATCCATAATGACGTTCAGGAAGAACTTGCTAAAACACTTATTGACGAGGGAATTGATGTAGTGATCGGACATCATCCACATGTTGTGCAGGATGTCGAACTCTATAAAGATAAACCCATTTTCTACTCTCTGGGCAATTTTGTATTCGATCAATTTTTTAGTAAAAATGTGCAAGAAATGTTGGGTGTACACATGAAGATAGACAAAGCAGAGATTACATACACACTGATGCCGTTTTCAAGTGTTGATACAGAAAGCCAACCACACCACGCAGATGAAATGACTGCAAGTGGACTCCGTGAACGTATTTTAAGCAATCTAGGGAACGATTCGCATGTGGACGTTACCTTCGGTACCATCACGGTACCACGGTAGTTGCTTGCATGTTTTCTGAACACCGCTATTATAGTGAAGAATAAATAATGTAATCTATGAATCCATTCAATAAAACAGAAGCAATAGGAATTTTTTTTAGTATCGGAGTAATGGCGCTTGCTCTCGGCGTCATGCGTTTTCAGACTGATGTTTTTGTGGTTAATAACGCGGTAGACGGTGCTACACAAGGAGCGGTGATAGCGGTAAGTCAAGAAGAAAAGAATTCAGTAGAACTTGAAGACGCACTGAAGGATGCACATTCAGCAGGGGGCACTCTTGTTGAGATGGTTACTGACGACGTTCGCATAGGTACGGGTGATGCTGTTGTAAAAGAAGGTGATGCAGTTACCGTGCACTACATCGGTACGACTCAGGATGGTGTTAAGTTTGATTCCTCATATGACCGAGGAATACCATTTATATTTACCGTAGGTGATGGCAAGGTAATTGAAGGGTGGGAGAAGGGGCTTATTGGTATGAAAGTAGGTGGTCAGCGCATCTTGGTGATTCCTGGCAGTATGGCATACGGCAACATGCAAGTGGGTGCCATCCCTCCAAACGCAACCCTCGTCTTCGCCGTAGAACTCCTCGAAATCAAATAACACATAATGACGGACATCCGATGTCCGTCATTATGTGTAAGAAAGTGTAATGGCAAATCCTATTACTTTTGACATTGTGAAGCGCCAGTCGGGGACACGTGCCCGGGCTGGCGTTATTCGTACTCCCCATGGTGATATTGAAACACCAGCTTTTGTGGTGGTGGGTACAAAGGGAAGTGTGAAATCAGTGAAGGGGGAAGATTTGAAAGAATATGTAGGTAATCAAGTAACACTTGCAAACACCTACCATCTCTACCTCCAGCCAGGAACCGATATTATTGAGAGAGCAGGGGGGCTCAATAGGTTTGCAAATTGGCAGACACCCACCATGACAGACTCAGGGGGATTTCAGGTGTTTTCGCTTGGGGCAGCCTTTGGAAAAGGGGTGACAAAATTTGCAAAAGAAGATGTTGTGGTACCGGAAGACGCAGGACTTGCGGTGTATTCAGAAGAGCTTGCTGAGAGTCAAGGGAAACTCTGTGTCATTGATGAAGATGGAGTGACATTTACGTCACATATTGATGGTGGCATGCATCGCTTCACTGCAGAGCGCTCAATTGAGATCCAGCATAGTATTGGTGCAGATATTATCGTTGCCTTTGATGAGTGTACATCACCCACCGCACCCCGAGAGTATCAACAAGAAGCAATGGAACGCACGCACCGTTGGGCCAAGCGCTCGCTCCTTGCGCATAAACGTAATTATGAAGCACTACAGAAGCAAGGACTTTATGGAGTCGTGCAAGGTGGACGCTACTTAGATTTGCGACAGGAAAGCGCTCGTACACTTGCCGCTATGGATTTTGATGGTTTTGGCATTGGCGGTTCATTTTCAAAAGAAGATCTCGGGGATGCACTAGCGGTGGTGAATGATATTCTACCCGAGAATAAACCACGACATCTTTTGGGTATTGGTGAGCCTGCGGACATTGTAGATGGTGTCCAGATGGGGTGCGACACGTTTGACTGCGTATTACCGACACGCCTAGGGCGCACTGGTAGTATCTATACACATACACACGAGGGGATTAAGCGCATCTCACTAAAAAATTCACAATATCAAACAGATTTAGGAAAGCCAGATGAGGGCTGCGATTGCTACGTATGCACCCACTACACGCGTGCCTACCTCGCTCATCTTTTTCGTGCACATGAGATGCTTGGGCCCCATCTCGCATCACTCCATAACCTCTATTTCATCGTCAATTTTACAAAAAAACTTCGCGAACACATTTTGCTTTCAGCGTAGTACCTGTATGTACGTTTAACGCATTCTATGGTTTAATCCATTCGGTTGATTTTTGACGAAAGGAACTTCCATGCTCGAAGGTATTCGCAATCTGATTTTGATGTATCAGTCAAAAGATGAATTCTTCAGACGTCTTCGCCTGTATTTCCTCAAAGGGAGTATTGGATACAGTCTAATTGAAAAAGCGTACGACGAAACGATGTGCGCTTTTGAAGATATCAAACGTGACGGTGGTTCACCCTACTTTGGGCACCCTGAAGCGGTAGCAATCATACTTTTGGAACATTTACGCATTCGTGACCCACATGTAATCGCTGCTGCAATTTTGCATGACAATGTTGAGGACTTGCCCCATCTTGGGTGGAATGATGAATATATCCAATTTGCGTATAATAAAGATATCGCGGAACTTGTGTGGTGGGTCACAAAGTTTGACATTGTAGACTTTGGTGGAGATAAAAAGAAGCGGAATGCACTGTATCACGTGCATTTACAATCTGCACCACGACGACCCATAATGATCAAACTGGCCGATCGACTCCACAACATCATGACACTTTGGGCTCATGAAACGGAAAAGCAACAAAGGAAGATTCAAGAAACATATGATTTCTATATACCTCTTGCTGAAGAGCACACCATTCTCATCCACGAACTTGAATGTGCTATACGAGAGGTTGAAAAATCTTGGAACAAGTAGTGGCTTCAAAAGCCGGTCCGCATAACAGACCGGCTTTTTTTATGTGCAATCTGAATGTATACTCACAGATATGGAATTTGAATTAGCAACTGACAAAACGCCTGCAGGCGATCAGCCGGAGGCTATTAAAAAGCTTGTGCAGGGAATCAAGTCTGGTATGCGCCACCAGACGCTCTTGGGTGTGACCGGCTCAGGGAAGACGTACACCGCAGCAAATGTGATTGCCCAAATTCAAAAGCCCTCGTTGGTGATTGCACACAATAAAACGCTCGCTGCACAACTCGCACAGGAGTATCGAGACTTTTTTCCCAACAATGCGGTGCATTACTTTGTTTCATACTACGATTATTACCAACCTGAGGCGTACATGCCTATTTCTGACACCTACATTGAAAAGGAGGCGATGATTAACGATGAGATTGATAGACTCCGCCATGCATCCACGCAGGCACTGCTCACCCGCAAAGATGTAATCATCGTTGCATCAGTGTCATGTATCTATGGTCTCGGTTCTCCTATCGAATATGAGAAAGTTCATAAAAAGATTGAGGTTGGGGCAATACTTTCTCGTGGTGATGCACTTAGACTTCTTGTGGGAATGTATTTTGAACGAACCAATGCTGACCTCACGCCAGCGCATTTTCGTTCAGTAGGGAATACTGTAGAAATAATGCCGACAAACGAACGGGTGATTTATCGTCTTGAGTTTGCAGGAGATACTATTCAACACATTACAAAAATTGATGCGCTTTCGCGCTCCATTATTGAAATCTGTGAGTCATTTTTCCTTTTTCCTGCAAAACACTTTGTGACACCTGAAGCAGAGAGGAAGCGTGCAATCAAAGATATTCAAGATGAACTCAATGCACAACTCAAGGTGTTTGAAAGAGAGGGGAAACTGCTTGAGGCTCAGCGTTTAAAGCGCCGTAGTGACCACGACCTCGCCCTCATACGTGAAGTTGGATACTGCAATGGTATCGAAAACTACTCACGACATTTTGATGGTCGCGTAGCAGGGGAGCCGCCATACACACTTCTTTCCTATTTTCCGCGTGCACAAGATGGTACACCTGATTTTCTTACCATTATTGATGAATCACATGTCACCATTCCGCAAATCGGTGGAATGTACGCTGGTGACCGCTCTCGTAAAAATACGCTCGTAGAGCATGGATTTCGTCTACCAAGCGCTATTGATAATCGTCCACTGACTTTTGACGAGTTTTCAAAGAATGTTGGGCAGTGTATATATACATCAGCAACACCAGGGAAATTTGAATTCGCGCATGGTCCTGAAAATGGAGGACAAATTGTAGAGCAAATTATTCGACCTACAGGGTTGATTGACCCTATGATTGATTTACGTCCAGTGACTGAGCGTGGTGACTATCCGGGGCAGGTAAAAGATTTTATTGAAGAATCGGTTAAGACTATCAAAAAAGGGACACGCGTTCTCGTTACTACACTTACCAAACAGATGGCTGAAGACCTCTCCGAGTTTCTCACAGAGCGTGGGGTGAATTCTAAGTACCTTCATAGTGATGTAAAAACTATTGAACGTATTGAAATACTTACTGATTTCCGGAGGGGTGTGTTTGATTGTGTGGTGGGGGTAAACCTTCTTCGTGAAGGTCTCGACCTTCCTGAAGTAGAGCTCGTTGCGATTCTTGATGCAGATAAATCCGGCTTTCTTCGTTCGGAAACATCGCTCATTCAGACTATTGGTCGCGCCGCGCGGAATGTGAATGGGCGTGTACTCCTCTATGCAGACGAAATGACCCCCGCACTTACCTATGCCATCAGTGAAACTAATCGTCGCAGAGAAATTCAACTTGCATATAACAAAAAGCACAACATTACCCCCGTTACAATAGCAAAAGAAATTAAAGATATTACTGCAGAAATGCGCAGCGAGCATAGTAAAGCAGTATCAACACTCCTCACTATAGATACTGAACTCTATTTGAAGAACCCAAAAGCAGTAATTAAGGAGAAACAAGCGCAAATGGCGGAAGCAGTGAAAGAGCTCGATTTTGAAACTGCAGCAATCCTGCGCGACGAAATCCTATCACTTGAGGCACTTAAGAAAAAGAAATAGTTATTGACAGTCCACACACCTGCACAGGTCTTCTTCACGGTATACTAGTAGAACGATATGGCTGCCCGCGTGATGAAACCGACAGCAAAAACAAAAGTCCCGGTGAAAGCACCAGGACGTCTTACTGCATCTAAAAAAAAAGAGGAGAAAAAAATAATCTCCAGTAATGTAATGAAGCTACCCATTAAGCCGAAATCCACAATTATAAAACTCAAAAAAAATTCTGAGCCGAAAAATTTGCATATTCTCATAACTAATAATACTAAAAAATCAAAGGCACCCATAGCCCAATCCGTGTTAAAAGCGAAGATAGTAGAAACTAAAAAACCTTCCAAGCAAGCAGTATCCGTAATTTCTACCTCTGTACTTGAGAAGCCAGCCATACAATCACCATTCCGTTTTCCGATTCTTACTGAAAAGAGGCTTCCGATTGTCGCGCGTATTGCTGGTTTTTTCCTTATGTTTGTCGGTACATTTTTCTCACTTCTTAGTGCTCCAGCAAGTAGCGATGCAATGCTAACTTTTATCGGTAGCTCACAGACCGCTGCTCTCACTCAGACACCTGCAACTTCTACTACAAATGCTGCAACAGATGCTGGATTCACGGATATAACTCCAATACCAAACATTTTCATAGAAGGTGGCCCACTTCTCAGTGGAACCGTCCCCATTACAATTACCGTACCACAAAGTTCAAGTGTTAAAGTAATTCTTGATAATCGGAATTCGACACAGTCTATCGTTCTCGGCAGTGCACAGAAGGTAGACGAAAACACATGGAGGATTTATTGGGATACAACAAAATTCAACAATGCCGAATACCGTATCAAAGTAGTCGTAATGAATCATGACACAACATATGACTATACCGGTCTTGAAGTTTATGATGTTCGAAATAATACTCCAGAAATATCAAAAGATTCCGAGACAAATGCGAATGATATTGGAGCGATAGCGAGCACAAGCGAGGACTCACCTATAAACGAAAGTGAATCATCAATCAAGTTCACAACTTCAAAAACAGGAATAATTACAAAAGCGATGGAGTTTAAGGTTGTTGTCGATAACGCTACTCGAATAACCATACATGCACACAATATCAAATCAAGAGCGTTGTATTACGTTGGGCTTGCAACAAACCGTAATGGCAATGAATGGGGGCTCAACTGGAAGTCAGAACTTTTACCTGATGGCGAATATGACTTTTTTATACGCGCTATCGTGAATGGTAAGATAGTCGAAAGTTCACGAGTAAATTTGATAATTGCAAACCATCCTGTGGTACCACCTCCCCTCGCTACTACGACAGAAGAAAAACCAATAGCGCCAATAATTCTACTCTCACTTAGTGAAACATCCCCTGTATCAGGTTTTGTATACATTAACGTCTCTACGTCACCCGTTGATTGGGTTGAGTTCTACAGTAATTCTAGTAATTCTTTTTCAACATATTTTCTTGGTCTAGCGACGAAGCTTTCTGAAACAAGTTGGTCGTACGAATGGGACACATCACAAACTCCAAATGGTACCTATATTATTCATTCACGTGTTAAGACAGCATTTGGCTTTACTGAAAGTTCTCGTTTTGAAGTAGTTGTACGTAATCAGGTAATGGATGCATTTACTCCTGAACAAGAGGATGTCATTGATGGGCTTAAGAACATTGCATCAGACTTACCATCGTTGAGTGATGGTCTGGATGATGTGGTTGATGGTTCAACTATTTATGTTGAACCAGTTGATGTGTTTATAACAAGAATTCAACCTGACGAAGGTTCACGTTCAAATGTAAGTACTATTTTAAAACAGCATCGCAAGAAACTCAATATTTACTTGGATGCCCTTGCAAGCGCGCAACGTTCGGGAAATGTTGATGGAGTTTTTAAAGCAAAGGAGGATATTGAAAAACTTAAAAATGATACAGTGCAAGAACTTCCTGAAAGTATTAAGAAAAAAGAACTTATCGATCAAATTAATACCTATCTTTCTCAAATAACGAATGAGCTACAAGAGTTTACATTAAAAAATGAAGCTATTATAAAAGAACGTGTGGGTGATGCTATTACGAACGATTCCGATAAAGATGGCATTACCGACTATGATGAGATAAGTCTGTATAAAACAAATCCATTTGCTGCAGATACCGATGGTGATGGATTCATTGACAGTTCAGAAATTACTCTAGGGTATAATCCTCACAATAGCAATCCTGAAGCTCTCGTTGCATATCAATCTCCAAAAGAAACAGGTATTGTCCGTGAAGACTTGCTCACTATTGATACCTTGACCACTCTTACACCCGATACTCCAGAGCAAAAAACACGAGCATTTATTTCAGGGTCTGCTCTGCCAAATAGTTTTGTTACACTTTATGTCTATAGCACACCTATCATGGTTACGGTTAAGACACGAAGTGACGGAAGTTGGAATTACATTTTTGACAAAGAACTCGAAAATGGTGAGCATGAAATATATTTAACAATCATTGACAATGCAGGTAGTGTCATTGCAAAAAGTAACCCACTACCATTTGTAAAAACTGCAGATGCGTTTACCAGAGCAGACGCAATGAGTGCTGCCCTCGAGGCACAAAATGCACAACCTAGTTTTACAAATAAAAACAATATGATTTTTATTGCATCGGTTATTATTGTTTCACTCGGCTTAGTGTTGTTGCTCATTGGTGCATTTACCCGCAGTAAAAAAACAGTCTTAAAAACTTCACGTACTTCATGATTCAATCTGCTTTCTCACTCATTATAAGTGGTTACCGATATGTGCGAAAACATCCTGAATTACTCATGACTATTGTTTTGATGTGTGTCATACCAATCGCATTTGTAGCGAGTGGATTGCAATTTTTGAATGCTGCTCGCGACAATCAAGAAAGACTTGAAAAGGACAGGATTGGTATGATGCATGACGTCTATAAATCACTTATGGATACTGCGAAGTATGATCAGAATGTCATGCAAAGTGAATTAACACGCATTGCACAACTCAATGAAGACATAATTAATTTTGTCGTTGCCCGCGAAAATGGCCCATATCTTGATGTGGTTGCATCGCTTGATATTTCTCAGATAGGAACCATTGTTGAAAATCCAACTGAGTATCGTGTTGCAAACGCGGACCCAAACCGTTCCACGACAAAGCCACAAGCTCGTGATGGAGTCCGCTATTGGTTAAGTTATCGAGTCGTTAAGGCAGATACTGGTGATGATTATTATATATTTACCGAGACATCGCTCGTGCATACAGATGCACTTTTTGCCTCTCGCATCATCAATGCCTATTATTGGCTTTTTGGGCTACTTGCAGTTGTGTTACTACTCGTACTTCGTCATGTACGACTCATTGACTATTCGTATTTGTATGCTGAATCAAAAAAAGCTAATGAAATGAAGGATATGTTTACCAACATGATTGCGCATGAACTCAGAGCACCACTTACCGCGATGCGTGGCTTTGCGAGTATGATTGTTGAAAACAAAGACGTTTCTGATGAGATGCGTAAATATGCGCATAATATTGAAGACGCTGCAGAACGGCTTGTGCTTGTGGTGAACGATCTTCTCGATGTAGCGCGTATTCACTCAGGAAAATTATCTATTACATCTTCTGATACCAATATTCAAGAAGTTGTGTCTGCTGTTTTAGAGATAATGCAACCTATTGCAAAAGAAAAAAATATTGCACTCACACAAGATACAAAAATATACCCTATAAACAAAATATACCCCATTAAGATGTTTATTGACAAAAAGCGTTTTCACCAAGCACTTACAAATCTTGTCAGTAATGCTATCAAGTATACACAAGCAGGCTCTATAACGCTTTCTATTGAAGATAGAGATGATCGTTTAGAGATTCGTGTAAAAGATACCGGCATGGGCATCAGCGCAGAGAATCAAAAAAATCTTTTTGCCCCATTTTTCCGTGTGCAAATTGCTGAAGTTGATAATACCGTGGGCACCGGCTTAGGTATGTGGATTACAAAACAACTCATTGAACTCATGGGAGGCTCTATTGCAGTGGAATCAATCAAGGGTGTCGGCACTCATGTGGTAATCACCCTTCCTAAGGTGACCTATCTCAGGGAACCACACACTTCAAAATAGTATATTTTCCTGTATAATCGTATCTACATATCCATATGCGCCAACATATGGCCTCATGCTATGGCTCAGAAAAAACAAACTAAAACATCATGGGAGGAACCAAATGATCCAAAAATCATTATTCGTGGTGCGAGAACGCATAATCTCAAAAACATCAATTTAGAAATTCCACGTAATAAAATGGTTGTTTTTACGGGTCTTTCAGGAAGCGGGAAATCCTCGCTCGCGTTCGATACTATTTTTGCTGAAGGACAGCGTCGCTATGTGGAGTCACTTTCGTCATACGCACGACAGTTTTTGAAGCAAATGCAAAAGCCCGACGTCGATGAAATTTCAGGACTTTCGCCTGCGATCTCTATTGATCAAAAATCAGCCTCGCGGAACCCTCGCTCAACTGTGGCAACAATTACAGAAATCTACGATTACCTTCGTATTCTGTATGCGCGCATCGGCCAACCGTATTGCCTCGACACTGATGTGCAAATACAAAAACTGTCTCAGGACGAAATCCTCGGGATTATTTTAAAATCTATTGAAGACCGTGAAATAAAACATATGCATGACCCCAGTGCAAAAAATGTGATGGGCGTTGAGGTAAGTTCTGCGCGCGTTTCAATTTTTTCTCCAGTAGTGGTGGGGCGAAAGGGCGAGTACTACCAAATGCTGTATGACCTACTCTCAAAAGGATACGAGACAGTGCGTATTGATGGTGAAATCAAGATGCTCCGTGAGAAAATCATTCTCAATAAGAACAAACGTCATGACATAGACGTGCTCGTGGACGAAATATACGTAAGCGAATTTTCCCATTCACCAAAGAATGCACGTGAGCGCCTTTCTGAGGCGGTAGAACTTGCACTCCGCGAGTCGAATGGTCTTGTGAAAATGCGTACGCCAAATGGCGAGGAGCGAATTCTTTCAGCAAAATTTATCTGCCCAATTGATGGTTCGTCATTTCCTGAAGTGGAGCCTCGTCTCTTTTCTTTTAACTCCCCATATGGTGCGTGTCCGGAATGTAACGGGCTCGGTACGACCGGTATTTTCAATACTGATGAGTGTGGGGTGTGTAAGGGTGCACGTCTTCGTCCCGAGGCAATGCGTGTATATATAGGGGGAGATGGAAAAAAGAATCTTGGAAAAAATATCGTCGATTTTACCAATATGACTATTGGCGAAGCCGTGAAGTTTGTTTCTGAACTAAAGCTTTCAAAGAAGGATCAAGATATCGCATGGCCCGCGCTTCGTGAAGTTATTGAACGACTCGACTTTATGATAAATGTGGGTATTGAATACCTTACCTTGAATCGTCGTGCAAATACACTTTCAGGAGGGGAAGCCCAGCGCATCAGACTCGCATCACAACTTGGTTCTGGGCTCGTGGGTGCAATGTATGTTCTTGATGAGCCTACTATCGGCCTTCACCAACGTGACAACGAAAAGCTTATTCAAACACTCACGCATCTTCGTGATTTAGGCAATACCATCATTGTGGTAGAACATGATGAAGATACTATTTTTGCCGCTGACTATCTTGTCGATATTGGTCCCGGTGCGGGTATTCATGGTGGGGAAGTGGTGGTCAGTGGCTATCTCGACGCACTTCTTGCAGAAAAGAAAAATACATCGGGTTCACTTACCCTTTCTTACTTGCGCCGTGAGACTGCAATAGAAATCCCTGCTGAGCGACGAGATGGTGAAAAGGGCTCCATTAAGATTCGTGGGGGGAAGGCATTCAATATCAAGAATTTAAATGTTGATATTCCGCTTGGACGTCTCATTTCTATCACCGGAGTTTCTGGAAGTGGAAAATCTACTTTTATGTATGAAATTCTTCATCGTAATTTACGTTCTCGTCTCGACAAAAAATTTCGCACACCACATACCTATAACGCGACAAGCCTTACCGGCACTGAGTACCTTGGACGCACCGTGCTCATAGATCAGTCTCCCATAGGACGCACACCACGTTCTAATCCCGCCACGTACACGGGTGCATTTACGCATATCCGTGACCTCTTTGCGGCCACCGGTGAGGCGCGTGCACGTGGATGGAAGGCAGGACGCTTTTCATTTAATGTGAAAGGAGGACGTTGTGAGGCATGTCAAGGCAACGGCGAAATTGCGGTTGAGATGCATTTTCTACCTACCGTCTTTGTGACGTGTGATGTATGTGACGGAAGACGCTTCACCAAAGAAACTCTTGAGGTGTATTACAAAGGAAAAAATATTTATGAAGTACTTCATATGACTATTGAGGAGGCAGATGCATTTTTTATTGATGTTCCCTCTATTCATGAGCGACTCAGCTCACTCCTCGATGTGGGGTTGAGTTATCTTGAACTGGGACAAAGTGCCACGACCCTTTCAGGAGGTGAGGCACAGCGTGTTAAAATTGCATCTGAGTTGTATCGGCCACACACTCAAAAAACAATATACCTTCTTGATGAACCTACTATCGGTCTTCACTATGAAGATGTGAAAAAACTTATAGAGATTCTCCAGCAGTTGGTAAATCGCGGTAATACAGTCATGGTCATTGAGCATAACCTTGATCTTATCAAATGTACCGACTACGTACTTGATATTGGCCCAGAAGGAGGAGAAGGGGGCGGACAACTCGTTGCAAAAGGTACACCCGAGGAAATTGCAGCGAATCCTAAGTCACATACAGGAAGATATCTGAAAGAAATGCTTTAATTCATGCATGCAAAGAGAGAAAATACATTGGAAAGATGTACCTAACACCCCTGGGGTGTATTTCTTTTTGGGTGTCAAAAAAGATATTTTGTATATAGGAAAAGCGACGTCACTCAAACAACGGCTCGCAAGTTATTTCGGAAATGATATTGCAAAAAAGAGGAGTTTTGTAATTGAGAAGATGGTGGCAGATGCAGTACGGGTTGAATGGATGCAGACCGATTCAGTACTCGAGGCAATGCTCATCGAGACCAATCTTATTCGTACACATAAGCCAGTGTGCAATACACGTTCAAAAGACGATAAAAGTTTTAACCACGTTATCATCACTGATGAAAAGTTTCCCCGTATACTTGTGGTACGGGGGAAAGACTTGGCGTCATATACGTATACTCATGAGTATGGCCCTTTTCCCAACGGTACACTTTTCAGAGAAGCACTTAAAATTATTCGAAAACTTTTTCAATTTTATGATATCGTTGCTCCTCTCGATACATATAAGAATAAAATGCACAAGGGAAAAGTGGATTTCAATAGACAGATTGGCTTATATCCAGAGCAGTGTACACCAGTAGAGTATGCTCGGACTATTCGGCATATTCGACTGTTTTTTGAGGGGAAAAAGGAGAAAATTGTTGCGGACCTTGAAAAGCAGATGCACAGCAAAGCTCGCGCACAAAAGTTTGAAGAAGCACTGGTGCTCAAAAAGAAAATTTTTGCACTACATCATATACAGGATGTGTCACTTTTAAAGCGGGAAGTGCGTGAGTATCGTGATAACAAAAGTATGCGCATTGAAGCGTACGACGTGGCTCATATGCAGGGAGATGCAATGGTGGGTGTAATGACGGTGGTTAATAGAGGCGAAACTGTACCATCGGAGTACCGCAAGTTCATTATCAAAGAGTGTAACGGCCCTGATGACACAAGAGCCCTTACAGAGATACTCACACGACGTTTAAAACACGAAGAATGGACACTACCTGATCTTATTGTGGTAGATGGCAGTACAGCACAAAGAAATGCGGCACTCAGAGTGCTTGAAGGCAATATGAGCGTTATTCCTGTGGTTGGGGTGGTAAAAGACGAACATCACAAGCCACACCACTGTATAGGCCCCAAAAATATGATTGCAGAGCACAAGGACGCCATTTTGCTTGCGAATGCTGAGTCACATCGCTTCGCCATCACATTCCACAGAAAAAAGCGAAAACCAATCTAACCCACCTCACCAACCCTGCACAGGGTAACCCTGTGACACAGGGTTACCCTGTGACAAAACAAGAGTGGGGGCTTGTCAATGCAATAAGCGTATGCTGAATTAGAATCATTGCCAAAACCCCCTCCATACAGTATAGTAGCGCCCAATATGGCTATCACACGTAACGCAAAGAAAGCACACCGCGCAGCGCAAAATAAGCGCGTGTTTAACATCCGTACAAAGACTATCGTCCACGACGTCGTCAAAGACTTCCGTACCAATGTAACCAAAGGAGCAGTAACAGAAGCAGAAGCATTACTCCCAAGCGTATTCAAAGCAATAGACAAAGCAGCAAAGCGTGGCGTCATCAAAGACAACACTGCAAGCAGGAAGAAGTCACGTCTTGTTGCGTCACTCAGGAAGGTAGTAGTGAAGTAGATATAATTCAAACCCCGGCGCCAAGACGTCGGGGTTTTGTAATCTGTATCTTTTGATAGTATTCGTAAGTTAGCATGTATATGAAAGTTGGATTTATCGGGCAAGGATGGATTGGAAGGAATTATGCTGATGATTTTGAACAGCGTGGGTATCAGGTCGTGCGCTATGGCCTGGAGGAGCCTTATGTACGAAACAGAGATTTTATAGCAGATTGCGACATCGTGTTTATTGCCGTGCCGACTCCCACAACTCCAAATGGATTTAATATTGATACAGTGCGTGGAGTGCTTCATCTGGTAGGAAAAGAAAAAATTGCAGTTATAAAGTCGACTATTCTTCCCGGTACTACAGAAATACTGCAAACAGAGTTTTCAAATATTTATGTCATGCACAGCCCAGAATTTCTTGTAGAGAAGACAGCAGCGTATGATGCTGCACATCCAAACAGAAATATCATCGGTATACCATTTGAAAACGAAGCATATACAGAAAAAGCAAACCAAGTGCTCGAGGTGCTACCGAAAGCTCCATACGAAAGCATATTGCACGCTCGGGATGCTGAGTTTGTGAAATATGCAGGTAACTGTTTTCTTTTCACAAAGGTTATTTACATGAATATGCTCTATGACCTCGTCACAAAAATGGGTGGTGACTGGACTCGAGTAAAGGATGCCTTTATTCATGATCCACGTATTGGAGTGAGTCATACAGAGCCCGTGCATCAAACAGGGCGTGGTGCAGGTGGACATTGTTTCATCAAGGACTTTGAGGCTTTTAGGGATATGTATGATACGTATATGCAGGACGAAGTAGGCAGTCATCTTATAAAATCTCTCGCGTATAAAAATGTCCAACTCCTCGTCGATAGCAACAAGGATTTAGACTTACTTGAAGGAGTGTACGGAAACTTGAGTAGGCATCGTGTATGGAAAAATATCAACGAAACCGATCTTTAGTGAACTTCCCTAAAGAATAATATAGGTGAAATTGATTTTGCTGTGAGTAATGTCAGAGATGCTTCAAAGTGGCGTGGTACACTAAATACACATGAGGAAAGTACGTGTTGCTATTTTACGTGGAGGATTTGGGGATGAATATCGGGCTTCATTGTGGACGGGTGCTTCAGTACTCGAGCATATTGATCGTGCGCAGTTTGATCCTCTTGATATTGTCATTGCTAAGAATGGCGAATGGATTGTAGATGGCATCGTGCGCCTCCCAGAACAAATCCTTGGTGGAGTAGATGCAGTATTTAATGCACTTCACGGTACCTTTGGAGAAGACGGCACCGTGCAACGCCTCTTAGATCGATATTCTGTACCATATACGGGTAGCAAAGCTTTTTCATCAGGACTTGCCATGAACAAGCCTACGACCAAGCATATTCTAAAAGACTCGGGGATCAAGATGCCTCATCACATTCAAGTATCCAGAGATTCGCTCGGTGACCTTGGTCGCGTCGCAGAAAAAATAGTGGATACCTTTGGACCGCACTACATCATAAAGCCCCTGAACGCCGGCTCGTCTGTGGGCACTATGTCAGTTAAGAATCCACTCCTTTTGCAGCAGGCACTCACTGATGCACTCAGTACATACGAAGAAGTGATGGTCGAAGTTAAAATTCCGGGCAGGGAAGCAACCGCAGGTATTATCGATAGATATCGAGACAAGCGCGTATACGCACTACCCCCAGTCGAAATTGTCCTACCTCCGAATGCAGACTATTTTTCACATGAAATAAAACTGGGCGGCCTTGCAGAACAGCATTGCCCTTCACGATTTGATAGACAAACAAAAAATGAATTAGAGTTCATTGCACAACTGGTTCACGAAACTTTGGGTCTTTCTCAGTATTCACGTTCCGATTTTATTGTTGCAGACGATGGCATTTATTTTCTGGAGGTCAACACACTCCCAGGGCTTTCGAAGGAATCATCGTTTCCTAAGGCAATCACTGCGGTGGGCGCATCATATACGGACTTTATTACCCACTTACTTCAGGATGCAATTACTATGCAGCGTCGGTATAAATGATAGACTAGAGTATATCCATGGCAACAAAACCAAAAAAACTTTCAAGTACTGATGTAGTCAAAAAACTATCGCAGATTTCAGAGTGGACAGTCAATGCAAAGAGTACTGAACTCTCAAAGTCTTTTGAATCGGCGTCTTTTGTAGCAGGACTCTCCCTCATTGCCCGTATCGCAGTACACGCAGAAGTAATGGGGCACCACCCCACAATTGAACTTTCGTATCATAAGATTAAAGTAAAGTTAACTACTCACGATGTAAAAGGACTGACTCGTGCCGATTTCGAATTAGCAAAGAAAATAGACAGCTGCTGTCATTAAACAAAAACCGATGGCAAATGCGCCGTCGGTTTTTGTTAGTCTATATGGGAAGTGCCCCACACTTCCCGACAAAAACAAAGTCGGGCTACCGAGAATCGAACTCGGTCTACATCCACCCCATGGACGCGTACTACCGGTATACTATAGCCCGACTTTGTTTTTGTCCCCGACATGGATACGTTCTACTACTATACAACACCCCGACAGAAATGCTTTTGTTATGGAACATATGCTGGACAGTATAGCAAAATGCTATACTTTTAACATACTATTAGCACATAACACTATGGGGCATTTTGAATCAAATCTTTGGGCAATGACCGAAAAACAAAAGCGTGCGAACGGTGAATTTAAGATGACTGAAAAACAAAAACTTGCCCAACTACCAACTGAAAATGCACAAACAAAAGAATATGATTTTTCTGCAGCAGAAAGCATTTTCGGAGGAGATGATGACACTTTAGTTGAACCTAGACGTGACGAACCAACAAAACACTGATGAAAAGTAGCAGAAACAAAGTAACAACATATCAAATAAGTCTAAAGTCGCATGGCACATCCTTTTGAGAAAATGTTTTTGTTGGCACTAAAGAAAAGTAATGAAGAAGAAAATTTGGTACTGAAAGAAGCGGAGAAACTCATTCACAAGGGATATGCACCAAACGAGATCCATGATGTGCTATCAAAACTTGCTGCAGGGCTGATTTCAGATAAGGAAGTGGAAGTTATCACTGATGCACTTGAGGAGCTAGGAGAGCAATTTGATTTTGAGGATGATGTGGACGAAGAAGAATGATTCTAAAGTGCCCCCGTAAGAAGCTTTGCTTCGTACGGGGGGGTTCATAAAAATAAAGATACTTACGACTCCAAAAGCACACTCGTGAACTGATTGTTATCAAAAATACATACATCGTCAGCATATACCTGTTCAATCAAAGGAAATATATCTACGTGGAAACGTGTTTTGTCTGCAGTTATCCCTTGCTTTTTATAGACAGTATGCTTTTCACCGAGAGAGAAGTGAAACCCAAAAATACGCTCAAACGCAGTGATGTCTTTCAAGTAGTGCTCACGAGTAATTGCACGGTTCAGCCCAAAGCCAATCTCGCGCAGTATGGGTCGCTCATTTCTTTTTACCAACTCTACAATCTTCACAAAAGAGTCAGGAGTATTGTCGCTCCATCCTGTAACGAGCCCATCCTGTATGTCTATGCGAAAGGGCTCGTGCATACCGGTGTGGTAGTCGGTGTCTGCATACGCGTACACCATGAGTGAACCATCCATCGCGCTCAAATTCACTGCCTCGGTAAACACTTCACCAATAGGAAAGGTGCCGCCGATATTTTCCATACCTGTATAATCACCAATGTTTACTTTTGGAATCTCAAGCCCTCCCGTCACCACAAGTTCTACACCAGTACCGATGAAACGCAATGTGTTGGTATTTGCAAGTTTTTCCTGCAGTCTGCGTCCTACACCGCGATACCACTCTGGGTCGTATGCAAGCGCA
The DNA here is from genome assembly GCA_016699245.1 of Candidatus Kaiserbacteria bacterium. NCBI lineage: Bacteria > Candidatus Kaiseribacteriota > Candidatus Kaiserbacteria bacterium. The sequence continues at coordinate 299,422 of CP064968.1, read as the reverse complement.
TTAATGTATGTCTCCCATGAGTCAGGAGTATTGCGATACAAGTGGAGATGATCAATCACTTTTAGTTTGCGCTGAAAGAGTTGAATACGAATACGAAACTCGTTGAGACGGAAGTCTGTGGATTGAATAAGTATCACCAAATCACGCGGGGCAAGCGCATCAAAGAGGGCTATGATTTCATCTTTGGTGTGCGTATTAAAATCGATAAACTGCGCATCAGGGAGCACATTTCTGTATGCATCAGTAATGATCTCTGAAAGTTCATTCTCGGTGTCATACACGACGAGCGCTTTATGTGGATGTGTATGAAGAAGCGCCACCGTAACCATGTCACGTACATTTTTTGTGGCTTTCTCTGTGAGCACTTCTCTCGTGGATAGGGTATTCATGCACTGATTATATGCCTCGTGCATAAAAAAGCACCCTTAGGGTACGAAGCATAATTTGTACATCGAAAAGTAACACCTTATACCAAGGATTATGTGCGCAAAATTCGATGTAGTAGTGATCAAGCGCTTCTTGGCTTCCTCCACTACGCTCTAATTTATGAGTGGCCTGATAGTGTCCGGTCATGCCAGCACGTATTCTGTCCTTCTCACAAAAACCATTCTGCGCAAGCACCCTGTGCACTTCAACATTTACAGGTCGGGGACCGACGATACTCATGTCCCCCATAAGTACATTCCACAGTTGCGGTAGTTCATCTAAGTAGATTTGCTTGAGTATCCAACCTATTAATATTAGGGAGCCATCGCGCTCGAGTGTTTTTGTATATATGAACTCTGAACGTGCACGCATACCATCAATCACCTCCTGCTTAAAGATATTGAATTTGAAGAGAGTAAAGAGTTTCCCCCCTGACCATCGTTCCTCTGAATAAAAAAGTGGGTCAAATGGTCGCATACGAATGCAGTGCTCACTGAATATAAGAACGAGAAAAAGTATAATAAGCGGAGAAAGGAGCATGAGAAGCAAAAGGCTTACCGTTATGTCAGAAAGCCGCTTCATGGGATGTGTGGGTACGATTTTCATTATCATGTATGTATAGCATGCGGTCATACATAACCAAAGGCTGAAAGGTGCTTCGGAGTGCGTGATATGGGAATGAAAATTACGTGACACAAACTGTACATCGTCTATACACAAGAGTGAATTCAAGCGTATACTAAGAGTATTAATCATAAATAAGTATTTTATGAAAAACTTTCTCATTGTAAGTACATTTTTTGTTGCAATACTCTCGTGCGGATTTGTAGGAGCACCACAAACAGCAGAGGCGGCGTGCAGTTGGAACAGTTACTATAACCCCAACGGTGCATGTGTCTCTTCTTCTGAGCAAAATGAAAATAGATATGAGTATCGTAATAATTGGGAGTGGAATCGTTCATACCGAGGGGACAACAATACCGAATACCTCAGAGCGCAGATCCATCAACTCATGATGATTCTTGCGAGTTATCAGCAACACAGGTATTCCTCAAGCGACAGTGATAACAATAATGATAGCGATGTAGACGTACGAACACAGAGCGCAACGGATGTAGATGAAAATAGTGCAACACTGCGTGCAATCGTCGATATGAATAATGAAGACGAAGCGGAGCTCTACTTTGAGTATGGGCGCTCGTCAGGTAATCTCTCACTCAAGACTTCGCGAGAGAATCTCGATGACAATGACGACGGCGACACTATAGAAGTAGAAGTGGATGATCTGAGTGAAGACACGCGCTACTACTATCGAGCAGTAGCAGTCGATGAAGATGGCGATAGGGACTACGGCACAACAAACAACTTTACTACGGACGGAGATCGAGACGACAACAACAATGACGATGATGAACCGGTAGTTACAACACGGAGTGCAACTGATATTGATGATGAAAGCGCAGAACTGCGAGGAACAGTCGACATGAATGACTTCGACAACGGGCGTGCATTCTTTGTGTATGGAGAGGATGAGGACGCTGTCTCAGATGTTGAAGACGACTTTGACTCATACGACGACGTGGATGAGGATGGAGATGACCTTCAAAAGGTGCTTGTCGACTCTGATGTAGATGACTTCGATGAACTGAGTGAGGACATCTCTGGTCTAAACGACAATACAGATATCTTTTTTGCACTCTGTGTTGAGTATGAAGACGAGGATGACGACAGCACCCTCTCATGCGGAGCGGTACGAGAGTTCACTACTGAGTAGACATAAATAGAGGAGCTATAGCAGCAAGGCGACACCTTGGTACACAATACAGTCCGCGCTTCGCGCGGACTGTATTCCCTAGGGTTCCCCTAGGGAATAACTGTTTTGATTACAGTCTTGTTTTCCTAGGGTTTCCTGGGGTAACCCTAGAAAATCAAAGCATGTTATGCTTTTACTATGAAAGAACCACTCGATACACCAGAGGAATTTTTTGTAGTGCAACGCGCAAAGAGTTTTACGTATGCATTGCGAGGTATTTGGCTTTTGATGAAGACAACACCCAATGCGTGGGTGCATGTGGTCGTTTTTAGTATTGCGTTGGGGCTTGGCTTCTATTTTGGGATTATGAAGACCGAATGGATACTCCTCATCCTTGCAGGCGGATTTGTACTCACTGCAGAGGCCTTTAATACCGCAATTGAAATTGATATTAATCTCACCTCGCCTAATTACCACCCCTACGCCAAAGACACCAAAGACGTAGCCGCCGGCGCCGTGCTTATAGCCGCCATCACTGCACTCGTAATAGGAATACTTATTTTTGTGCCGTATGTGGCGTAGGGGGAGTATTCACGAGGTCCGACCTCGGGCGCGAAATTAAAATGTCTCAAAGTAACCCCTTTACAAATTAAAAACTTGTCATACTATTATCGAGTGGAAGTGTTCGTTACATAGATTTTTTTAGGAGACTAAGCAATGGCTACGACTGCGGTACAAGAATGTCTTGCAAAGGTTCATCACCTCTTTTCAGAAGCGGATGAAATCGAGAATATGTGTAAGCAATGCGAGCACATTATCGATTTACTCTTTAAGCTTTATAATGATCAGAATGACGCAATCGGGCGCTTTGCAAGAGAAAAAGGTTTTGCAGATGATCATCCTCTGGCAACGCTCGAAGATCTTTGGATTTCTGACTCTGACGGAGTGGATCGCTTCTATTCAGAATTTAAGGAGAAGAACCCTGTACAGTACGAAGAGATAAGGAAGAGTTTTGACTTTTTTGTCTTTATGCTTTTACAAATGCTCTGGAAATGCGACCCAACGCATCTCTATCTTTTGGAAAAAAGGCTTGGTCATACAGTTGGGGCGGCTGATCTTTCTTTGTATTGTGATAATCCTGAAGATCCAGAAGCAGGTGCGCTGCGAAATTTACGTAGAAGGCTCAGACCTTTTGTTGAGGAAACCACAGAATAAAATGAAATGAAGAAGATACCCAGTGGCGGGCTACATGTTTTGTGTAGCCCGTTTTTTGTATGTTTTCTGGTGTGAATGGAGATAATATCGAACTTACTCTCACTACAATAATGTCCTTAGTGAGGACAGCACGAGAATAATAGCGACAGTCATGAACGATACGGAAAAATGAAGGGGCAGGGATTAGACTCTTTCTCACTCCAACTTAGTGAGATAGATTGACATTTTAGTTAAATTAGCTAAAATGGCTATTATGACTAATAAATCTATTACTGCAACAGAGGCAAAAAATCGTTTCGCCGATTTGGTTGATTTAGCGCGCATAGAGCCAATCACCATCACTCGCAACGACAGACCGGTGGCTATTGTGCTATCTCCAACTGAGTACGCCAGACTCACTACATCAGACGATGCATATTGGGGGGAGCAAGCGAATAGGGTGAGCGCCCATGAATTTATTTCCGCTGCCGAGAGTCAAGATTTCTTAAACACGATACTCAATGCACCAGATAAAGCTTCATAAACAAGTTGCAAAGTTCGTAGTCGGTCTACCTCCCAAGCAGCAACGTCAAATTGCTGCTGCATTAATTTCTTTACAAGAAAACAACCTACCTCAGGACGCAAAAAAGTTGCAAGGCTATCCGTACTACCGAATTGATTGTGGTGAATACAGAATTATCTACAACTGGGATGATGTAATGATTAATGTGTACGTTATTGGCAAAAGGAACGACGGTGACGTGTATCGAAAATTTCAAAGGAAGTTTTAATATTTTACTAAGGTTACACGAGGTGAGTGGTAACAAAAAACATAAATATATCTCACTTTAGCACTAAATTAACGTTTTCTTAAAAAATGTTAATTTACAATTTTGCTAGTGATAATTAAACTATAGTGTGGGAAGGCAAAAGTGCAACAACGCAAAAGAAACTAGATAGCAGATGCAGGCGTGGATGCATTCATGGGAGAAATTATGATGGTATCTACATACAGAACTGAGATACCTGGGTATCCAATCTCGTATACTCCACCAAGAGGGTGGACATGTAAGGATCCCTTTCAGGTTCCCTTGAAGTGAAATAAAAGTGAACGCGTAGTTAAATTGTAATCATACATTTCAATCATTATGGAATCAATACTTATAACGCTCGGAATCTTCCTTCGCGCCTTTATTGTTATTAAGTTCGACTTTAATAAGTTTCGGAAAGAGATCATTGCTATTGGATTATTCATCGCAATCTTTATTTCCAATATAGTAGTACCGAGTCAGGTAATGGATTTGAGATTATTAATCTCGTACCTTTTGTTTCAGTGCTTCTTGGGGTAATGTTCGCTCGACAAATGCTCTCTGGAGTCTATATTGTCAATTCCTTAGTATTTTGGGCAGTTGCACTCTACTTATTTTTAGTAAACACCTCAATACAACTAATACTTGATAAGTGGTTTTTGACTTTATATGCTTTATTAATCGTGATATTTGGAGGAATTGCATTACATTCTTTAATTAGGAGATCTGCTATTTCAGCCATCATTCGATACATTGCTTCAGTTTCATTTCTGCTTTTGAGTATCGTAACCTTTTTTCTTCTCTCCAATACACTGTATGCGTCACACGCAGACGGAACATTGAGTCTCCTTTCAAGTGTGTTATATGGTTTTATCTCACTACAATTTTACGCATACCTGGTGTATTTGATTATTGCGCTTATACCAACCCCGGCAACGAACAATCACAGTATTATTAATCAAGACTCTTTTGAAGGATTGGGCTTTAATACCAAAATGCGTTCAGCACTTGTCTATGGTGGAAAAGTACTTATTGCTAATGTTTTTTCAATAAAAGACCACATCAAGGTGGTAGTGTTCTCGATAGTTCAAAAAAACTATCAAGAACACAGGTTGCAGTAATCTTCTTATTATTTTCACTAGTCCTAGCGACTAATTATTTTGCCAAATATATTGATCCCATACTCATCTCAAGTGCAGTTCTCGCACTCGTAGGTGCTATATCTAATGAAAGTTCCAGAGGGTAACCCTAGGGAACGAGTTGACCAAATCGTGTAAAATGCGTATTATATTCGGGTTCTGAATCTTTCAGGAAATGGGCCTGTACTCGCAAAGCGACGCGGGCCCTCATTCGGACAAAATAAAAATAAACTTTTATTTTGCCCCTCATTTCGGGCCTGTACTCACTTCGTGACGCAGTGCCCGGCATTCGGAAAATGGAAAAGTAAACTTTTCCCCTTCCTCATTTGGGCCCGTAGCTCAGTTGGCTAGAGCGTCTGTTTTGCACTCAGAAGGTCGCAGGTTCAATTCCTGTCGGGTCCACCAATAAAAAATACCAGATTCTTTCTGGTATTTTTTATTGGAAGGGGTCGGGGGGATTGAAGACCTCGAACAGTTGCTGTGAGAGGTGTACCGAACATGTAATGTTCAATTCCTGTCGGGTCCACAGTTACAAAAATACCAGTCTTCTTGACAGGTATTTTTGTAACTGCCTGGGTGTGGCTGGAATTGAAGACTTTGTGAGAGATTTTACGAGTGTAAGCGAAGTAAAATATCCACAAAGTGTACCGAACATGTAATGTTCAATTCCTGTCGGGTCCACCAATAAAAAATACCAGATTCTTTCTTGTATTTTTTATTGGAAGGGGTCGGGAAGGGAGAATGAAGATATTGCAAAGTTTTTTGACTTTTATATAAAATACTGTATAGTATTTTTTGCTTTAAATTTGTTATTTTCATCGCCAAAAGAGCAAGCATTTTAGGCTTGACTCACGTACTAATCAAACCCAGAAAGGAGTTACACCGTGCAAAGAGAGAAAGATGACGAAATAATTGGCAAACGCGTTCGAGTCAAAAGTTGCGAAGCGCGTAACCATGGCGACAACAATGGGTGCGTCTGCCATCTTATCGGCAAAGGTAGTCGAAATCAAAGAACGGTATGAAACACCCTGGGCTGGCACTGCCTCATATCACATCAAAGGCATGACGCAACGCGTCCGTCGTAGCGAGGTCACGCTTTTGAAGGATCAGTCCACACCTCTGACTACCCCGACTACATCCGTCAAGAAACCATGGAATCCGTTTAAAGTGTTCTTGTGGTAATGACCAGTACCAATCATCCAAATATTGTCATCTCTTTCCCGGTAATAATACAGGTGGCCACGATTCCCCGTCCTCTTTCTATTATCACAACGCCAAGCCCTGCGAATGAGTCTTTTTTGACTTTTTAAAATTCGCGGGGGTTTTTATGTGAGCCAAGGGGGGGGGCTTGTCTTTTTTGCTGTTGATATTCCCCCCCCAGGAGGTGGGGTGGTGAGTTGCGTTCAAAAGGCAAGAAATACCCAAAGTAATGCCTTTATTTTAGGACGTACATCTGATATGATGCGCGAAAATGATGAATATTGCACATGCAGCAACTGAGGGTGGAATTGCGATTCACCTGAGTGCGCCTGTTTTGGGGCACTTTTTTGACATACCGATTACGAGCACTCTTGTGATGGTCTGGTTTGTTATGGCTATACTCATCGGAATTGCAATCTATTCAAAGCACACACTGAAGATGGTACCGTCTCGTGGGCAGGTGGTTGTAGAGGCTCTTATTGGGAGCACGTATGAATACATTGCAGAGACACTTGAAAGTCGTGAACTTGCGCGAAAGTATTTTCCGCTTATCATGACTGTCTTCATCTTCATACTCTCACTCAATTGGCTTGGACTACTTCCTGGCGTGAGTTCAATCGGCATTCACCTTGAACTACATGGTGAACAAACACTTGTACCTTTTTTATATCCCGCAAATACTGACCTCAATATTACACTCGCCTTTGCACTCATAGCATTTTTCACAATTCAATTCTCTGGGATTGCGGCTATTGGTGCCTTTAAGTACGCGGGGAAGTTTATCAATTTTTCTTCACCACTTGCATTTGCCGTGGGGCTCATTGACCTCATCTCGGAGATAGCGCGCCTTATCTCATTCTCATTCCGTCTTTTTGGAAACATCTTTGCGGGGAAAACGCTCCTTGTGGTAGTGATTTTCTTTGTACCCTATTTTGTTCCTGTACCTATTATGGCTTTTGAAGTCTTTGTGGGATTCATTCAAGCATTTGTGTTTGCGATTTTGACGTTGTTCTTTATCAAAATAGCAACTTCAGAACCGGCGCATTGATTCCGGTAGAAACTTTTTCTCACAGGGGAGAAAAAGTTTCTACAGGAATGAATAGTGGGTACTCTCGAGCAGTGAAGGTTTCACTTCTCGTATTGTCCATTAGAAATAATTAATTAGATCACATGACAGAAATCGAAATGGGCCTTCAGGCAGCAGAATTGAGTGCCGAGGCCGTCAAATCAATCGCTATGGCTGTTGCTATCGGCGTCGGTGTATTTGGTCCTGGTATTGGTATTGGTCTTCTCGTGTCAAAGGCACTTGAGTCAATCGGCCGCAACCCAGAAGCATCAAAGCAGATTATGACTCCGATGTTCATCGGTATCGCAGCGGTAGAAGCGCTTGCAATCTTTGCGTTGCTAGTAGCTTTTGTTATCAAATTCGCTTAATAATCCAGTGTTTCGAGCATGTTGCTCGAAATGGTGAATTTATAATTTTATTTAGATTTATGGAAGAAATCATCCACGCATTTGGCATCGACTGGCGACTCATCGTCATTCAGATTTTGAACTTCAGCATCCTCATGGGTCTGCTCGGGTATTTCTTGTATACACCGGTTCTCAAAATGCTTGCTGACCGTGAATCAAAAATAAAAAAGGGTATAGAAGATGCTGAGCATGCTGCACAGGCGCGCACTGACGCGCTTGCGGAGAAAGCGGTGATTGTGAAGGAGGCACACACAGAGGCAGGTGCTATTTACTCACGCGCAACGCTGAGTGCTGAAGAAAAGGAGAAAGCGATGCTTAGAGAAGCAGGAGAGAAAATCGCTCGCGATATTCAGAACGCGAAGCAACTTGCCGCAGATTTAAAGACACAAGCACTCAAGGAAAGTGAGGCGGAAATAGCAAAGGTTGCATTCCTTGCTGCAGAAAAAGTTCTCGTGTCACAACTTTCAAAATAATATGCACATCAAAGAGTACACAGAAGCCGCATACGAATCCATCACTCAAGGTATGGATGTTGAGGCTGTGCTCAATAACCTAGAGGCATTACTCGCGCGGAGAGGCTTGGGGAAGATGTACCCACGTGTATTGCGTGGTTTACTTGAAAAAATTGAGCGTAGGGAAGCAGGCGACACGCCAAAAGTGTTGATTGCACGGGAAGTGGATATGGAGCGTCAGCGCGGTGCAATAGAGGCCGCAGTGGCTCGCATAGTCCCAGAAGGCACATACAGTGTACAGACTGATGAAACCATTATCGGAGGATTTATCGTCACAGGAAAAGGAAAGCGGATTGACCATAGTTACAAAAGCACATTATTAGACACCTATCACAGACTAGTAGATTAATATGAGCACAATCATTGAGAGGATAAAGAAGGAAATCGAATCAATCAAGCCCGAGAGTGGACTTGAGGAAATGGGAACCGTGGTCGCTGTAGGCGACGGCGTGGCTGAGATTGAAGGGGTTAAAGATGCACGCATGATGGAAATGGTGCTCTTTGATGACACTGAAGGACGCTCACTCAAAGAGAGTATGGAGCATACGGGATCTCTTTTTGGTCTTGTGCTCAACCTCGAAGAAGAGTCTGTGAAAGTAGTGGTGCTTGGCGATGCGTCGCGCGTACACGAAGGTATGCTCGTGCGCCGCACGGGGAAACTTCTCAGTATCCCTGTGGGTGATGACATCGTAGGACGTGTGGTGAATCCACTTGGAGAAATTCTTGACGGAAAGGGAGCGTATACGAATACACGCGCTATGGCTATCGAGCGTGTTGCGTACGGCGTGATGGATCGTTCTTCAGTGAACGAGCCTATTCACACCGGTATCAAAGCAATCGACTCAATGATTCCTATCGGCCGCGGACAGCGCGAACTCATCATCGGTGACCGTGCTACCGGAAAGACGATTGTGGCTATCGACACCATCATCAATCAAAAGTACGAGCCAAAGGAGAAGCGCCCTATCTGTATCTATGTTGCTATCGGACAGAAGGAGTCAAAGACCGCACGTATCGTACGCACCCTTGAAGAGCAGGGGGCAATGGAATACACTATTGTGGTTTCCACTTCTGCCGCAGATCCCTCACCACTCCAGTTCCTTGCACCATTTGCAGGAGCGGCTATTGGTGAATATTTTATGGAGAAAGGCCAAGATGCACTCATTGTGTATGATGATTTGAGCAAGCACGCGGTGGCGTATCGCCAGATGTCGCTCCTCCTTCGGCGTCCACCAGGACGCGAGGCCTATCCTGGAGACATTTTTTACCTACACTCTCGCCTCCTTGAGAGAGCAGCAAAACTTTCAAAGGAACTCGGAGGAGGCTCACTTACTGCACTTCCTATTATTGAAACACAGGAGGGTGACGTGTCCGCGTACATTCCAACCAACGTGATTTCTATTACCGACGGACAGATTTTCCTAGAGACCGACCTCTTCAACAAGGGTATCCGTCCTGCACTCAATGTGGGTATCTCAGTATCACGTGTGGGATCGTCTGCACAGACAAAGGCAATGAAAAAGGTGTCCGGAAAGATTCGCCTTGAGCTTGCACAATTTCGTGAGCTTGAAGCCTTCATGCAGTTTGCCGGAGACCTCGATGAAGATACAAAGAAGCGTATTGAAAGCGGTCGCAGATACACAGAACTTTTGAAGCAAGACCAACACCAAACACAACCCTTCTACTTGCAAGCAATTTCTATCTTCGCCGCAAACGCAGGCATCCTCGAGGGTGCGTCTGTTCCTAATGTGCGTGTTATTGAAAAGGAATTTCTCGGCATGATGGAGCGCGACAAACCAGAGGTGATTGAGTTCATCAAAAAAGAGCGCACCATCAGTGATGAGATTGATGCAACACTTAAGGAGGCAATAGTCACCTTTCAAGTCTTCGTTCGCACATCTGTACCAGTAATTTTGTATGGCACTCAAGCTGATTAAAAACAAAATAAAGTCGACTGAGCGCACGAGCAAGGTGACGAAGGCGATGGAGGCGGTTTCTGCGGTGAAGATGCGCAAGAGCCAAGAGCGCGCGCTCAAGGGAAGACCCTTTGCACAGGCGTCACTTCGTATCCTCGAAAACATTTCACACAGTCTTGATATTCAGCACCACACCTTTCTTACGAGTGATGTGGGTACGCATGATTGTCTCGTCGTAGTTACTGCCGACAAAGGACTTGCAGGAAGTCTCAATAGCGCCGTACTCAAGGAAGCGACACAGTTTCTTTCGTCACGAGAAAAGGACAGTGTTGAAATTGTATGCTTTGGAAAAAAAGCGTATGAGTATTTCTTGCGCCGCGGCTACACGGTACCCAAACACTATCTCAACGTAAGTGATGACGTGAATATAGATAGTATGGAGGAGGTTGTCTCACATCTTACGATGGAATTTAGGACAGGAAAATACAAGAATGTGCACTTGATATATCAGCATTTCAAGTCCACTTTTGAGCAAAATGCAACCACGCGTCAAGTGCTTCCCATCAATTTTGAAACGGTGCGCCTCATGATACGCGACATCCTCCCCAAGCATGGAAAGTATAGTGACCACACGAAGATGAAGTACTCTCCCGTATACACCATCGAGCAAAATTATGAAACGCTCTTTGATTCCATCTTTAGCTCACTCGTGGAAATCATGCTCTACCACGCACTCCTTGAGTCAAAGGCGAGTGAGCACTCCGCCCGAATGGTCGCCATGAAAAACGCCACCGACAAAGCCAAAGACGTAGCAAAGATCCTCACGCTCAAGTACAACAAGGAGAGACAAAGTGTGATAACCGCAGAGGTATCAGAAATAACTGGCGGAATCGAAGCGATGAAGACGTAAGCAATCATCAAAAAGAAATTTAATTATTTATCATTTACTATTTAATATTCACCGTATGACTACAAAATCCACCGAAGGAACAATTACGCAAATCATCGGTCCAATCATTGACGTCTTTTTTGCTGACGGCGTACCGGGCATTGGCCATGCGCTTAAAGTGCAATGTGAAGACGGGAAGACATTGACCGTAGAAGTGGCACAGCACCTTGGTGGCAACCGTGTTCGTACAATCGCCATGCAGGACACCGCGGGTCTCACCCGTGGACTTGCAGTACTCGACACTGGCGCACCAATCAGTGTGCCCGTGGGTGAAAAGTCCCTTGGACGTCTCATGAATGTGCTTGGTGAAACACTCGACGGCTTGGGTGAAATCAAGGATGCACCGACACTTCCCATTCTCAGAAAAGCACCGCATTTCACCGAGCAGTCCACAAAGACAGAAGTGTTTGAGACCGGTATCAAATCTATCGACCTTCTTGCTCCATTCATCAAGGGAGGAAAGGTGGGGCTCTTCGGAGGAGCGGGAGTGGGGAAGACTGTTATCATCCAAGAGTTGATTCGCAACATCGCTACCGAGCACGGTGGGTACTCGGTATTCGCGGGAGTCGGCGAGCGTGTGCGTGAGGGTAACGACCTCTATCACGAGATGAAGGAGTCAGGCGTACTCGAAAAAACGGCACTCGTATTTGGACAAATGAATGAAGTGCCAGGGGCACGTGCGCGCATCGGCCTTACGGGACTTACCATGGCAGAATACTTCCGCGACGAGGGAGGGAAGGATGTGCTGTTCTTCATGGACAACGTTTTCCGCTTTACACAGGCAGGGCAGGAGGTGTCATCACTCCTTGGTCGTGTATCTTCAGCAGTGGGCTATCAGCCAACACTCGCAGAGGAAATGGGACAAATGCAGGAACGCATTACCTCTACCACAAAGGGCTCTATTACTTCAGTACAGGCCGTGTATGTTCCCGCCGACGACCTCACTGACCCCGCGCCAGCCACTACGTTCTCTCACCTTGACTCTACCGTGGTGCTCTCACGTGCACTCGCGTCACTTGGTATTTATCCTGCTATTGACCCCCTTGAGAGTAAGTCATCGGCGCTTGACCCACTCGTGGTCGGACGTGAGCACTACGACGTAGCTCAGGGTGTGAAGCAAGTGCTCCAAAGGTACAAGGACCTTCAGGACATTATTGCGATTCTCGGTATTGAAGAACTTTCTGACGAAGACAAGCAACTCGTGTACCGCGCGCGCAAGATTCAGCGTTTCCTCTCACAGCCATTCTTCGTGGGAGAAGTATTTACAGGAACTCCCGGTACGTATGTGCCACTCAAGGAAACCATTCGTGGCTTCAAGGAAATTCTCGAAGGAAAGCACGACGACATAGCAGAGCAATCATTCTATATGAAGGGAAGTATTGACGAAGTTACAAACGCAACATGACCCAACAATCTACATTTACCCTCACTATATCACGCGTTGATGAAATGCTCTTTTCGGGTGCCGCACACTCAGTCACCCTTCCGGGTGAAAAGGGACAACTCACTGTCCTTGCCCAACATGAGCCTATTATCACACTACTGAAAAATGGTATTATTACGGTCCGCACGAGTGAGGGCGAAGAGACCTTTCCAATCGGAAAAGGCATTTGCGAGGTGAGCAATAATCAGGCGACTGTCCTCGTGCAATCATAAAGAGCCTATCCACTAACCCCACCTACTTCGTTATCTTCGTCGTAAAAACATTCATCGTACATCAAGTACGCCTCATGTTTTTTCTCCTCGATGCCTCGTATCTGGTGTTATTGGATAGACTCTTGATTACTATTTTAAGATATTTGTATGTTTGAAAAAGCAAAAGGTTTTATGATGAAAAAGTTGCTTGAAAAGCAACTCAAGGATGCACCTCCAGAACAGCGTGAACTTATCATGACGCTCATCGAGAAAGATCCAAAACTCTTTGAGAAGATTGCGAGTGAAATGCAAGCAGAGATTAAGTCCGGAAAAACACAGATGGCCGCTGCAATGAAAGTGATGCCCAAGTACCAAGCAGAACTCAAAGCCCTCATGGGTGACAAAATGCCTGGAGGCGCACAAGGCCCCACTGCAAAATTCAACCCAAACGGGACGATTCATCGTTAAACTTCTTCACAGTTTATAAAAGCGCGTGGCAAAGCGGCGCATTTTCTGTGGTACCATATTTGTAATGAAAAAAATCTTGGTCTTCTTAGGTAACCCTACGAATAGTTCTTTCTCCGGTACTGTGGCAGACACCTACGAAGAGGCTGCACGTCTCGCGGGACATGAGGTAGAGCGGATCAATGTAGGGAGCCTTGCCTTCGACCCTGTACTTCACCGAGGATACAAAGAAATACAACAATTAGAGCCAGACCTGCTCCATGTACAAGAAGCAATCAGATGGGCAGACCATATTGTATTTGTATACCCGAACTGGTGGTGCTCTATGCCTGCTTTAATGAAAGGTATGTTTGATCGTATGTGGCTTCCTGGCTTTGCATTCAACTTTGATCCTCAAACTAAAAAAGTCGTCCCGCATTTAAAAGGGAAGACTGCACGAGTTTTTATTGTAAATGGCTCTCATAGCCCATTTATGACCTGGTGGAAATTTGGTGACTACACCAACGAACTTGCTCATGGCATCTTGGGCTTTGCAGGCATTAGTGCTTCCGTCAAAGCATATGGCCCCACTGAGCGCGTCGATGACGCAAAGCGCACATCATGGCTGAAGCAAGTTACCCTTTTCGCACAAAAGGGAATATAAAATCAGGATTCTTCAAGCCTGACAAAGGGCTACCCTTCGCAAAACAATCTTAAATCAATTAGCAGTTATTGATTTTTCTGATATATATTCATGTATTGACACTGTCACTACATTCTATATAATAGCATTATGAAAACACAAGACACAATACAAATTAGAATTGACTCAAAAACAAAAAAGGCTGCTCGCGCAACGCTTGATGAGTTGGGTATTGATATGTCGAGTGCAATTACATTGTTTTTAACAAATGTTGTCCATCGAAAAGGAATTCCACTTGATTTGCTCACTGAAAATGGTTTTACCCTTGCTCAAGAGCGAGCGCTTATACTTGAAACAGAGTTAGCCAAGAATTCTGCAAAACGTTTTGCTACCGTTGATGCTCTCATGAGCGACTTGGAAAAATAGGATATGGTGTACGAGATTGTCAGAACAAAACGCTTCAAAACTGCTTATAAGAGAGTCAAACAATTAAACAGTTTCAAAGAAGATGTATTTGCAGAAATCGTTCTCACATTAGCATCAGGTTTAGCACTTAATGAAAAGTATAGAGATCATAAACTCACAGGAAATTTAAAGGATTTTAGAGAGTGTCACATTGCTCCCGATATTTTACTCCTCTATCAGATTGATAACGGAATTCTTGTGTTAACACTCGTGAGTATTGGAAATCATGCTCAAATATTTAAATAAATTAAAACCACCCTCCTGCCGAAACAAGAGGGTGACTCTCAGGGCGAAGGGTGGCGCTATCTACATGTCGTCGTCCGAGTAGAACGTTTCGTAGTGAGCGTTCTCGCTGATCAACTTGAGATGCACGGAAGTATTGAACTTCTCAGCGAGCCTGACAGAGACTCCCTTCAGGAAGTCAATGTCTTGGTCGCCATACACCTCCAGAACCCATTTGCCATGAGTCGCACTCCTTGCTTCGTTAGAAAACCAGAGCACGCCCATGAACCGGCGGCGAGGGAGGCAAAAAATCTTCTGCCACCAGTTCAGCTGAAGAGCCGAATTAGCATCCAGGAGACCGAGCGCGCTTTCTGTTGTCAGTTGTTGGCATGATATGCCAGTACAACTCGCGAAGGCAATGTTGGGGTATTCTTCCCGCAAGAAACGTCCCACTTTAATGATGAGAGTCTCTGCAAAACTAACTTTTGTATTTGACATCAGGGTATCCTCAGTTGAAGGTACAAGTATGGCTTCGCCATACACCCACCCGAACAATTCAGGAAAGTTTATTAATAATGTCACATATAATGATATTGTCAAGTTTCAGTCTTGACGCACCTGTTTTCTGATGTAGTATTGCTTTGTCAGCACTTGCTGAATTTTTTCATTTTTGGAGAAAGTCAATGGATACCAATGCACCGCTTGGAAATAAATTTCTCATGGCTGACGGCAGTACCATGACGCGAGATGAAATTCTCACGCTCACAAAGAGAAGCCACACCGTCATTGCCTATGGAGTCTTCGGAAAACCTGCAGTCAAACCGCTCTTTTTGATTCAACATGCGAAGTCACTCATTACCGTGAATGGCGATACAAAGGACGCTGAAATCACTGTCGAAAAGCTCCATCTTGCTGTCATCAGAGCAACTCATATTGTGTGCAAGTTCGGTTCAGCCAAGATTAGTCATCGGCCCATGAAGGGTTAGTCAGTCACACTCCTCCATAAGAGAAAAGAAACAGCATGCCCCACAAGAGTATGCCACCCGCAAAGACAAAATCTTTGCGGTTTTATAAATTTGTATGTGTATATGAATTAACTTAATCAAAAAAACCGCGGTTGCGGTTTTTCTAGGATTATAGTGTGAGGAGTCGCTACGCGACCCCTCACCGCTAGAATGAATCACATAGTGATAACTACAGGGTCGCCCACTTGCCCCAAATGAAAGAACTTTTTTGCATCACCATTCGCTACCCTGATGCAGCCATGCGAGGCTGGATGTCCAGGCAACTTTCCTTCGTGGATGAAGTAATGTTCGTGGAAATGCATACTCCGCGGCATCGGAGCAGGCCTCCCTTTCTGGTCCTTATATCTGCGCGAATAATGCATGAACTCCTTGCTCTTTATACTGAAGTACCCAGTGGGGGTTCTGTGGCCCTGCGCCCCACTAGAGATTTTCGCACAGTGGAGCGGTACACCATTTCTGAAGTAGCAAATACTTTGAGCTTTGCCGACTGAGATTGAGAATCCATCCGGTATCGTCTCAACATCAAAATGTGTTGCGGAGGTAGAATCCTCAACAGCTTCTTTGATAACAGAATTTGCTTCAGATACCAGTGACTCCTCGACAGCAGAGGTGGCGTGGCTGAAACTAAGAACAAACAAAATCAAAATGTACTGAAGAACATTGGACTTGCGCACGATAGTCTCCTCGTAAGTAGTGTGTGGCAAAACGCCACATACAGTATAGATATAATTTTTCTAAAATCAAACAGTCTATCACAATCAATATAGTACTGAGTTTTCAAGAAATGTATTCCGTGTGCAATGTATACTACAAACAAAACTTGTACGAAAATCAAATGCATGTTAAAAAACGTATCTCTTCACAGTTGCAACTATAATTGTCTTCTTCATGAAAATCGCTATCACATCGGTATACGCTAACCCCCTTCATCCGGGGCATATAGACTGTCTCGAACTTTCCAAGCAACTTGCTGATGAACTGTGGGTGATTGTAAACAACGATCATCAGGCAGTACTCAAGCGGGGTGTCCCAAGTTTTCAAGATGAACAATTTCGTCTTAGAGTAGTTGATTCATTAAAAATGGTTGACCGCGCCATCCTTTCAATAGACACTACACCAAGTGTCTGTGATACATTGCAAAAAATACTCAAAGAACTTCGTGAACGTGATGATGTTGATGAAATTATATTTACAAAAGGTGGTGATAGATTTGCATACGAGATTCCAGAGCGCGCTATTCTTGAAAAATATGGTGTTCAAATTGTCGATGGTCTCGGCGCAAAGACTCACAATAGTTCATCATATGTTCAAAATATCGCCAACAAAGCAGATGAGGCAGACATAACCAAAAAGATTGCAGAAATGCCTGCTGAGTATCGCGAGGAAGAGTACATTGAAGTCGGCGCACGACCATGGGGAGTGTATTACGTACTCGAGGACAAGCCACAGTTCAAGGTAAAAAAGATTATTGTAAACCCTGGTGCACGACTAAGTCTTCAGAGTCATGAACACCGAAGTGAACATTGGGTGGTTGTTTCGGGAGTAGCGAGTGTAGAAATTCGTGAAAAGCAGGATCCATCACACATCGGACACCGAATCATTCGAGAGAATGAAAGTTGTTTTGTCCCAAAAGACCACATCCACCGCCTCTCAAATGCTCATACCGACCCCCTCGTCATTATTGAAGTGCAGTCAGGTAAATATACTGGAGAGGATGATATCAAGCGGTACGAGGATGACTACAAGCGCTCATAAATTAACAAATTATGTCTACCACAAGAGTATTTCTATTTTTCTAATTCGTATTCACTCATAAAAATGAGTCACTATGAGTCGGAATTGTAGGGTTGCCAAATTTCGGAAAATCTAAAAGCCCCACTGAAGAAAGATTCTTCAGTGGGGTAGGGCAGGGCGGAGTGCGACAGTGACTACAGCACATTGACTTTAGATAGACACGCCTTGACTACTAAGCGACCTGTCTCATCATCGTCAACTATTTGATTGTATGAACCGGAATAGCCTTTCACAATGATGTAGTCACTGGACAAGGATTGAAACAGGCCTCCAACAGTACTCCAATGATGCTGTATGGAAACAATAGCACCACCGCCGAAGTCAACTGAACCATGGTGCCCACTACCTTTCACAACCCACTGAGCTTTTCTTTCGAGAGGTAAGCCAAATAGTGGCGAGATGATCGAACAGTTAATGCTGATTGGAGCACCAGCAACTTTGTTGGAGATGACAGTAAAATTTTCCTCTACCATCACTGACGAGTTACCGGAGAAAATCAAAAATAAGACAACGGCTCCGCAGCCAGCAACTGAGCCAATAGCAGTGCCAATGGCTACCGCTAAGCACGATTTTAATGCGCTCATGAAAATAACTCCTTAGAATGTTGCTACTCAATTCCGCTGACACCATGCCAGATGAACTCAGTAACCTATATGAAGAACAGCAAATTTATTATGTCATAGATACTTTACATGTCAAGCAATTTTTGTAAGGATCATAGTGTTGATGACATCATTTCTTTGAAAAGACTTGAAAATCTGGTACTCTAGGCACTATTATATACAGTAGGGAATCTTTGTCTTCTAATTTGCTTCAAAAATAAAATATTATGTCGTTATCAGTCGGAATTGTTGGGTTACCAAATGTCGGAAAATCGACACTTTTTAATGCACTTACTAAAAACGCCGTCCCCGCAGAAAACTATCCATTCTGTACTATTGATCCATCAGTGGGTGTGGTGGCGGTGCCCGACCATCGGCTTGAGACACTCTCTAAAATTTCTAGTTCACAGAAAATTATTCCGGCGATTATTGAATTTGTAGATATTGCGGGTCTTGTAAAAGGTGCGTCTTCAGGGGAAGGGCTTGGGAACAAATTCCTTGCCAATATTCGCGAGACCGACATGATTGCGGAAGTAGTACGAATCTTTGAAGATCAGGACATCATCCATGTAAATGGCGCAGTGGACCCCATGAGCGACATTGAAGTGATTAATCTCGAACTCGTGATGGCGGACACCGAGACGGTCTCTAAGCGTTTAGGAAATGTGGAAAAGGATGCGCGACGTGGAGACAAAGATGCGCAAAAGGAGAAGGATGTGCTTGAAAGACTCATTAGGCATCTTGAAGCAGGGCAACTTGCACGCTCATTTGATTTTGCTGATGGGGAAGCACAGGCTATTCAACACCTCCACCTCCTCACCATGAAGCATATACTCTATGTGCTCAATAAAATGCATGGCGCATACAACTTTGATGAGACCAATGATGATAGGTGGACAGAACTCATGGACTTTATGGAAAGCACCGGCTCGGAGTATGTGCTCATTGACGCGGGTGTAGAGCATGAATTGAAGGATTTGGAAGAAGATGAAAAGACAGAATTTAGACGCGAGTATGCGACCCTTGATTCTGGAATCGACTCACTCATTCGCGCGTGCTATCACCGTCTCGGGCTCATGTCGTATTTCACCACAGGAGAAAAGGAGACGCATGCGTGGACCGTACGTCATGGTGCCACGGGCCCTGGAGGCAGGTGCGGCTATTCATACTGATTTTAAAACACGATACATACGCGCACAGGTAGTGGCCTTTGAAGACCTCGTCACCTGTGGTTCTCTCGCGAAAGCACGCGAGCAGGGCAAACTCCGTACCGAAGGAAAGGAGTACATCGTGAAGGATGGTGATGTAATTGAGTTCATGATTGGGTAATAAAAAACCACGGGATTAACTGGTTAATCTTGCGGGTTCGTTCTCTCGCCAATACTAGAACCCATCATCCAGTGTCCCGTGGTAGCCATTTGCCCAAAGCAAAAGTGCGGCTAACACTTTTTTAGGTAGGTAGAAATATAGTAACACTTTAAAGATTTATTTCAAATTAACTATGTGGTTGGTATACATGATTCGCTGTAGCGATGGGTCACTCTATACGGGAGCGACGACTGATGTGGAGCGTCGCTTTAAAGAGCACAAAGAGGGGAAGGTAGGGGCGAAGTATACGAAGGCTAAAATTCCCATAAGTGTGGTGTATGTGGAGTCCTGTGCCTCGCGGAGCGAGGCACAGGTGCGCGAACATCAACTCAAGAAACTAAAAAAAGAAGAAAAAGAAACACTCGTGAAATCACAGGGAGCAAGAAAGAAAAAGAAATCACAGGGAGCAAGAAAGAAAAAGAAATGAGGAGTATACTTATACACAGGAACAATGTGAAAGGAGGTGCATGATGTATAACGTATACGATGTTGGCTTAATGGCTGAATTTGTATTAAACGAAGAACAACTGCTTGAGTATCAAAACCTTATTGAGGAGAAAAAGTACCTTGCGGCAAGAATATATGTAGCGGGCGGTTTAGAAAAATATGTTCTTGAGAATGTCATCGAACGGTCATTTGCTCTGTGGTTCTATACCGTCATAGACATCCCAAGGGAAATGATTCTAAAGATGCGCGCAAGGCAGCACAAAGGAGGGGTTTCATAAAATATCTGCATGCAAATGCAGATATTTTCTTTAAAATTTGACTAAATGCAGAAAATGACGTATTTTATAGGGAATAACGCGCCTTTGCTGGCGCATTTTATTTTCATGAGCAAAGAAACACGAAACATAGCGATTATCGCACACGTAGACCATGGCAAAACTACGCTCACTGACGCTATCATGCGCCAGACTGGTGCCGTGACCGACACCACGGTAACCATGGACTCCAACTCACTTGAGCAGGAGCGCGGTATTACCATATATGCAAAGAATGCATCTATTGAGTACAAGGGTACCAAAATTAACATTGTGGATACCCCAGGTCACGCTGACTTTGGTTCTGAGGTAGAGCGCGTACTTCGCTCTATTGACTCAGTACTTCTCGTGGTAGACGCGCAGGAAGGCCCTATGCCGCAGACTCGTTTCGTGCTCAAGAAATCTCTCGAACTCGGCCTCAAGCCTATAGTCATTATCAATAAAATTGATAAGCCTGCTGCAGACCCACACAAAGCAGAGGAACAAGTGCTCGAACTCTTCCTTGAACTCGGTGCGAATGACGAGCAAGCCAACTTTACTACCGTATACGCTATTGGCCGACAGGGAATTGCAAAGCGCAAGCTTGATGATGAATCTACAGACCTTTCACCACTTCTCGATACTATTATAGAAAAAGTTGAACCAGCAAAAGGATACTCTGAGGGTGAGGTACTCCGTGCACAGGTCTTCAACCTCGGGTACGACAACTTCCTTGGACGTCTCGCTATTGCCCGTATTTACGAAGGTGAAATCAAGAGTAGTCAAAACGTTTTTATTCTCCACAACGGCCAAGCGCCTCGAAGAGGAAAAGTGACAAAGCTTTTTACATTCAAAGGCATTGAACGTGTAGAATCGGATATCGCGTATGCTGGAGATATCGTGATACTTGCTGGTTTCCCTGATATCAATATTGGAGAAACATTGAGCGATATAGAAGCGGCACAGCCACTTGATGCTATTGCAGTAGATCAACCAACCATTGCACTTGATTTTGTGGTTAACAACTCACCATTTGCTGGACGTGAAGGAAAGTATGTCACCACACGTCAGATTCGTGGACGACTTGAAAAGGAACTTGAAATAAATGTTGGGCTCAAAGTAGATTTTGAGGGAAGTGGCGACTCATGCAAGGTGTATGGTCGTGGTGAAATGCACATTTCGATTCTTCTCGAAAACATGCGCCGCGAGGGATACGAACTTCAAGTATCACAACCACAGGCTATTATCGAGGAACGTGAAGATGGTAAGTATGAGCCATTTGAAGAAGTGACGGTTGATATCCCGAGTGAGTATCAGGGGGCAGTGATTGAAAAGCTCGGTCGTCGTGCATTCATCATGCAGGACATGATTATGCATGAAAACCAAGTACGACTTATTCTCGAAGGCCCAACACGTGGACTCCTTGGATACAAAGGACAATTCATTATTGATACACGCGGAGAGGGAATTCTTTGTTCACGAGTGATTGGTTTCCGCCCCTATGCAGGTGAAATTAAAAAGCGTCAGGCTGGCTCGATGGTTTCTATGGCTGCAGGAAAGGCACTCGGCTTCTCACTCTGGAACTTGCAGGATCGTGGACAACTTTATATTGGCCCTTCAGTAGAAGTGTACGAAGGTATGGTGATTGGTAATACCTCAAAAGGCGAAGAAATGATGGTAAATCCAACAAAGGGCAAGCAACTTTCAAATGTTCGCTCTTCGGGTACCGACGAAGCACTTACTCTCGTCCCCCACAGAGAACTCTCGATTGAACTCGGCCTTGAAATTATGTCTGATGATGAATATCTCGAAGTGACACCGAAGTCAACTCGTTTGCGTAAACAGGTTTTGAGGGAAACAGAACGAGTAAAATCTCGACGTTAGATAAAACTACAAAAATTCGCACCCCGTGCTAATTTTTGTTTAGGAACGGACGACGCAGGACACTGTCCGTGTACAATTTTCTTTTTTTCTATGACTTGCTATACTATTTGTCATGAAAATAACTTATGTATATGGAATCCTTGTGGTTGCACTCTTGGTAGGACTTGTGTTTGTTCGCAACAATACTGAACCAAAAGAAGCCCCTGTAACTGCCGAGGCAGTATCAATCTATGATTCTTTTGCACAGTGTATCACTGATGCAGGAGCAAAGTTTTATGGCACATACTGGTGTCCACATTGCAAAGATCAAAAAGCACTTTTTAAAAACTCAAAGAAGTTGCCGTATATAGAGTGTTCAACTCCAAATGGTCAAGGACAATTACCCGTGTGTACTGATGCAAAGATCACTGGATATCCGACATGGGTTTTTACAGACGGCTCGCGACTTTCTGGACAACAGACATTTGAAACACTTGCAGAAAAAACGAATTGCGCAGTACCACAGCAATAAAAAAATCCCCGCAGCTGCGGGGATTTTTTAACTCATCTGATTCGGAGGAATCACATTTTGTACAGGACTGACGACATTAGGGTTCCATTCAGATTTAATCTCACCATGCGCTTTTTCAAATTGTGAAATTTCGTGCGTCAGGTACTGCTGCAAACGTTTTGTATGTCCGGGAGTGAGTGAAAAAATTGACGATTGTGAGCCAGAGCTAAGTCCAATAACAAAATACTCTGGGGTGAAGCCAACCTTAATGCTTTCACAAAACAATTTTGGCGCCTTCTGCATATCTTCTGATTTCATATATGTGGGGGATTAGGTTGAGAGTATAACATATCCTTGATTCTGTCTGGGTGTAGTCTTCTACAAGTATTAACCTCAAATTCTCACCCGGACCACCTTACCGTATACGTAACACCTGTTACGTATACGGTAAGTGTAAAAATGACTTCAGTTACTAACAAAGAACCCCCGGTCCTACACTTTTGAGTGTTGGGTTCTTTACTAGTCTGTCGCGCTTAGCGACATAAAAAATGCATCGGCGGTGGCCGATTCCTATGCTAGCAAAGAACCCTGGTCATACTCTTTCAGAGTGTGGTTCTTTACTAGTCCGTCGCGCTTAGCGACATAAAAATAGCATCGGCGGTGGCCGATTCCTATGCTAGCAAAGAACCCCTGGTCCAACTCCTCCGGAGTTGGGTTCTTTACTTTTCCCAAAATAAGCACACAATTTATATATTATGGAAAACACAGCTAAAAATTTTGCCCTTCAATTGGGCTCACTCGTCTCTTTATACGTAACTATCGTTGGTCTTATCATGCTCATGTTCAGTGTTATTACTGCACATTATCCAGACGCTGCACAGGGTTATTGGGAGGTAGAGAGCGCTGCTTCGACACTCCGTTTTAGTATTGCAATGCTCATCGTCTTTTTCCCGGTGTATCTGGTACTCACACGACTGGTGAACATCATCCGTCGAAATGAACATGGTACATACCTCATGCTTACCAAGTGGCTCATCTATCTTTCACTTCTCGTGGGGGGTGCAGCAATTTTGGGTGACCTTGTAAGTGTTATCAATGGATTCCTTAATGGTGAACTCACCATTCGCTTTGCCCTCAAAGCACTTTCTTTCTTTGTGGTGGTTACTACCGCATTTGTGTACTACCTTTTTGACGCAAAGGGATATTGGCAGGCTCACGAGCGTGAGTCTGTATGGTATGGTGCTGGTGCAACGGTGATTGTAATTGGAGCACTGGTACTTGGTTTTATGAATACGCAGACTCCAAATCAAGTGCGTGAGTATCGTCTCGATTCGACACAGACAAGTGATCTTTCGCTGATACAGTCAAATATTGAATCGTTTTACAGTACTGACAACACACTCCCCCAAACTCTTACTGAAGCCTTCCAGGGTATCGAGATCCCTGTAGCCCCTGAAGGAAGAACAGCATACGAATACCGCGTCACTGGTCCCACAACATATGAACTTTGTGCCACCTTTGCAAACGAATCAACTAAAGCAGAGCAACAGCAATTTGCACAGCCTATGTATGTGGATGACTCATACATAAAAGGAAACATGAATTGGACTCACGGAGCAGGTGAATGGTGTTTTGAACGCAAAGTGGCACCGCTCGATACGAAACCCCTGATGTAATAACTGGACATATTCCGTTTTAACGGCATAATGAAACAAATTAACAGTTGCTTGTTTTGTGTATGCATAAAAAGTTCAATCACGAGGAAATAGAACAGAAGTGGCAGAAATCCTGGAAAGAATCTGGGATATACAACCTCGGTGCACGCGACACAAACAAAGAAAAAGAGTATGTACTCGTCGAATGGCCGTATCCATCGGGCAATCTTCATGTTGGGCACTGGTTTGCTTTTGCGGTGGTAGACATCTACGTTCGTGCGAGACGCATGCAGGGAAAGCAAGTGCTTTTCCCAATTGGTTTTGATGCGTTTGGACTTCCTGCTGAAAATGCTGCTATTAAAAACAAACTTGACCCAAAAGCATGGACTGAATCCAATATCGCATACATGAAGAAGCAACTCGAGAGCATGGGTAATGCGTTTTCATGGGACGTTTCTGTAAGTTCTACTGACCCAGAATACTTCAAGATGACGCAGTGGATGTTTACACAGTTTTTTGAAAAGGGAATTGCGTATCGCGGTAAGGGTGTGGTGAATTGGTGTCCTGCATGCAATACCGTGATTGCAAACGAGCAAGTCACAAGTAGCAACACCTGTGAGCGTTGCGGCAACACCATTATAAAAAAAGACATGACGCAGTGGATGCTCAAAATTACTGATTATGCTGATAGACTCATCGATGATCTTGATACGCTTGCGTGGCCCGAACCCATTAAGGAAGCACAACGACAGTGGATTGGGCGTTCAAAGGGTGCCAAAATCCCTTTCACTCTCTCTACCGGAGACACACTCGATATCTTTACCACGCGCCCTGACACGCTCTACGGTGCCACCTACGTGGTCTTAGCACCCGAGCACGACCTTGTCCTCAAGAACAAAGAAGTCATCCAAAACTGGGCAGAAGTAGAGGCGTATATAAAAGAAGCATCGCAGAAGGATGAAATGCTTCGTACAAAAGTAGAAAAGGAGAAGACGGGCGTGTGCCTCACAGGCATCACCACCACTAATCCCGCTACGGGCAAAAGTATCCCTGTATTCATTGCTGACTATGTGCTCAAAGGCTACGGCACCGGTGCCATTATGGCAGTACCCGCACACGACGAGAGAGACTTTGCCTTTGCAAAGAAATTTACACTTCCTATTGTGCAGGTAATAAAAGGTAATGAAGAACTTCCATTTACTCTTTCGGATACACTGATCAACTCTGGAGAATTTACGGGCATGGACTCGGAAGAGGCTAAGGGTGCTATTACTCTGAAAGTTGGTGGGGAACTTACGAATACTTATCGCCTTCGTGATTGGTCTATTGGTCGACAGCGCTATTGGGGGGTACCAATTCCTATTGTGTATGACAAAGAAGGTACACCACACCCGATTCCTAAGGAACACCTACCATGGCACCTACCCACCGATGTCGACTTCACCCCCACGGGCGAACCGCCACTTGCGAAAAGTGTTGAACTTCGTGAACGCGTGACACGTATCTTTGGTGAAGGTTGGACTCCTGAAGTCGAGACTATGGATACGTTTGTAGACTCTTCGTGGTACTTTTTGCGCTATCTCGATACTCAGAATGCTGAAGTCCCCGCATCTCTTGAAGCACAAAAAACCTGGATGCCAGTCGATGTGTACTTTGGTGGTTCTGAGCACACCACGATGCACGTGCTCTATTCACGCTTCTGGCAAAAGGCACTCTTTGACCTTGATCTTGTGACCTCACCTGAGCCGTACAAGATGCGCATCAATCGTGGACTTGTCCTCGGTCCCGACGGCAACAAGATGAGTAAGTCAAAAGGCAACGTGGTCGACCCCGATGAACAAGTTAAAATTCTTGGTGCTGACACGGTGAAGATGTATCTTGCCTTCATGGGTCCGTATGGCGAACTCGCCAACTATCCCTGGGACATGGGAGGCATTGCGGGGCTTCGTCGATTCCTCGAGCGTGTGTATGGCCTTGCTGAGCATGTGCGTGAGACTGAATCACATGAGACAACATCCCTACTTCACAAGACGATTGAAAAAGTGTCGGCTGATATAGCAGTATATAAGTTCAATACTGCTATCAGTGCACTCATGATTTTCATCAATCATGCCGAAAAATTAGGTTTGACCAAGAATTCATATTTACTCTTTCTTCGGTTACTTGCCCCATTTGCACCACACATTACTGAAGAATTGTGGTATGAAGCGGGGAATAGTGGTTCTATCCACATGTCTAACTGGCCTGCCTCAAACCCTACATATTTAATCGAAAGTAGTGTTACTTTGAGTGTTCAAATCAATGGAAAGATGCGCGGAACCATCATTATCCCCATAGATTCGGCGGAATCCGAGGTACTTGCCGTGCTTAAAGCAGATGAAACTCTCGCATCAAAATTGCCCGCAAACATAACTCGAGTGGTATATATCCAAAACAAAATTATTAATCTGATAGGAGAGGCTTGACTCAATCCCTTTATCGTGATAAAAATAGGAACACATTTTTGAGCAAAAAACCAATAATTAGACCATACCATGATATCATTTAAACCAAAGCAAGTAACAAAAAAGCTTCTTTCAGTGCTCCCCGAGCGCGCTCGTGATGTACTTGAAAAACGATATGGTCTCGTGAATAGTGCTGAAACATGCACTCTTGAGTCTATTGGTCAGACATACAATATTACCCGCGAACGTGTGCGTCAGATTGAAAACTATGGTATTCAATCTATCCAGAAGTCACCTGTATATAAAGAATTTCAGGAAGTATTTGATGAGTTACAAACTGCACTCCATGCTCTTGGTGGAGTCATTAATGAACAAGAGCTTCTCACTGAACTTTCAAAAGATCAGTCACTTCGTAATCATATTTACTTTCTTCTCGTGATTGGCGACCCTTTCAAAAGAATCAAGGAAAACAATGCCTTTTCGCACCGTTGGTATGTTGAAAAAAAGATTTCTGACACGGTAGAAGGAGCACTGGTGAGTATCTTCAATTCCCTTGAAGAGGACGAACTTATTGCTGAAGATGAAATCATTGCTCGCCTTAAGGAACATCTTGGAGAAATTGAAGAGCAATATCGTGATGAAAAAATTCTCAAGCGATGGCTCTCAATATCAAAGCAAATCGACCGCAATCCACTCGGTGAATGGGGACATGCAACGAGTCCCAATGTACGTGCAAAGGGAATTCGTGACTATGCATACCTCGCGGTAAAGCGCCATGGATCACCGATGCACTTTAAGGAAGTTGCTGATGCTATCAAGGAACTCTTCAATAAAAGCGCACACGTTGCAACAACACACAACGAACTCATAAAGGACCGTCGTTTTGTGCTCGTCGGGCGAGGACTCTACGCACTCTCAGAGTGGGGATACTCTACCGGTGTTGTAAAAGATGTGCTTCGTGACATTCTCACCACACATGGTCCACTTACTCGTGAAGAGATCATTGATAAGGTGCGTAAAGAGCGTTACGTAAAAGACAACACCATTATCGTTAATCTTCAAGATACGACACTCTTCAAGAAACTCCCTGACGGCAACTACATCCTCACTGAATAATCTCATACACAGAATCCCCCATGAAGACGCAGTCTTCATGGGGGATTTACTGTACAATAATGTACATGATTGGCTTAATTGAAGGTCCGGTAAACACACTAGAAAAATTTGGTGCAAATGCTGCATGGCTTTTGGTGGGCATAGGACTTCTTGTCGCAATAGTTGTGTTTCAAAAACTCGATATTAATTCAAATATCGTGTACGAAATGATGGTGGTCTCATTTCCTATCTGGCTTCCAATTATTACCTTTGGACTCTTGTTTGAGTATTGGCTGTACTTCGTGCAGAAGAAATTTGATGTTGCACAGGGACGGGTAACTCTTGAAATCAAATTACCACAAGAAATCTTTAAATCACCTGAAGCAATGGAGCTTGTGCTTATGCAAATGTATCAATCTGCCGCTCCCGACAACCATGTGCAAACATACTGGGACGGCAAGCATCCGCCACGCTATGGGCTAGAGCTCGTATCTCGTGCTGGTGACGTACGTTTTTACATCAGTACCCCTAAAAAGAAATTTAAAAATATTGTTGAGACTCAGTTATATGCACAGCATCCTGGCATCGAAGTACACGAACTCGATATTGATTACACTGCTGAAATTCCATGGGATCCATCACGTTTTTCATATTTTTCTGTTCACTTCGGTCCAAAAAAAGCTGACGCATATCCTATAAAGACATACGTGGAATATGGTCTTCAAAATATGCCCAAAGAGGAAGAGAAAATTGACCCTATCACTTCAATGCTTGAGGCACTCGGTAGTATGGGCCCTGGCGAGCATATGTGGGTACAGATACTTATAGATGCAAACAGAGAAATGACTTTAAAAGAAGGTTCATTAGGTCTTGCACCGGATTGGAAAGGTCCCGCGCGTGCAGAAATGAAAAGCATCATCGACAAAGCAGTAAAAGAACGTGGGGATGAAGAGAAGAAAGGCAATGTCATGATGCTTCTCACTGACACAGAAAAAGACACCTTGAAAGCTATTGAGCGCAGTCTCAGTAAGAGTGCATTCAATGTCGCCATCCGCGGGATGTATATTGCAAAAAATGAAAACTTCAACCCCGGTGAACGACTCGGGACGCTCATCACCGCATGGCGTTCATACGACGACCTGAATCGCAATTCCATTGGTGTTAAGTGGCGTACTGACTTTGACTGGAATTGGTGGCAAGATCCTTCTGGAAGAAAGAAGGATGCACTCAAGAAACAGGAACTTGATGAATACAAAAGACGTACGTACACAAATCATAATAAGAATGACAAGACGAAAGTAATGACCACCGAAGAACTTGCAACTATGTTTCATATTCCTGGAAAGGTTGCTTCAACACCAACACTCGCTCGTATTCCTTCAAAACGTGCAGAACCACCTTCAAACTTGCCTATTGGTTAATGTATGGATTTTAAGGAATACTACACAGAGCGCAAGCGTCGTCGATTGTCTACACACATCTTTCTATCCACCGCATTTCTTGTACTTGCATTCGCTGGACTATCCTTTGGATATCGTTTCTACAATACGCCGCCGCACACATTTCCTCTTCTGACTGACATCGTCATTGATGAAGGACTTACGGTGAGTGCAATAACAGAAAAACTCAAAGCACAAAATGTCGTGCGATCTTCTCTGTATCTCTATATGATACTGCTCTATGAGTATAAGGAAGTCTATGTACAAGCAGGAACGTATTCATTTGAGATGCCCCTTTCTACTCGTGAAGTGGCTGAGGCAATCACATCAGGGGAACATCGCTCACCACTCGTGAGCATCACACTTCCTGAGGGATTCAAAGCGAGTGATATAGACACGTATCTCGCTGATGCTTTAGGCACCCTCGATACTGCGCTGTTTCTCCCGTACGAAGGGTACCTTTTCCCAGACACGTATTTTATTTCTACGAGCACTACGCTAGACGAACTCAGACTACTCCTTACAAATACAAGTGCGTCACGGCTGAGTGCATACACGGAAGCAATCACTGCGTCTGGATTCACCGAAAATGAGGTTATTATTCTTGCCTCTATTATCGAACGTGAGGCAAAGGACAATGTTTCAAAGCGTATGGTCTCCGGTATTTTACAAAATAGACTTGCTGCAGAAATGCCACTTCAAGTAGACGCAGTTTTTAACTACATTTTAGGAAAGACTAGTAGTGAACTCACGCTCGATGATTTAGCAATTGAATCCCCATACAACACCTATACCAACACCGGCCTCCCACCAACACCGATTGCAAATCCCGGAATTGAGTCAATTGAAGCCGTTCTATACCCAGAAAAATCAGACTATCTGTATTACCTCACCGCACCAGATGGCACATTCCATTATGCTAAAACCTTTGAAGAACACAAGATCAATAAGGCTCGCTATCTGCGATAGTATTTTGAGATTCACTATGCTATTTTGATGCTCATACTATGAAAGAAAACGTTTTTGTTGGGGTGTCGGGAGGAGTAGATTCAAGCGTCGCACTCGTACGTGTGCTCCGCGCTGGACACCGTGCCACAGCGGTCTTCATCAAAACTTGGCAACCTGATTTTATAACCTGTAACTGGGAAAAAGAACGTCTCGACGCAATGCGCGTTGCTGCCCACCTCGAAGTACCATTTATCACCTTTGACGGCGAGGAGGCATATAAGAATGAGGTGGCTGATTATATGATTCGAGAATACACGCTCGGCCGTACACCGAACCCAGATGTGATGTGTAACCAGCATGTGAAGTTCGGAGCATTTCTTTGCTTTGCAATCGAGCACGGTGCAACAAAAATTGCCACAGGGCACTATGCAGAAGTGCAGATGAACAATGGGCGGTATACGTTGCTTCGCGGAGTCGACTCAGATAAAGATCAAAGTTACTTTCTTTGGACGCTTTCACAGGAACAACTTGCACACACACTTTTTCCTGTAGGTGATACAGAAAAATCAGAAATACGAATTGAGGCGAAAAGAGCAACTTTGCCCACATCTGCAAAACACGACAGTCAGGGTATCTGTTTCCTTGGACCAGTCGATATTAAAGACTTTTTGTCACACTACGTCGACGTGGCGCCGGGAAATGTACTTAATGAGGAAGGGCAGGTGATAGGCTCACATGATGGTGCACTCTACTACACACGAGGGCAACGCCATGGCTTTTCTATCCTCCCCTCACAGGATGTAACACGTCCGTATTACATTGTTGAGAAAGATACACGTGCAAATACAATCACTGTTTCTACAGAACAGCGGACATGTGCGAACGCTCGCGTCGTGCTGTCTGACATCAATCTCATTACCGAATCTCTTCCCCCCACATGTGAGGCGCAATTCCGTTATCGTCAAAAACCTTTCAACGTTAGTGTAGAAATGACTTCTGAGAGCCATGCTATGCTTACTGTACAAGATGCACATGTCGACATGCCATCAGTGGGGCAGTCCTGTGTACTCTATGCAGGAAGAGCATGTCTTGGAGGTGGGATAATTAATGATATTTTATGATAATCACAAAAGCCGATGGCACAACTGAAGAATTTAAGTCACATAAACTTATATCTTCTCTTAAGAGAGCCGGTGCGCGACCGGAGGAAATCATGCGTATTTTGATGGAAGTAGAGACATCACTTAAGGAAGGCATGAAAACGCAATTGATTTATCAAAAAGCATTTCAGTTACTCCGTGAAAGTGATGATCCTGTTGCGGCAAAATACTCACTACGCCGTGCAGTATTCAGCCTTGGCCCTACGGGTTTCCCCTTTGAAGATTTTCTTGGAAAAATTTTTGAAGCAGAAGGGTACACGACAAAGCGTCGTCTTGTCCTACGAGGAAAATGTGCAGTACATGAAGTTGACCTTGCTGCTTATTCGCCCTCAGAAACATTCATTGCAGAAGCAAAATTTCATGCAAAGCCAGGTATCAAATCTGATTTGCAGGTAGCAATGTACTCATATGCGCGCTATCTTGATTTACAATCTGCACGCATTGGAAAACACGACACTAATGGTATTGTTGCCCTGTACCTCATCACCAACACAAAATTCACAAATGCTGCTATAAAGTATGCTGAGTGTAGTGGAATCAAATTACTCAGTTGGGATTATCCCAAGCATGATTCACTCCACAAAAAAATTGAGCGACTTGGCACATATCCAATTACAGTGCTCACACATTTGAGTACCGGGCAGAAACAGTACTTGCTTCAGCATGGATTCATCTTGTGCTCTGATATTAGTAAAAACCCTTCTGTTTTACACGAACTCGGGTTGCCAAAACAAAAATTTGATGCTGTGCTCCACGAAGCATCATCACTCTGTGGCTCAAAATAAGTTTTTTTGACAAGTTGTATATCAATTTGTCGAGTAATGTGGCTCACATCCTCATTATTGTTACATGGTATAATCAGCACCATCATTATTAAGCGTTATAGTCATTCGTACGAATATGTCAGAAGTTGAAAAGCAGGAGAGTCAGAAGACCGTTGTAGCGTTCATTACTGGTTTGCTCATTGGAGGTCTGCTTGTGTGGGTATTTTCTTCAACACCAGAAGCAAAGCAAGTGCCCGAAGAAAAGACTACCGATACTGAACAAGTTGAAAAAGCAGATGAAGAGAAGTCAGAAGAGGTGAAGGCTGATTCGAAAGAAGTGACGAAAGATGTCACATCAACTGATACAGTAGTTGGCAAAGGTGCACTCGACGTAAAAGACCAAGCAGCTGGAAAAGTAGTTACACTTTCGAAAGTTGAGTTTCCGACAAAGAACGGCTGGATAGTAGTACGCGATTATGTTGACGGTACCTCAGGTAAAGTCCTCGGCGCAGCGAGGTACAGCGAAGCAGAGGGACTTACACCTACATCGGTGGAGCTCATGCGAGGAACTATTAAGGACAGTTCATACCAAGTGGTATTTTTCACAAACGCCGGTGACGCTGGATTCTCACTTACTGAGGACAAGGTCATCGTTGGCGGAGAAGTTACATTCAAGGCAAACTAACACCATTAACGTGTAGTACAAAAAATCCTGCACATGCAGGATTTTTTGTACTACGATACATGATGATATACTGAAAGCTATGGGAACATTTGTAAAAAAGTATAATCCAAACAGAAATGCAGATTGGAATTACGGAGGATCAAAGTGGCGACTTTCACGCTCAAAAATTGATTTATTTGTAGAATGTCCACGATGCTTCTATATTGACAATAAACTCGGTACTGCACGTCCGCGTGGGCCAGCATTTACTCTTAATGTAGCGGTAGATGCTCTTTTCAAGAAAGAGTTTGATGTATACCGTGCTTCACAGACGGCTCATCCACTTATGGAAAAATACCACATCGATGCAGTACCCTTTGCCCATAAGCATATGGATATATGGCGAGACAACTTCGAAGGTATTGCATATGTTGATCCAGAAACTAAACTGACGATTTCAGGTGCAGTAGATGACATTTGGCTTAGGCGAGACGGTAAACTTATTGTTGTCGATTATAAAGCAACTGCAAAGGAGGGAACCATTCTGACACTTGCTGATTCTTCGTGGGAAGCACAGTACAAACGTCAGATAGGTGTCTATCAATGGCTTTTCACAAAGAATGGTTTTGAAGTGGACGAGACTGGATACTTTGTGTATGCAAATGGTCAAAGCAACAAAGATGGCTTCCATGATACACTTCATTTTGAAACTACCGTAGTACCATGCAAAGGAGAAAATGACTGGCTTCCGCCCACACTTATAGAGATTAAGGGGTGTTTAGATTCTGAGGTGTTTCCAAAGTCTGGAGATGCGTGCGAATTTTGCCCCTACCGTGAGTCATGTGGTCGAAAGCTTCAAGAAATTCATAAAAATGCCCAGAAATAAGTTCACGCACATGGGTAAAACAAACTGTGCAAATAGTGTACTGGTTGAGTATAATAACAAAGAAGAAATTATCAAAAGAGTTATTAAGTATACATTTCATGGATGCAGCAACAGAACTTAAACGAATAAACGAAGACAAGCAAAAACTTGAAGTTTCTCAACGAACAATCGCAAGCAAATTACAACAAATTGAAGCTCGTCTTAAATCAAAACAACAAGAAGTAAACACAGCAGAAGCCGAACTCTTGAAAATTCAACGTGAGGCGACAGAGATGCATACAGAGAATGCAAAACTTGCAACACAGCATTCAGTCCTTGCACAAAAATTTGCTGATGCCTCAAAGCGTGCAGATGATGAAAAGGCAAAAGCACAAGACGAAAAGAATAAAAAATAATCATTGTGGCCTACTCGTACGCAATAGAACAAGCAATTAAGGCTGCTTCAGTGCTTCACAAAGACCAGGTACGGAAGGGAAGTGTGCCGTATCCCTATGTCACGCATCTTTTTGCTGTGGCAACTATTGTGGCAGACTATACTACTGATGAGGATACTATTGTGGCTGCACTTCTCCATGATACGCTCGAGGATACTGACTACACAGAAAAGGAACTCGAGGACGACTTTGGTGGTGCAGTACGAGATATTGTTGTAGCACTCACTGAACCCCCTGTTTCCGATTACGATCGAAAAAATATCTTTTTCCAAAAAAAAGAGTACTTAAAACAAATTAAAGACGCATCGGAACGAGCACTCATTGTGGTTGCAGCTGATAAAATCCACAATATGCGTTCTATAGTTGAGGAGTATTTCGATGATCACTCATCATTTTTGTCTCACTTTGGTACACATATTGAAGATAGGCTCATGGTATACCAAGAAATTAGCAATGTGCTCAACAGACGTCTCAAAAATCAAATTCTCTCAGAGTTTAACAGCGTATTTACTGAATACAAAAACTTCTTACACGATGTCGAAAAAAAGCGTACTGAATACTAAGGCACAATTAGACCCAAAAGATTTACCCGTAAAAACACTGAGCAAAAGTGATTTTGCGTGGGTTGATTGGCAACCAAAACATTTTAGAAATTTTCCTAATAAAGCAATTTCTGAACTAAAGAATGATTACGATGTTATAAAGAAAATTCCATCTTCTGAACGTACATTTGAAAATACTGTATGTGCGTTGGAACAATGTGGTCGTGAATATGGCCAGAAAATTCATTACGTAGGCTTTTTGTCTGAAGTATCACCTAAAAAATCAGTTCGAGAAATGGCTCACAAGGTTACTGAAGAATTTTCGCACTTGATTGTTGATGTCGTGTACGACGAGGGTATCTATAGAGCACTGTGTGAGTACGCTGAAAAAAAAGAAAAACTTCACGGCGAAGACAAAATTCTTTTTGACGATACTATGCGTGGGTATCGTCGTATGGGCTTTGGTCTACCGAAGAGAAAACAAGAAGTACTTAAGAAAAATCTCAAGGAACTTTCTCGACTTTCAATTACCTTTAGAAAAAACATCAATGATTACAAAGACTATATTACACTCACTGCCGATGAGGCTATCGGCCTTTCGAATAGATTTCTTTCTAGTCTCAAAAAAGACAGCAGGGGGAGATATCTTGTGTCACTTGAGTATCCAGAAATTGGACCATTTTTGGAGAATTCTCCAAATGATTTAAAACGCAAGGAAATTGTTGATAAAAATGCACGAAAGGGGGGACCAGCAAACATCAAGCTCCTTAAGCGAATCATAGCTTTACGTCAAGCAAATGCGAAATTGCTGGACTATAAAACATTTGCACACTATGCAATAGAGGAGCGTATGGCAAAAACACCTGAAAACGTCATGAAGTTTCTCAATAGTATTGTGAAAAAAGTTGAAAAAGGTGCACAAAATGACAAGAACGAACTACTTTCGTTCAAGCGAGAATTTACAAAAAACCCTCGTGTCTCAATTGAATACTACGATTCGTATTATGTGAATCAACTACAAAAGCAAAAGTATTCTGTTGATTCAGAGAAAATTCGTGAGTATTTTCCTTTTGAAAAGGTGCGGGAAGGAGTTTTTGGAACATACCAGAAACTTTTCAGTGTAAAATTTGAAAGAGTTTTAGACTATCCTCTCTGGCACCCTGATGTTGAACTTTATGCTATTACTGAGAACAAAAAGATACTTGCATATTTTTCTATGGATCTTTTCCCCCGCGATGGAAAGTACGGACATGCTGCAGCATTTGACCTTATTGACGGCAGAGTCAAAGAGGGGCACTACATTGCTCCTCTTGCTGCACTTGTCTGTAATTTTTCAAAACCATCCAAAGAAAACCCATCTCTACTTTCGCATGATGAGGTTGAAACATTTTTTCACGAATTTGGACACATTATGCATGATGTACTTACGAAGACACGATACGAGTCGCAAGCTGGTTTTCATGTGGCGTGGGATTTCGTGGAAATGCCCTCACAAATGCTCGAGAACTGGGGGTGGAACAAAGATATTCTCAGAAAAATCTCTGGACATTATAAAACAAATGCACGATTACCAGAGATGTTAATTACAAACATGTTACGTGCACAAAAATTTAGAATTTCAACGATGTACTTGCGACAAATGCTTTTGTCTCTTTTTGACATGAAATTGCATTTTGAAAGAGCACCGGGTGCTCCACAAGAAATTTATCGTCAAATGGTAAAAGATATAGTTGGTCATACTCTACCTAAAACTCAACTTTTTCCAGCAGGATTCGGTCATATCGTCGGAGGATATGAGGCTGGGTACTATTCGTATGCGTGGGCAAAAGTGTATGCACAGGATATGTTTACAAGATTTGAAAGTGAAGGAATCCTTAACACAAAAACAGGGAATGACTACCGCACATGGATTTTGGAAAAAGGAGGCTCTATCGATGAAATGACCTTAATCAAAAAATTTCTTGGTAGAGCACCAAACAATAAAGCATTTCTAAAGTACATTAGCCAAGACCGTGCATAGTCATCGGAAAATCAAAAACCTTTGAAAACACGCTGATATAGAAAAAACTGTACAAATCTTGTATAGTGTCCTCACTATGTCTGGAAATGAAATTAGAGCAAAATATCTTGCGTATATGGAAAAGCGGGGGCATGCGATTATCCCATCCTCAGCGCTCATTCCTGAGAATGACCCAACCACGCTTTTTACCGGTAGTGGCATGCAACCACTCGTGCCTTTTCTTATGGGAGAAGAACACCCTATGGGCACACGCCTCGCCGATTCACAAAAGTGTTTTCGCGCAGAGGACATCGAGGAAGTTGGTGACAATCGCCACACCACATTCTTCGAGATGTTGGGCAACTGGTCTTTAGGTGACTACTTCAAAAACGAGCAAATTCCCTGGATCTACGGATTTCTTGTAGAGGAAATCAAACTCAATCCGGAAAATATCTATGTGTCGGTATTTGCAGGCGATGAAACAAACAACGTGCCCCGCGACACCGTGGCTGCTGAACTCTGGCAAGGACTTTTCGCTGTGCGTAATATCACCAATGGCGTTGCATTCATGGGTTCCGAAAGGGAGGGTGGGGAACGTGGCATGAAGGACGGCGAACGCATTTTCTATTACGATGCATCAAAAAATTGGTGGAGCAGAGCAGGAAAGCCAGAGAAAATGCCTATTGGTGAAATAGGCGGTCCTGATACTGAGATGTTTTATGACTTTGGGACACCCCACGATGAAAAATTTGGCCCACACTGCCATCCCAATTGTGATTGCGGACGTTTTCTTGAAATTGGTAATTCTGTCTTTATCGAATACATCAAAGCCGAAGACGGTACGTTCCAAAAACTTCCAAAGCAGAATGTTGATTTTGGTGGTGGACTCGAGCGCATGGCTGCGGCAGCTAATGGTAATGGAGATGTGTTCACCATCGACCTCCTTCAAAATGTAGTTACTAAAATTGAGGAACTCTCGGGTAAAAAGTATACAGAGCATCAGATGGCGTTCCGCGTCATTACCGATCATATTCGCGGAGCAGTTTTTATGATAAGCGAGGCAATTTATCCTGCCAACTCAGAGCAGGGTTACTTTACACGTCGTCTTTTGCGAAGAGCGGTACGCTATGCAGATATTGTAGGTGTCCCAAACGGTGAATTAAAACTTCTTGCAAAAAGTGTTATTGATACGTACAAGGAGCATTACACAAAGATAGCTGAACATGAAGCCGATATTATCGACACCATCCATGGAGAAGAAGTGCAGTTTAGAAAAACACTGGAAAATGGGTTGAAAGAATTCAATAAAATTGCACTCAAAGTCACTCTCCCCATAAAACGTGAAGAAGGAAAGGTGGTTGTGGATAGAAGCAAGAAAATTATCCCTCAAAAGTTTATTACGGGCGAAAATGCTTTTAATCTCTTTACTACCTACGGCTTCCCGATTGAACTCACTATAGAAATTGCAAAAGAGCGGGGTATGACTGTTGCGATGGGTGAATTCAAAAAACTCATGGAGGAACATCGTGAACTCTCGCGTGCGGGTGCAGAGCAAAAGTTTAAAGGAGGACTTGCCGACCATTCAGATACTGTAGTCATGTACCATACCGCCACCCATCTTCTTCTTGCGGGACTTCGAAATGAACTCGGGACGGGTGTGCATCAGGCGGGCTCTAATATTACTGGTGAACGTCTTCGTTTTGACTTCACCTATAATGAAAAGGTTTCTCCAGATGTACTCACGCGTGTCGAGGCATTTGTGAATGAAGCAATTACACACAACGCAAAAGTACGTGTTGACACACTCTCAAAAACTGAAGCAGAAAACGACCCAAGTATCGAAGGAAGTTTCTGGGAGAAGTATCCCGATCAAGTAAAGGTCTATTCAATCGTAGGCGATACCGGTGTCGTGTACTCTCGCGAACTCTGTGGTGGCCCACACGTAGAAACGACAGGCGCAATCACCGGCACCTTTAAAATTCAAAAAGAAGAGTCTTCCTCTCGTGGTGTAAGGCGCATAAAAGCAGTGCTCGAATAATAAAGTGACGTATTAAAGCCATGATTTATGGTGTTTTTGTGACGTCTGGTGACACTTGCTAGTACATGGATATGTGGTATAATATTTATGTTACTTTTTTCCTAGAAAGGGGAAATCATGAGTAAAGTTCTTTCACTTTTTGTTTTTGCTTTTACGTTTGTCTTCAGTGCAAGTTTTGCACTCGCTAATGAAGGTGACTATGTCGTTGAGAGGCCGATAACAATGCGGCCCATACCGCCAGAACCATATTACGCACCTGGCACCGAGGTGATTCCACCGCAACGATGGCAGTATATGCCTCCTCGTCGGTATCAACGTGAAGAGTATTTTTATGCTCCACCGCAAATACAAAGACGTGAAGTTTACATTTACAGGTTTGAAGTTCGTCCTAGACACTACAGGGATGACCGACACTACCGGGATGACAGACATGACTGGCGCCATCGACGTCACGAGCGTTAAAGGTGCAGGCCGGGGTTCCATTTTTTTGGAAACCCGGCCTTTTTGTATGAAACTACTCCATAAAGAAAACAAGATTCAAACTACATGACTGAGTATCTGATTTCAATTATTTAAAACTGTAGATTACTCACACTTTTGCAACGCGTCTCACGGTATACTATTGGTACATGTTTAATCTTCGCCACAACAGCAGCGATACTGTGTATGGTGTGCTCGTTGATATCAGTTCTGGAACCGTGGGAATTGCTATTGTTGCATCACCAAAGGGCGCGAAACTTCCGCAACTTATCTATACCCACCGTAACACCATGCGCATTACTGAGCACGGCTCTGAAAAGTCAGAAAATATCCGTCGCGTTCGAGAGGCACTTTTCTCTGCGTCGCTCATTCTTTCTCAGGAAGGGAAGCAGGTACTCAACGAGTTTGATTCGAATGCTGTCATAACGAAAATGTATGTTACGTGCTCCTCGCCATGGTCTTATACGGTAGCTCGCACTGTGCATTTCGAGGACAATGTACCATTTAGAATTACGAATTCAATCATTAATGACCTCATTCAGAGTGCTGAATCAGAAATTCTTAATCATATTCGTGGGGTAGAACATGTCACCAGTAATGGATTTAGTATAGTCGAACGCGCTACTGTCGATATAACCGTCAATGATTATCCGGTGGTTCACCCGTTAAATTTAAAAGGTACTATTTTAGGTCTTTCACATATCACAGGACTGGTTCCCCAGGAAATTCTTGATGCGGTGAATGAAGTACAAGAAAAATTATTCACTGAGACAGAACTTCGAACACACACATACATGCTCATTATGTATTGTGTTCTCCGTGATATTTTTCCAAGACTCAATACATTATGTATCGTTGACATTACGGGAGAAGAAACTGAATTTGCTATTGTGGAGAATGGTCTCCTCATCGAAAATTCCTCCGTCCCTGTGGGAAGCAATACTTTTATTAGAGAAATAATGAAAAGCACTGGAAAACCCTCTGCTGATATTCAATCTCACATGAGTCTTGTGGGGAATGAAGCACACCTCAATGCAGCTGAATTTACTCCTCATATAGAATCATACAAAAAACAAATTTCTGAAACACTCAGCCAACTTCTCGAGCATCGTTCTATTCCTGCTGATATTGTCATTACTGCTCACAAACCTTTCGAGCGATTTTTTGCACCAATTATTGAGAATGTCTTCAAAGACACTATCAAAAACGAACCGCGTATTCTATCAATTAGCCAAAATATCATCGATGAAATCTCACATGGGGCAGGAGATGATGTGTATTTGGCCCTCGGAGCACGGTTTTTCCACAAACTACACGGTTGCAGTGAACTACATTACGAATAAAGGTATATACTTATTACAATGGCTCAAAAATGGAATCTTCAAGATATCAAACCTGCAGGTGGAAAAGCACCTAAAGCGTCTTTAGTGCGTGAGGTTCAAATACAAGCACCAGAGCGTCGCCCTCGCACAGACATAGCACCACGCATCCAACGACCAGAACCAATCGAGACTCAGTTTGACGACTCAGACCTCTCTACTATCGACATAATTGATGGCAAGTCTGAAAAACGTCACCGAGTCATTGTGACCTCTGCTGTGTCCGTTTTCATTATTGCGCTTGTTTTTGTGGTCAACATTTTTCTTGGCGGTGCCGATGTTACCGTGCACCCAAAAATTAGAGACGTGGCAGTCCAATCGAGCTTCCTTATATACACTGCACCGCAAACAGGCGAGCTTGGGTATGAGTTACTTTCCCTCGAGGAATCAGGAGAGCGTCAGGTAAAGGCAAGTGGCAAAGAGCAAGTATCACTCCGATCGGAAGGCAAGATTTTTGTATACAACAAGAGCACAAGCCTTCAAAGACTCATCAAAAATACACGGTTTGAAAGCCCCGACGGTTTTGTGTATCGCATCAAAGAATCCATTGAAGTTCCTGCATCAATTAAAGACGCAAAGGGTGTTGTTGTCCCAGGTAGTGTTGTTGCCGATGTATTTGCTGACAGCACCGGTGAGAAGTTCAACATTAAACCTACAAAGTTCACTGTTCCAGGATTAAAAGGAAGTGACCAGTTTGATAATGTCTATGGTGAGTCAACGGTAGCCTTTACCGGTGGGTTTGAGGGAGAAAAGTACATATTAGACGAACAAGAACTCAATACTGCACAACAGGCACTTCATGTAGAGCTCCGCGATAAACTTCTCAAACGTCTTGAGGAAGAGAAGCCAGCTGGGTTCGTAGTCTACAAAGACGCGGTGACTTTTGTCTACGAAACGCTTCCTTCCACAGAGTACGGTGATTCACTCGCCACCATCAAGGAGCAGGCTCGTTTACAAGTTCCCATTCTCAAGGAGCCAGAATTAGCCGCATATTTAGCAAAGAAGTCTGTCACTGACTATAACAACGAATCCGTTTTACTTTCTGACCCACAAACACTTACCTTCTCCTACACTGATGCAACTACGGGAACAACTGATATCAAGAACAATCAATCACTCGATATAACTTTAAAAGGTAATACACAGATAGTCTGGAAATTCGACGAAGATGTACTCAAAGGAGAACTCGTCGGCAAGAAAAAGTCTGAGGCTGACTTAGTACTCAGTAAGTACAGTAGTTCTATCTCAAAAGCTCAATCAGAAATACGTCCTTTCTGGGCTAATTCATTTCCAAAATCTCCAAAAGATATCACTATAACGACCATAATCGGAGAATAGAAATACAGTGTAAAACAGAAGTGGATACAGGTAGTTGACTCTTTTAGTATAGTTTGTTAAAATCACGGTCGTTTGATGCAAGAAAAATCAGACAAAGAACAACTCGTCTATGGAACTGTAGAGGAGGCGCTCCCTAATGCGCTTTTTCGAGTTTTACTGGATGGAGCTGAGACACCGATAATTGCGTACCTAGCAGGGAAAATGCGAAAATTTAAAATTCGTGTTCTCGTTGGAGACAGGGTAGCAGTAGTTCCTGAACCATACGGTGGAAAAGCACGAATCTCTAAACGCCTTTAATTATGAAAGTTCGATCATCAGTCAAAAAAATTAGTCCAGACGACAAGATTGTCCGCCGTCGCGGTCATGTGTATGTTATTAACAAAAAGAAACCTCGTAATAAGCAACGACAAGGATAAATATGAGAATTTCAGGTATTACAATTCCAGATACAAAGCATCTTGAGTTTGGCCTTACAGCCGTTCATGGCATTGGTCATTCTCGAGCTATTTCTATACTCAAGGAATTACACATTGATCTCTATAAGACAACAGGCGACCTTACCACTGATGAGGAGAACGCAATCCGTGAAAAGGTTGAGTCTTTCACCATTGAAGGTGAACTGAAGCGTGAAGTGAGCGGTAACATTAAGCGTCTCAAGGACATCCAGTCATACCGCGGTAGTCGCCACGCAAAGCGTTTGCCCGCACGTGGACAGCGTACAAAGACGAACGCGCGTACACTAAAAGGTGTTAAAAAGACTATGGGATCTGGTCGCCGTAAGCTCGAAAAGACTTAATTTCATTTGATTATTTATACTAACGATTGACCTATGGGTAAGAAAAGAATTATCAAAAAAGGAGGAAACGATTCGAGTGCGTCATCACGCGCGCTTGCTCGTATTCCAAAAAAGAAAGTGGCTATCGGCACACTGAATATTCTTGCAACGTTCAACAATACACTCCTCACACTGTGTGACAACAAAGGAAATGCACTTATTGCTGCATCAAGTGGCGCACTTGGCTTCAAGGGTTCACGAAAAAGCACACCATTCGCAGCTGCAAAGGTTGGTGAAATTCTTGGCGAGAAAGCAACACAGATGGGCATGAAGGATGCCAATGTTATTATCCGCGGGATTGGCGCAGGTCGTGAGTCAGCACTCCGTGGTTTCTCAAGTAAAGGCATCACTATTACCAGCATCGTTGATCAGACACCGGTACCGCACAACGGTCCGCGTCCACCTAAGCCCCGACGAATCTAATTGAACGAATATGATAATTGGACCTAAATACAAAATTGCAAAGCGTCTCGGAGCACCAATCTTCGAAAAGACACAGACTCAAAAGTTTGCACTTTCAGAGGCTCGTTCAGCGCGCAACAAGACTCGTCGCCCAGGCATGATGTCTGACTACAAGAAGCAACTCATTGAAAAGCAAAAAATGCGTTTCAGTTACGGTATTTCTGAAAAGCAACTCTCTGGATATGTACATGATGCGGTAGAACAAAGCAATCAGCCTATTGGTGCGCTCATTGCTCGCCTTGAATCTCGTCTTGATAATGTAGTCTATCGTCTTGGTTTTGCAAAAACCAGACGTCTTGCACGTCAAATTGTTTCTCACGGTCATATTCTCGTCAATGGCCGACGCCTCAATATTCCCTCTCATAAGGTGAGTATTGGAAGCGTTATTTCTGTCCGTGAGCAAAGCAAACAATCTCCACTGTTTGTTGTCCTTGGTGAAGCGCTCGCAACACAGACCGCACCACACTGGCTTACTCTTAATGCGAAGGAGCTGTCCGGAGAGAAAAAAGCAGAACCGACCTATGAACCATCTGAAACACAGTTTGATCCTCAGCAAGTCCTTGAGTATTACAGTCGTTAATAATTAATACCATAACTAACGTACTATGCTTGAAACCAACGTCGCATTGCCATCAAAG
Organism: Candidatus Kaiserbacteria bacterium; assembly: GCA_016699245.1. Taxonomy (NCBI): domain Bacteria; phylum Candidatus Kaiseribacteriota; species Candidatus Kaiserbacteria bacterium. Next base: position 255,539 of record CP064968.1, on the reverse strand, counting down.
CCACGAGTAATCAAAGAGGAAGAATTCTCTGGTGTTTTTGAGATTGATGGTCTGTACCCTGGGTACGGCCATACCCTTGGAAACTCACTTCGTCGCATCATTCTTTCATCACTCCCTGGTGCAGCTATTACCCAAGTCAAAATTGAAGGTGTACAACATGAGTTTTCTACGATTGCAGGCATAAAAGAGGATGTCGTGACGATTCTTTTGAATCTCAAACGTGTACGTCTTCTTATGCACAGCGATACACCACTCACCATTTCATTGAAGGCAAGCGGCGCGCAGGTGGTAACTGCGGCACAAATCAGCACTCCAAGTCAGATAACTATTCTTAACCCTGAACAAAAGATTGCTGAGATTACTGAGAAGGGAACAACGCTCGATCTTGAAGTGACTGTTGAACACGGACTTGGATACGTACCACGAGAGGTACACCAAAAAGAGAAGGTGGACATTGGTACTATTGCACTTGACGCTGTATTCACCCCGATTCGTCGTGTGAACTACGAGGTGGAGAATATGCGCGTTGGTGATCGTACTGATTACAACCGTCTCCGTGTCTTTATTGAGACCGATGGGACATTGACTCCACGTCAGGCCCTCGAAAACTCAATCGAGATTATGGTGCACCAGCTCAAGGCTATCATTGGCTTCCAAGATAGTATACAACGTCCAACTGAAGCAGTGCGTACCGACGCAGAAGAAGTAGAGGATGAGGTAGGAGAAGTAGATGCTGATGTGCTCAAGACACGCATCGAAACACTTGATTTTTCAACACGCACACTCGGTGCACTTGAGAATGCAAATATCAGAACGCTTGGTGGGCTTGTGCGAAAGAAAAAAGATGATATTCTAGCGCTCGATGGCATTGGTCCAAAAGGGGTAGAAGAACTTGAGGCTATCCTCGCCAAGATGAATTTAGGTTTTAAAGAATAACATGCGACACCACAGCCAAAACAGAACATTCGGACGATCACGCAGTCAGCGCACCGCGCTTCTTCGTGGTCTCGCACTTTCCCTCATTGAACACGGAAAGATACACACCACTGAGGCAAAAGCGAAAGAACTTCGCCCGTATGTCGAGAAACTTATCACAAAGGGTAAAAACGACACTGTCGCATCTCGCCGTCTCGTGATGAGTATTTTGGGAGAACCACACACCAATGTGGTCTCAAAGCTGTTTAGTGATGTGGCAAAAAGATACACAGAGCGTAACGGGGGATATACACGCATTATTAAATTAGGTGAAACAAAGGCAGGGCGCACAGAAGCGTACATTGAACTTGTATAACGATATGGAAAAGAAAGAATTTATCATTGATGCAACAGGAAAGCGACTCGGTCGCGTAGCAACAGAAGTTGCGTCAATTTTGCTTGGAAAGAATACGACACATGTCGCCAAGAACCTCGTCGAGCCTGTCACCGTAAAGGTAACCAACGCTTCTAAACTCGATATTTCTGAGAAGCGTGGAAAGGAGGAGTTTCAGAGTTACTCTGGATACCCAGGAGGTCGTCGTGTGGAGACACTCGATCACCTTGGCAAGCGACTTGGCTACGCAGAAGTGGTAACGCGTGTGGTAAAGGGTATGCTCCCTAAGAACAAACTACAGACACCACGTCTCCATAATCTCGAAGTAACTGAATAATGACTATGGCAACGAAACAATATATTGAAGGAATTGGACGACGCAAAACTGCAACCGCACGTGTTCGTGTCACTAAAGCAAATGAGACTCGAGTAATCGTGAATGAAAAGGCACTTGCTGAGTACTTCACCGCGGCAACACTCCAGAAAAATTTGCTCTCCGTACTTGAAACTGCAGATGCAGGAATCGAGAACTACGAAATCAGTGCACACGTGCAAGGAGGTGGACTCAGTTCACAATCAGATGCCATTAGACTAGGAATCGCACGTGCACTCTTGAAAGAGAAGGCAGAGCGCCGCATCCCACTCAAGAAAGCTGGCTTCCTCAAGCGCGACCCTCGCGCCGTAGAACGAAAGAAGTTCGGTCTAAAAAAAGCCCGCAAAAGCCCACAGTGGTCGAAAAGATAAAACAAATGCCCCCTTCGGGGCATTTGTTCTTTTCGACGACCGGAGCGATATTTTTCTGCCCCATGGCCTCAAAAAATATAGTCGCTCACGCTCATCTGAGTATGAGTCATTGGTATGGGAGATATTCTGGATTCTGCAAAGTTCAGTCGCTTCTTAACTTTTTTCTCTGGGGAGATAAAAAAGTGAAGGCCTCAAAAAATATAGTCGCTCACGCTCATCTGAGTATGAGTCATTGGTATGGGAGATATTCTGGATTCTGCAAAGTTCAGTCGCTTCTTAACTTTTTTCTCTGGGGAGATAAAAAAGTGAAGGCCTCAAAAAATATAGTCGCTCACGCTCATTATTTTTTGGGCACCTTGACGCTCCGCCATTATCGTGATTAAATAAAATTTGCTTCAGTTCCTGATTCAATTCAAACACTTTCACTTCAACCATATTTTGGAGGTACTCATGGCCAACTCTTTAACCCCTGTTGATGTAGATTTCTTTGCTTCATTTGCAGAAGCTGCTGGTTCACCATCTTTGTCGTTACACCATCGTATCGAGGAGATGAAAAGCGGTACGCTCACTGTTGCAAAGTTCATTTATGTCATCGAGGACTTGGTGTGTGAACTCGACGAAAGTCATAATGCATCAGTGACAAGTTCTCCTTACGACGCCGAAGTTCGCGAAATGGCATCAAAGTGGAGTCATTCCGCGCCAGAGATTTTTGATTTTCTGGAATCGGTCAAAGCGTTAAACAAGCAAGGTGATGTCACAGAGGACCATCTTGGAATGCTCGCGATCATCTATGATCTATTGAATAAGAGGATGCAAACATTCATCCAAGAAGGCCAACCCGCCTAAACACAACCCAAACTGCCCACGGACCTGTTGATTCATTCAGCAGGTCCTTTTCATTTTTGAAATGTATCAAGTATCAATGCGACGCCTTGATATATTTATGTGGCGATCCTATTTAATTTTCGAGAAAATACTTTTTTGACAGTACCATAAATCGCAGTTATAATGCACGCACTATGGTACATACACATGATAAAGACGAGGAGGAAGAGATTGTTACGGAGGATGACACTATACCTCAAGATTCCGAAATGGATTTAGAAGATGAGGAAGAGCAACTCAGTGATAAGTTAAATAACCTGCGCAGAAAACTTGCCGTATGTGAAGCAGAGAAGCAGAAGCATCTAGAAGAATTGCAAAGAACACGCGCCGATTTCCTCAACAGCAGACGTCGTCTCGAGGAACAGGTGGTGCGCGACAAAGAACGCGCAACCGACAAGATACTCGTGGAGTTACTTATCCTTGCGGACAGTTTCGACATAGCGATGAACGATAAGGAATGGGCTTCTGTCGACGCCAAATGGCGGTCAGGTGTAGAGGCCATCCAGGCCACACTCGCATCACTCCTCAGACAATACCAGGTGGCATCACAAGACCCCGTTGGCTCATCCTTTAATCCCGAAGAGCATGAAGCGGTCTTGAATACACCGGTCACCGATGAGACACAGATAGATACCGTCATCGCAGTACTGCAGAAGGGATACAAGCGCGGCGACCACATCATCAGACCCGCACGTGTCGTTGTCGGCACTGAATAATTACTCGCATTCACTATTAGATAGTTTTAAAAAAAATCATTATGGCAAAAATTCTTGGTATTGACCTTGGCACAACCAACTCAGCAATGGCGATTATTGAAGGCAGCGAGCCGACGATAATCGAAAACGCGGAGGGTAATCGCACCACACCATCCATTGTTGCTATTTCCAAAACTGGAGAGCGTCTTGTGGGACAAATTGCAAAACGACAGGCGGTCACCAACCCAAAAAATACCATCTACGGTATTAAGCGCTTTATGGGTCACAACTTTGACGAGAAGGTAGTTCAGAGCGACAAAGGAATTGTCCCATATGAAGTAAGAGAGGGAAGTGACAAAGGTGTCGTGGTGCACATGGGAGAGAAAGACTACCGCCCTGAAGAAGTTTCTGCAATGATCCTTTCAAAAATGAAAGCAGATGCAGAGGCGAAACTTGGTGAAAAAATTACTGAGGCAGTTATAACGGTGCCTGCCTACTTTAACGACGCACAAAGAAAGGCAACGCAGGATGCAGGAAAGATTGCTGGTCTCGACGTAAAACGCATCATTAACGAGCCAACTGCAGCAGCCCTCGCATACGGTTTTAATAAAAAGAAAGAGGAGAAAATTGTGGTATTTGACTTTGGAGGCGGTACCTTTGACGTTACCGTACTTGAAGTAGGTGATGACGTGATTGAGGTACAGTCGACTGATGGTGATGCGCACATGGGCGGCCGCGACATCGATCAAAAAATTGTTCGTCATTTTATTGCTGAGTTTAAGAGTCTTGAAGGCATCGACCTTGGCAAAGATGCGCTCGCACTCCAGCGTCTTGATGAAGCAGCAGAAAAAGCAAAACATGAACTTTCTTCAACAGGCGAAGCGGAAATAAATATCCCCTTCATCACCTCAGACGCCAATGGTCCTAAACACCTTCTCTTGAAGCTCACTCGTGCAAAACTCGAAGAAATTGCACACGAATACATCGATCGCTCAATCGAGATTACAAAGCGCGCACTCGAAGCATCCGGACTTAAAAAAGAAGAGATTGATGAAATCATTCTTGTGGGAGGGCAGACACGTATGCCCCGTATCGTCGAGCGTGTAAAAGAACTCTTTGGAAAGGAGCCAAACAAAACGGTAAATCCAGACGAGGTAGTAGCGCTCGGTGCGGCTATCCAAGCAGGTATCCTGCAAGGCGATGTGCACGACATCACGCTCGTGGATGTGATTCCACTTTCACTCGGTATCGAAACTATGGGTGGTGTGTCCACAAAATTGGTAGAGAAAAACACGCACATTCCCACCAAGCGAGAACAAATTTTTTCTACTGCTGCTGACAATCAAACATCAGTAGAGATTCACATTACACAAGGAGAACGCCCAATGGCAGGGGACAACAAATCACTCGGTCGCTTTATCCTCGATGGTATCCCACCTGCGCCTCGTGGCATGCCGCAGGTAGAGGTTATCTTTGATGTTGACGCCAATGGTGTACTTAATGTAATTGCAAAAGACAAGTCAACCGGCAAAGAACAGAAAATTCGTATTGAGGCAAACTCTGGTCTCACCCCTTCTGACATCGAGCGTATGAAACAAGAGGCAGAAGCACACGCTGGTGAGGACGAGAAAAAGAAGCAACTCATTGAATCACGCAACTTGGCTGATCAAATGATATACACTGCAGAAAAATCGCTTATCGACCACAAAGATGCTATTACTCCAGAACTCAAAGCAGGCGTCGAAGAGAAAGTGAAGGCGCTCCGTGAGGTCAAGGATAAAGACGACAACGAGGCAATCAAAACAAAAACGCAAGAACTTTCCTCAGAAATGCAGAAGATTGGTGAAGCAATGCAAAAACAACCACCACAGGAAAGTGCTGCGCAACCAGAACAAAAACCCGACGAAGGCAATATTCGCGATGCTGAATCTGGAGAAAAGCCAACTAACTAACATCGTATGAAAAACTATTACGAAATCCTCGGTATCGAAAAAAGCGCCTCAAAAGACGAGGTGAAAAAGGCATTTCGTAAACTAGCTGCAAAGTATCATCCCGACAAGAAGACGGGCGACGAAGCAAAGTTTAAGGAAATAAGCGAAGCATACGCAACACTCAGTGATGAGAAGAAGCGTGCTGAGTATGACACCTTTGGTCGCTCGTATACAGGAGGCGGTGCGGGAGCACAACAGGGTGGTCAGTGGGGTGGTTTCCAAAGTGGCTTTGGTGGTGCAGGAGTAGAATTTGATATCAATGATATCTTCCAAAACTTTGGCGACATGTTTGGTGGCGGTGGAGGTGGTGGACAGCGTCGTGCACGTGGAAATGACATCTCTGTGGACATCGAACTCTCTTTCAAAGAATCAATTTTTGGTACCAAGCGAACACTCAAACTCACCAAGAATAATGCCTGCAACACCTGTAATGGTACGGGTGCAAAGCCAAAGAGCGAGATGGTTACCTGTGCTACGTGTAATGGTAACGGTCGTATCCGCGAGACGCGCCAAAGTATCTTAGGACAATTTGCAACCGTGCGTGAATGTAGTGATTGTAATGGGACGGGAAAGATGTCAAAGGAGAAATGTGCCGATTGCGCAGGAGGCGGGGTGCGACGTTCTGAGGACATTATCGACATCAATGTTCCTCCTGGTATCGAACCGGGTGAGATGATTCGTATGACAGGCAGAGGAGAGGGAGTAAAAGGCGGTACCTCTGGTGACTTATACATAAAGGTGCATGTACAACGTCACCAGAGCATCCACAGGAGCGATAGCACCCTTGAGACGACCCTTAAGGTTAAACTCACCGATGCACTCCTTGGTGCGACGTACGGTGTTGAGACACTCGATGGCATCATTCAAATTAAAATCCCTGAAGGGGTGAAGCACGGTGAGATTCTGAGGATAAAAGGAAAGGGAGTTCCCGTGGGCTCATCCCGTGGCGACTTCCATGCAAAGATTTCTATCGACATCCCCGAGAAACTTTCAAGAAATGCACGAAGACTTGTCGAGGAATTGAGGAAGGAGAATATATAAAACACATTAACAAAACACCGCAGACCCAAAAGGTTTGCGGTGTTTTGTTTACACATACATTTGAAAAAATACCACACGTTCTAAACACCCCAAGCCCAAAAGTACTCATTAGTGAGTATAATATAACAAGTGAATCCTGAAGACATCATCACACTACTCAAGGAATCTGTATTTATGATTTCGGTTTTTGGTGTACTTCTTTTTTATGCCATGGCAAGAGGGCGTTATGCACTCATTAATGTAATTCTTGCTCTCTACCTCGCACTTCTTATCTCCATAAAATTTCCATACTATGAGCAAGTAGCACAGGGGGAGGGGGACGGCGCCGCTATAGCAAAAATTCTCATCTTTCTTGCATTTGTAGTCGTAGGTACACTTCTTTTTCGTCGCCATATTCCGGGCGACGATTATGAGCCTGCCTTTCATCGCTTTGGTAAAAAACTACTCCTCGCGGCCATGGGTACCATACTTGTCATGATATTTAGTTTTCACGCGCTCCCCGTAACCGAAATCATTACCCCAGGCACTCCTATTCAGTCTCTCTTCGCCCCCACAGAAAACTTCTTCTGGTGGCTCATCCTCCCACTTGTTGCTCTGTTTTTTGTGTAATGATTAAAAATATTCACTCAAGCAAATAATATTTTCATATGTACAAAAAGCAATTTAATGAATGGAATACTATCAAGAAGAATGTTGACACCTACTCGCACAAACCTCCGCTCTTTAAGGACAGAGAAATATGGTGGTGTACGTTTGGAGTAAATGTTGGTTCTGAAGAGTGTGGTAAAAATCTATTTTTTAGACGTCCTGTTTTGGTTATAAAAAAACTTTCACAGACATCATTTATAGGAGTACCACTTTCTACAAAATCAAATTCTGGATCATGGTATGTTGATGTAACTCATAGTGATGGGTTAAAAAACACTGCAAATGTTGCGCAAGTTCGATATATCGATTATAGAAGACTTGATAAAAGGATCGGGACTCTTGATTCAATCGATTTTAAAAAAGTTCAAGACCAGCTAGGGAAAGTACTGGGTATATAACATAAATCCCCGCCCTTGCGGGCGGGGGACGTGGCTAATGCCAAATGTATGTATATAATACCAGAGAAGGGCTGTATGTCAAAATGTAATATAGGCTTGTGAATGCCATGACCGAAATCATTACCCCAGGCACTCCTATTCAGTCTCTCTTTGCCCCCACAGAAAACTTCTTCTGGTGGCTCATCCTCCCGCTTGTTGCTCTGTTTTTTGTGTAACGTTTGATTCGATCATTGTAATTTAAAATAAACAACGTACACTTATTTTATGCTTACTGAATTCAGAGGGAAACAATGGTTTTTTGAAGAATTATATTCCGACCATACTTTTGGTTTTGAAGTTAGCGACGTGCTCGTTCCTGAGTACAATACTGGCTTTCAAAAACTAATGGTCCTTAATACGCCTCGATTCGGAAAAGTGCTTGTGCTCGACAATGTCGTGCAATTTGCGGAATTTGATGAATATTTTTATCACGAGAGTATGGCTCATACCGCACTTTTTTCTCATGAAAACCCTCAAAATGTGCTCATAATAGGCGGGGGAGACTGTGGAGTCGCACGCGAAGTACTCAAGCATCATACTGTTGAAAAAGTCACGATAGTTGATATCGACCCACACGTTACAGAAATTTCAAAACTACATTTTCCATCAGCATCTCATGCTGCACTCAATGATTCGCGACTTACCATTCTTCACGAAGATGCATCTCACATTGATACATTATCCGAACAAAACACATTCGATATAATCCTCATGGATACTACAGATAATACTGGTAACGCAGTACCGTTGTTCCAGGGAGCATTCACCGACAAGATATACTCACTTCTTACGACAAACGGTATTCTCATGCGACTTGGAGGATCAAGACTCCTTCAAGCAAATGAACTACAAGCAGTATCCCGGGATACAATACGAGTATTTGGAAATGATAATGTACTCAATGTCACATTCTGTGGAGCTGCAACGTACTATGGCGGCCCTTTCTCGCTTGTGATAGCAGGGAAAAATGCACCACTTACGTCGGGTCATAAAAATGCAAACTTGATTCAAGCCAATTGGTATTCGGAGTCTCAGCGAGTACACATGCTTTCACAGGTGATACCATAACATCGCATACACAATAAGCTATATGTATGAGGAAAGATTGTCCACAAGTGATTTGATTTTAACAACTATTGTGTTATAATCTAAAAACATGAAAGCCACAATTTGGAATTTTCGTTTTTACATTGACGAGACAGACCCTAAAAAGGTGTTTGAATTCGGTAAGTCAGCATTAGAAAAGGCTGAGTTTATGATGATTGGATTCAGTGAGCACCATTTTTATCCCTATGGCTACACAGCTTTATGGCTCATTGCCGAAAGCCATTTTGCTATCCACACGTTTCCAGAGCAAAAAACCACCTACTGTGAACTTTCGTCATGCAATTCTGCAAAACATGCGATTTTTGTAGAAGACATGAAAAAATATGGGGTGAAGGAAGTTGAGTAAAGAGATGAACATACTCGCAGTATCTGGAGATTTTTCAATCGTAGATATGTGCGATTTTTTTATGCGTGAAGGGCATACGCTAAAAGTATATCTCGATGACCCGGAATACAAAAAAAGTGCCGAGGGAAGATTCACACTCATCGATAATTGGCAGGATGAACTTGCGTGGGTAGGGAAGGACGGACTTATTGTGTTTGATACCACAGGTTTTGGTAATGAGCAGGATGAGCTTCGCCTGAACGGCTATACCGTCATTGGGGGGAGTAAGGAGGCCGAACGATGCGAAGAAGACCGTGAGTACGGTCAACAGGTACTTCGGGACGCAGGACTCACAATTCTTCCAACACATCATTTCAATAACAAAAATAATGCTATTCGTTTTATTGAAGATCATCCCAAAGAGTGGGTACTAAAACATAATGGCCATGTCGAAATGACCGCGACACATATCGGAAATGCACATGATGGCCAGGACGTAATCGACGCACTTTTAAATGAGGCTGATGTGAACGGCAACACTATCATTCTACAAGAACGCGTACATGGTGTTGAAATTGGTATTGCGCGGTATTTCAATGGCACCGACTGGGTGGGGCCGATTGAATACAATATTGAGCACAAACGCCTTGAAGATGGTGACACTGGCCCAACAACGTGGGAGATGGGTACGCTCATGTGGTTTGACCGTGATGAATCCAATAAACTTTTCAATGACACACTCGCTCGTCTCAAGCCATTTCTTGCACTGGCCAAGTTTCATGGTGACGTAGACATCAACTGCATCATTAACGAGCATGGTGTCTTTCCGCTTGAATGGACTGCTCGTTTTGGTTTTCCTGCACTGCAACTTCAGCGTGTACTTGTTACATCATCTTTTACTGATTTTCTGTATGATGTGGCGCGTGGGAAACAATGCGATTTTGAGTATTCTGAAGGATATGGAGTTACCGTACTTGTTGCAGTACCACCCTTCCCATACAGCACACCGCTTGAAAATGGTTCATGTATAGACACACCAATCACGTATAGTGCACCCCTCACACCTGAGGAACAATCGCGCATCCACTTGGAAGATGTGTATATGGATACCGAAGGAACAATGCGCATTTCAAGTGAAAATGGATTTGTAATGCATGTAAGTGGAACGGGAAGTACCGTAGAGGAGGCACGCCATAGTGCATACACACTCATTGAAAAAGTAGTACTCCCACAGAAGTTTTACCGTAAAGATATTGGGCTCTCATTCCTTGAGAAAAATCACAAACTTCTCAAACAATGGGGCTGGCTTTGATAATTAACTCTATTAAAAGATTGTTTGAATGCTTCTTCATGAAAACACTATTTATTACACTTGACTAAATATTGTGAATAGAGACAACGAATAGTTCGTAACAAGTGATATAATTTTCATAATGAGAATAAAAACAAAAGTTTTCTATGGAATATTTTGTGCGTTAATAATGCTCTCTGTTTCTGCATCATACTATCGCTTCATGGTGCTCCACGACTACATCATACAAAACGAAGTTGACTGTGACCCAACGTATGAAAGTTGTTTCGTATGGGAGTGTGACTCGGATGTGGAGGAGTGTACCGGCAATCCCGATGAAGATATTTGGTATTACAAAATAGCCTACCGCAATGCGAAAAATATTCCTGCGTGTGATGCAGGAGAAGAAGCATGTGATCAATTCACCTGCCCAGAAGGCGGCGAGGCCGAATGTAATGAAGTACTCTGTACGCCTGCAACTCTCGAGGAGCACAACATAGACCAAGCGTGTACTTTACCTGAAAATTTTGCTAATGAACTTATAATTGAGGAGTCTGAGGAAAATGTAATGTTTGATGCTGAAATACCCTCAGAGAAAACTATAATAATTGAAGAAAGTACTACTGATGAAATACCAGCTGATAATCAAGTCAACATAGAAATTTAATTCCAAACACATTTCTGTAATCTGACAAATCCAGATTTATTCCCTTGTTTTCCTGTTATAGTGAATTTTATATGTCAAAACTAATGCCAGCAATCGAGAAACTTGTCGAGTGTATGGTTCGGGTAAAAAGGAGATGGTAGTGGGTCTTTTTGTCATTCCTGGACTCATACTTATTCTCGGTATAGTCGTTGGCATGATTTTTAACAGGGCTTGAAAATTCATGTATGGGTTTATAAGTGAATACTAAATGGATATATAGAAAACTAGAATTTTCTTACTTTTACAAACAAACTACTTACCCGCTACAGCAATTTGCCGATGCGCAAATTTAGGGATGAATAATTGACTTATGATGTTATATATGTTTAAATATGTATAGTTAAAATTCTGAATGAAGGGGGTAGGAAATGCGTGCATTCTCAATTGCCCTGAATTCTATTAGGGCGTTCTTTGGTATAGAGAATGGAGACGACTACAAGAAAGTGTGTAGAAAAATCGTCTTTGTGGGGTTTAAAAGGTTTATGTACGTTATTCTTGACTACTGGCTTGCAGGAATAACTGCTGCTGCAAATCTTTTTCTTAAGGCATATGAAGTAGATATTGTGCTTGCTTTTATGGCGATGCTACTTCTCAATATGACCATATGTATTGTGTTTGTGATGACATACGAAAAAACAGGTGTTGATCTTAGCCTTGGAGTTGATCTTCGTCGTGCTGTCGACAAGATTCATACTGAATCAAAAACTGCCGGATATTTTGCAATTTTAATAGTAAGTATTCAAGCAATATTTTGGTCTGGGCCAGAACAAATTGTCATTTTCTTTCAAAAAGAATTACCTGGTTGGAAAAGGTGGGTGGCACTCCTAGTCTTAACAGCAATTCAAACAGTAATCTGGATGTTTTTGTGGAGAACTGGCTATGACGTAATTTCTGGAGGGTAGCAACATGCTACCCTTTTTTTATAGTATCGTATGATATTATTTAAATATGAATGAAGAAATTTTTAATAAAAATATTACTGAGCCACCACTCTCTATAGAAGCCGTGCCGGATAACGAAACTTCACTTGCAAACATTTTGAGACTTGAAAAATTATGCTTTCCCGCAGAGTGGCAATACGTTGATGGTGAAGAATATTTTGCAGATGCTCTCAGTGATCCTCAAAGCATAAATCTTTTTTTACAAAATGAAAATGACGTAATAGGTTATATACTTGCACGTCCACACCATTTAGCATTTGAAGAACTCATTGACGACGATCCTCTTCTCACTAGAAGTATCGGTGACCGTTATTATATTGAGACAATCCAAATAGTTCCAGACGAACAGGGTAAAGGCGGTGGCAATACACTTATTGTCGCTGTTTGTGATGAAGCAAAAAAAAGAGGAGTTACTCAGTTTTCAATTCACGCACGTACAAACAATCGATTACACGAGACAATCAAGTCTCTTTTCAAAGAAAAAATCACTCTTGTTCGACCTATAAGCTCTTGGGTGCATGCTTCAGGAGAACCATATGAGTATATTGAATGGAATATATGAAGACTATTATGTTAGAATATGATTGAACCTTAATTTTAAAATAAATGATTTGTCCTGATTATCTTCAACCAACTTTTTTGATTTTAACAGAAGGAGTGCCTAGTCTATTATACTATTCTCACTCAACTGCCATTGCTATTTCACTTTTTTTAGGAGTATTTGTCTATTTAAAGAATAGTAACCTTTATGCTTCTCGTGTACTTTTGTTGCTTTCAATCTGCTTTTCAACCTGGACGTTTATAAATTTAATAACATGGACAAACAACGCTAGTGACATAATTATTTTTTTCTGGTCATTTTTTGGAATTCTATATGCGCTCATCTGTGTCTTGTCTCTTTATTTTATCTACGCTTTTATTGATAAAAGTAGTCCATCAACTTCAGTAAATTTGATTTTAGGACTGTTATTTATACCGATAGTCCTATTTGCACCGACTAATGCCCACTTAACAGTTTTTAATATTCCATTATGTGGTGTAGCTGATGAAGGCTTACTCTACACCAATTATTATTATATATATGGATTTTTTATTTCCATTTGGGCACTGATTGTTTTGGTGTTGAGATACAAAGCAGCGTCAGGTTTGCTAAAGCGTGAGATATTGATTTTTGGAATTGGTATTGAATTTTTTCTTTTCTCTTTCTTTTTGACTGGATATATTCCAAGTCTTTTAACAGATAATTTCTTTGTGCTTGAGTTTTACGGTCTTTTCGGAATGAGTTTTTTCATGTGCATTCTTACATACATGATTGTCAAATTCCAAGCATTTGAAATTAGGCTTCTCGGAGCCAAAGCACTTGTATTTGTACTTTGGTTCCTTATAGGGTCACTCATTTTTGTTTCGGAATCAGTATTCACACAGATTGTTGCAATCATCACCCTCATTTTTATCACTATTGCGGGATACTTCCTTATTCAAAGCATACAGAGAGAGGCGAAGCAGCGGGAGCAACTTGAAGTCCTTACCGAGCAACTCGGGAAGGCAAATGACCGACTCAAAATCCTTGACAAGATGAAGTCGGAGTTTGTCTCTATTGCATCGCATCAACTCAGAAGCCCACTCACTTCTATTCGTGGCTATGCATCGATGCTTGCTGAGGGTTCTTATGGCAAACTTCCTGCAAAGGCAGAGGAAGCGGTGCAGAATATTGCTGATTCAAGCATGTTTATGGTGCGCTCAGTGGAGGACTACCTCAATGTCTCACGCATCGAAGCGGGGAATATGAAGTATGAGATGAGTGATTTCAGTTTCAAAGATACTGCAGAGAAAATTGTGGACGAGATGCGTTCTGTCGCACTCAAAAAAGGTCTTATACTTATATTCCGCACAGACTGTAGTAGTTCAGGGATGATTTATGCTGATGTCGGGAAAACTCGTCAAGTCATTCAAAATATTCTCGACAACTCCATGAAGTACACACCTTCAGGTACCATCAAGATACTTGTACATGATGATCTCAAAAAGAAAAAAATTACAATTACTGTTCAAGATACGGGCATCGGTATGAACAAAGAAACACAAGCAGAAGTGTTTGATAAATTTATACGGGCAAAAAATGCAAATAGCGTTAATGTAACTGGCACTGGCCTTGGCCTCTATGTAGCAAAGAAAATGGTTACTGAGATGAAGGGTAAGGTGTGGGCAGAAAGCGAAGGTGACGGGAAAGGGAGCACCTTCCACATTGAGTTTCCGCTTATTGCAGGGAAATAATAATAGGGGACTTGAATTAAAGGTAAAATGTAGTATAATGCAGAAAGTTTAGTTTTCCTCAATTTTTAGATTATTCCCTGTAGTATCAGGAGAAAGGCTACAAAATGAAAAGGATTTTTGCACTTTGCATGCTTGCTTTTCTTGCGTTTGCCACTGCTTTCGGAAGTAGTGCACATGCATATGAATCACCTTGGAACACCAACCTTTCGCTCCCCCCAACACTTACATCAACAGAAATTTCTGAAGCTGAAGAAGAATTACTTCCAGAAAACTGGAATACAACACGGGTTGCGTATGCAAGCGACCATGGTCAAGTAATGCCAGACACGATGGAAAAAAGTGCTGTGTACGCTGAGTTAAGCGTTGTACATCGAATTGGTAAGGCAAAGCGTGACAGCTCTACATCTAGTTCATTGTACATCGAAACTCCCATCCCTTTGGGGGAAGATCTCTCGGTTTTTGCAGTTGGATACTACGACCGTGAATTCCAGGAAGTATACGCTGGTCTTGCCAAGAAATTTGGCAACTGGCAGTTTGGACTTGGTTTTGGTAGTGCATGGAGCGATGGAAGTCGAAAAACAGTCATTGCACCCTGGATGTATTATGGGTCAGATGAGTACGAAGCTTCAATCCTCTTCGAACGCTATTTGAAGGATAGAAGTGAGCCTTATATTTATAAGGCATCAATTGAAAAAAAGTTTGGTGATTTTCAGTTTGGTGTCTACGCTGAAAAAGATTTTGGAACTGGACCACTTGTGACATGGAAGGTGTCATCGAAAATCAAATTCTTTGTGACGGTACCGGTGGTACATCTACCGGATGATGGGCGGATGAGAGTACTCATCGGAATGAAAATAAGCACTGAGTAGAAGGGAGGCAGGCGCTCATGCGTTTGCCTCTTTTTTCTATTATTACCTTTCATAGTTACTCATAATTTGGTACTATTTTGAGATATGAGCAACAAAAAACGACTCTTCACGGGGCTACAGCCTTCAGGGACACTCCATATTGGTAATTATTTTGGTGCACTTAAGCCTTTTAAGGATGTGTGTGGTGAGTACGAGAGTTATCTCATGATTGCCGACCTTCATGCGCTCACAAGTGTACGTGACGCACAACTGCTGCGTCAAAACACGCTTGATATCGTACGTGACTACCTTGCGGCAGGAGTGAGTCCTGATGATGTTGTTATTTTTAAGCAATCCGATATACCTGAACACACCGAACTTGCATGGATGTTTGAATGTCTCGTAACGGTACCTTTTCTCATGCAGGCGCATGCTTATAAAGACAAAGTTGCAAAAGGCATGGAGGCGAGTGCGGGGCTCTTCAACTACCCTATGCTCATGGCGGCAGATATTCTTCTCTACGATGCTGATATCGTGCCGGTAGGGGAGGACCAGCGTCAGCACATTGAGTATGCACGCGAAGCAGTGACGAAGTTTAATAATGCATATGGAGAGACCTTCATTGCACCAGCGGAGATGATATTGGAAAGTGTCGGCGTTGTGCCTGGCACTGATGGTCAAAAGATGAGTAAGAGTTACAAAAACACCATTCCACTCTTTGGGACAAGGGACGAAATTGCAAAGGCAGTCATGAGCATTGTGACTGATTCATCGGGTGAACGCCCACAGCATGTGTACGCCATTCACTCACTTTTTAGAACAGCTGAAGAACTTGAGGCACTGTA
Organism: Candidatus Kaiserbacteria bacterium; assembly: GCA_016699245.1. Classification (NCBI taxonomy): domain Bacteria; phylum Candidatus Kaiseribacteriota; species Candidatus Kaiserbacteria bacterium. Next base: position 239,452 of record CP064968.1, on the reverse strand, counting down.
CACCGAGCATGCAGGGAAGTATAAAAACCTCAAAGAAGCACTTATTGAAGACATTGAAACACTGGTTGCACCTATGCGTGAAAAACGAGAAGCTATTACTGATGAAGTGGTGCGCCAAGTGCTACTGGACGGAGCAAAGCGTGCTCGTGACCATGCTGAGTCAAAGATGCGTATAGTCCGTTCCAAGGTAGGTATCGTTGACTAATACGTTCTTGGCTTATATAGTAATGACATTACCACTGACGCAATTGACACTTGCCGAGGTACCGGGTGCGCCCGTATAGCGCATAAATGAGCTTTTTCTCTTGCAAAACCGAATGGTTTGCAAGAGAAAGGGAAGTAGGGTGGCACCGCGGAATCTCTCATGTTGGGTTTACGAAACCCAACATTTAGAAACCGCCCCTATCGATACATTATTCCTTAATATATCTGTGGGGGCGGTATTTTAATTTCCTCTGCTGACACATAAACGATATGGAAAGAATTTTAATTAAAGACCTTAAGGATTACCTTGAGCAAAATGTAACTATCCAAGCCTCGGTGAGTGTTATTCGTAACCAAGGAAAGGTAGCATTTTTTGATTTTCGTGACCGCACGGGTATTATTCAGGGAATCATCTTTGGTAAACCAGAGTTGCTCGCGTCGGTACAGGAGGTAAAGCCGGGCTACACACTTGAATTAACTGGCCTTGTACATGCGCGCCAAGAAAAGATGGTAAATGCAAAAGTGCAAAACGGTGACATTGAACTCGAAATTTCGGGAGTCACAGTCCTCGGTGTTGCACAAGCACTTCCGTTTGACCTCGATTCAGAACTCAACCTCGACACCCTTCTCGATAATCGCCCCATCACGCTTCGCCGCCCACGCGAACGTGCGGTATTTACCGTGCAACACACCATCATCAACGCCTACCGTGCATACCTCATAAGCCAAGGCTTCGTAGAATTTCAAGCACCAAAACTTGTGGGTGGAGATGCAGAAGGTGGCGCAGAAGTATTCCAAGTAGATTACTTCAACAATCAACGCGCGTACCTTGCAACCAGCCCTCAACTTTATAAGCAAATGATGGTGGGTGTCTTTGAGCGTGTCTTTACTTCAGGTACCATGTTCCGTGCAGAAAAAAGCGCAACGACACGTCATCTGAGTGAAATCTCAATGCTCGACTTCGAAATGGGATTCATCAAGGACCATACTGATGTGATAAAAATGGTGACCGGATTATCACGCGCAATCACGGAAGCAGTTGCAACAAAGTGTTCTGCGGAACTTGCACTTCTCGGTATGCCTGTACCACTTGCACCTGAAGCCTTTCCTGTAATGACCCTTCGTGAAGCACAAGAACTTATCAAAAAAGAAACGGGTGTGGATAAAACTAAAGAACCAGACCTCGAACCTGAAGACGAACGTTTCCTTTGTGACTATGCACACGAGCACCTCGGTTCAGACTTTGTGTTTGTTACCCATTTTCCCACAAAGAAACGCCCATTCTATACACATGTAGAGCCAGAGAATCCAGAGTTCACCCGTAGTTTCGACATGCTCTTCCGTGGGCTTGAAATGTGCTCAGGTGGACAGCGTGTGCATGACTACAACACCCTCATTGAACGCATCAAGGAAAAAGGGCTTGATCCGGAAAAATTTGAATTTTATCTTCAGGCCTTTAAGTATGGCATTCCACCACATGGAGGTATTGGACTTGGGCTCGAGCGTCTCACTGCAAAGTTTTGTGGGCTCTCAAACGTAAAAGAAGCAACACTTTTCCCGCGCGATATCAACCGCATCGACACACTCCTCTCTAAGCCACAAGACAATGCAGATTAACGTTGAAAAAACGGGAAAGTCAACGAGAGGTCACACTCAGGTGGTATTTACAGAAAAGGGCATCGAGCGAATCATTCGTGAGGGAAAAAGTGAAATACTCGAAATCAATATTGGGAAGTTAGCAAAAGTAACACCCCGTACCCTCCGCACACTTGTGCGTAATGTAATACAAACGGCAAAACGTCATAAGATAGAAAAAATTGCATTGACGTTTTCGTACACCACTTTTCCAAAATGCGCTCAGTATGATGAAGCGTGGTTCTGGAGTACCATTGCAGAAAATCTTATCCTTGCTAATTACGAATACACCACATACAAGAGCAAACAGCCAAAATACGCTCTCAAAGAAGTGGCTTTGCTTGTAGACGACGTGAAGACCGTGCGCGACTTCGTCGCGCACGGTATCACCCTCGCCACCTATACCAATATGTGCCGAGACATAGCAAACACCCCCGGAAGCGATATGACCCCCACAATACTTGCATCGAAGGCAAAAGAAATTCTCATGGGTACCAAAGCAAAGGTAACTGTTCTCGACGAAAAGCAAATTACAAAACTCGGTATGGGTGGCGTTATTGGGGTAGGGAAAGGATCGAAGCATAAGCCGCGATTTATTATTATTGAATACTTTGGCGGAAAGAAGACTGAGAAACCAATTGTATTAGTCGGGAAGGGAGTTACCTTCGATACTGGAGGACTCCAAATTAAGCCAGGTATGGCCATGTACGAAATGCATATGGATATGTCGGGTGGCGCAGCAGTTATTGCTGCTCTTGCGGCGATTGCAAAACTGGGGCTAAAGAAAAATTGTATTGGGCTTATTCCTGCAGTTGAAAACAACGTCGGCGATGATGCCATTCGTCCTGGTGATGTACTCACTATGATGTCGGGAAAGACCGTTGATGTTCTCCATACCGATGCAGAGGGGCGACTCATTCTTGCGGACGCACTCCACTACGCACGAAAGTATGAGCCGAAGTTGGTGGTCGATATTGCGACACTCACTGGAGCATCACTCGTGGCAGTAGGACAACATGCACATGTGATTATGACAAAGAGCAGAAAGCTTGAAGACGCCTTTCGTGACCTCGGCGAAGAGAGTGGCGACTACACCTTCCCACTACCACTCTGGGACGAATACACACAGTACACAAAGGGAGTACACGGTGATATTTCCAATATTCATTCTGGCGATACACGCTACGGAGGCACCATTACTGCAGGTGCATTCCTTTCGCACTTCACCAAGAAAATGAAATGGGTTCACATAGATATGGCACCACGTATGACGTCCGTAGCCAGCGACAAACTCGCCAAAGGCGCCACGGGGGAGCCAATGAGATTGCTTGTAAAAATCGCTGAAAAATTCTAGACAAACTTACATATCTGTGTCAACACAGGGTAACCCTGTGTATAAAACATTTCATAAGTATGTGTTCTCATAGGGATGACCTATGCAATACGATGGGGAAAGATGCGCACTCTGATTGCCGTGCTCGTGGTAAAATTGGATCAAATGAAAAATCTAGTTCAGATAATCCTTCTTACTGCAATAATTTTTGGAGTGATTTTAATATATTTTATCTTCACTAAGGATACACAAACAGAAATCACGGTAACACCGAATACACAGCAAAATTTTTCAGGACAAGATGACTCTAATGAGACAACATCAGAAAAAGTTGTAGAAAAGTTACCAATGGATGAACCCATTGTTCAAACGAGAGAATCTACAATTACAAAAGAACAAAATAGAACAGAGGCAGTATCTACATCAACAATAGTTACTGATGAAACAGTTCAAAATTCTATATCGAAAAAAGTTGTAACAGAGTTACCGATGGATAAACCCGTTGTTCAAAAAAAGGAATCTACAATTTCGAAAGAACAAAATGAAACAGAGGCAATATCTACATCCACTATAATTTTTGATGAAACAGTTCAGAATTCTATTAATGAATTAGTTATAAGCGAGAGGCAACTCGGATCAAATATTACTGTTGGCTACATCTGGCGAGCCTTTGATGGAAGCCCGAAGTTTAATAGTGTGAGAATTCCTATTTGGGATATTAGTGCACTCGGAAAAGAATACCAAGTTGATATTTGGGACGGTGATTCGTTTGTTTTTTATAAGAATGCAAAACCTTTAGTTGATGAGGTGATCTTTCCAAAAGGTGGTGCGAGCCAATTTAGAGTTTCAGGAATTGATCCATCTTTTGGAATTTGTCCTGCTGAGCACTCGCGTTTTACTTGGGGAGTTACTTTTACAGCAGATGGAATATTTAAGGGTGAACGTGTCCCCATAACCATAGACGGGGCTAAAAAGGATATGTCATGTAACGTTGTTCATTAACATTCTGGAAGACACCCTTATACATACAATTGATTGTCTGACTTTATATTTTGATTGTTTTTAGTGCTAAAATATCATAATGAACGTAGAACAAACACCACAAACGACAAGTCGTTTCAGTATCCAGACCGATGCGTATTCGGGGCCTTTGGATTTACTTATTGATCTCATTGAAAAACGAAAGTTTCTCGTGAACGATATTTCACTTGCTGCTGTCACTGACGACTACATGGCATACGTAGCGCAGTTTGAAAAAAATCCACTTCGAGAAATGGCAGACTTCATTGTACTTGCTGCAACGCTCCTCCTTCTCAAATCAAAATCTCTTCTTCCTGTGCTTGAACTCACGGAAACAGAAGAGGAAACAATCGAGTCACTTGAAAAGCGTCTACGGTACTATCAAATATTTAGAACTGCAGGAAAATTAATCGAATCTACCTTTGGGAAAAGAGTCCTGTATGAGCGTCCATTTGTCCCCGATAAAAATCCACTATTTCTTCCCGACAAGTACGCATCAGTGACCACCCTTCATACCGCCATGGGTGACGTTCTTCGTAATCTTCCAAAGAAAGTCGAAAAGCCAAAAGTACAGGTACGCACGGTAGTCTCTCTTGAATCAATGATAGACAAACTCACTCATCGTATCGAGCGCCAATTCACGTGCAAGTTTAGAGATTTTACGGGAAATACAAAAGAGCGCTCTACTATTATTGTTGGTTTTCTTGCTGTTCTTGAAATGGTGAAGCAGGGAAAAGTGATGGTACGGCAGAGTGCACACTTTCTCGAAATAGAAATAGAACAAGAACGAAGCACTACACCACGATATCAGTAGATTGCAACCCATTTTTATGCCCAGATGTACTTCGTAAGAGCTAAAAATCTGTGTAAAAATTGGTATACTACTCGCAATGGAACTTAATGCACGCATTGAGGCGATTTTGTTTTACAAAACTGAGCCTATGTCTTTGAAGGCACTTGCTGTTTTTTTGAGCGTATCCATTGAGGAAGTGACGGGAGGGCTCGCTACACTCGCCAACGTACTTCAGAATCGCGGCATACGTCTTCTTACTACTGACACCAGTGTGCAACTCATCACTGCACCGGAAGCGAGTGAGCTCATCGAACAACTCCGCAAGGACGAACTAAGCACTGACATCGGCAAAGCTGGTGCAGAGACGCTTGCTATTGTGCTATATCGTGGTCCTCTTTCACGTGTGGAGATTGATCGTGTACGTGGGGTGAACTCGGCATTCATCCTACGTAACTTACTCATTCGTGGTCTTGTGGAGCGACGTGCACATCCTACTGACTCTCGTTCTTTTATCTATGCAGTAACACCGTCTCTCTTACAACATCTCGGTATCACCGCTCGGGAAGAAATGCAAGATTTTGCTGAAGTGATGAACGCTATTGATGTCTTTGAAGAACAATCTATTGCAGAAGAGCAAACTTCTAATCCAATTACAGAGTAATCATGTCTAATTTCGAGAAAAATCACACCACGTCGATACTCGAAGACCCTGAAGTTTTTTTGCATGACTTAGAAGTGCAAAATGATGAAAAGGAAGTATCACCGATTCCTGTTGTACCTCAACTTGGAGTAGCGCTTGGTTTACTTGTGTTTGTGTTTGGTGTCACCTACTTAGGAGCGTCAAGCGCACTTACTAAAGAGAAGACGATTGATGTCAAGGTAAGCACCATACCCTCTGTGCAAGAAAAGGCAATGGCTCGAAAGGTTAATGCATTTGCTGATACTTCACTTGAAGCGCGCAGTGCCTTTGTGTGGGACGTATCGGCACAACGCATTCTTTTCAACAAAAATGGCGATGATGTCCGCCCACTTGCATCGATCACCAAGCTCATGACTGCACTCGTTACGTACGAACTTCTTGACCCCTCAGACCGTGTCTCAATCACGAAAAATGCAATCCGAGTAGAGGGAGACAGTGGTCTAAAAGAAGGTGAGAGCTTTACTGTTGAAAATCTCGTTGATCTCACTCTCATTTCTTCTTCAAATGATGGTGCGGCAGCACTTGGTGCACGTGCGGGACAAACAATAGATGCACATGAAGACCCAAATGCAATCTTCGTTCATGCAATGAATGTAAAGGCTAAAGAACTCGGCATGTCCAAAACTCGTTTTGAGAACACCTCTGGACTTGATGTGAGTGCGACAGAAGCGGGTGCATACGGAAGCGCTCGTGACATTGCAATGCTCATGGAATATGTGGTAACTCACATTACTGATGCAGTCGCGCTCACGACGCTTGATCTCACCACAGTGCGTAACGTAAATGGCGAAAGTCACACCACTAAGAATACCAACACCTACACCGGTGACATTGACGGTCTCATCGCTTCCAAAACTGGTTACACCAGCCTTTCAGGCGGTAATTTGGTCGTTGCAGTGAATGTGGGACTGAATCACCCTGTAGTTGTTGTTGTACTTGGCTCTTCACAGGAGGGAAGATTCAAAGATACTCTTGATCTCATTGAACGAGCTCGGGTTCATGTTTCTAATCAAGCAGAATAAATTCTTATATGGAAACTACAATCATCAAAGTCCTCGCACCTACAGCAATTGCTTTCATTTTTGGTATTCTCATTACGCCACTCATCACGCACTTTTTGTACAAATTTGAAATGTGGAAGAAAAAACCAGGAAAAGGTGCTGGCTATGGTGGCGGAGAAACACCACTTTTTGATGCGCTCCACCAAAAGCGTGATACCAACACTCCACGCATGGGCGGCATTGTCATTTGGGCGAGTGTTCTCCTTACTATTTTCTCTATTTGGATTTTGCAGTTTATTTGCCCGGATTCAATTTTTGGCTCACTCGATTTCCTCAGTCGATCTCAAACATGGTTACCGCTTTCTGCACTCCTTGTAGGTGCAGCAGTTGGGTTTCTTGACGACTTTCTTGTTGTACGTGGCACGGGTACACACTTTGCTGGCGGTTTACCCCTTTCACAAAGACTCATGGTTGTGAGCCTTACGGCACTTTTTGCCGGCTGGTGGTTCTATGAAAGACTTGATGTACACTCGATACAACTCATTGGCTACGGACCTCTCGACCTCGGTATGTTCTTCATTCCTTTCTTTGTAATTGTTGCTATTGCTATTTATGCATCAAGCGTCATCGATGGTATTGATGGACTTTCGGGCGGGACGTTCATGTTTATTTTTACCGCATATGCAGGTATTGCGGTCTATCAAAACCAAATAGACATAGCCGCGTATTGTGCGACCATTGTGGGAGGAATTCTCGCATTTCTTTGGTTTAATGTGCCTCCTGCACGTTTTTACATGACTGAAACAGGCATCATGGCACTCACGATGTCACTCACCATTGTTGCATTTATGACTGACTCCATTGGAGGTGGGGAAGGTGTATCTATACTTCCCATCATCGGGATTCTCCTTGTACTCACCGTGCTCTCGGATGTACTTCAATTACTTTCAAAAAAAATTCGTAAGAAAAAACTCTTTCTTATTGCACCTCTCCATCACCACTTTGAGGCAACGGGCTGGCCTGCAGAGAAGGTGACGATGCGCTATTGGATACTTGGTTTTGTGTTCGCGATTATTGGCACTTTGCTTGCTATTGCATTTTGACATGCACCATACACTCGACAGAACACTCCTCGTGCTTACCTACGTACTCGTGGTGATTGGATTCTCTATTTTCTCTTCTGCGTCACTTGGTCTTCTTGCCCGCGATGGTGCAAGTTTTTCTTCTGTCGCACTCGGGCAAATTGTGTTTGGTATTATTGGAGGAAGTGCTGCACTTTTTCTTGCGAGTATCGTTCATTACCGCTGGTGGCGTCAATATGCATTTTATATTTTTCTTGTAACTCTTTTTCTTACAGCGCTTGTTTTTGTACCTGGTCTTGGCTCATCACACGGCGGTGCTACTCGCTGGCTCGAGATAGGCGGATTCAGCATGCAGCCTGGAGAGCTTTTGAAGATTGGTTTCGTGATATATATCGCCACCTGGCTCTCCGGAATGAAGTCGCAGATGAAGAGTTTTACCAGGGGCACCATGCCATTTCTTGGCCTCATTGCAATAGCGGGTATTCCACTCCTCATGCAGCCCGATACCGATACCTTCCTCATGATGATAGCGGCAGCACTTGCAATGTTTATCACTGCTGGAGGTCGATACCGAGATGTTTTTTTCATGATTATGGGAGGAGTACTTCTCATTGCAGTCCTCGTTCTCACACGTCCGTACATCAAGGATCGTATCGAAATATTTTTAAATCCTTCGCTCGACCCACAGGGTTCTGGATATCAAATCAAGCAGTCCCTTATTGCGGTGGGCTCAGGCGGACTTATGGGACGTGGGTTTGGACAGAGTATTCAGAAATTTGAGTATCTTCCTGAGCCTATTGGTGACTCTATCTTTGCGGTCTACGCTGAAGAGTTTGGCTTCATTGGCTCAATGATACTTGTGATACTTTTTTCAGGCTTTGCACTACGTGGATATCGGATTGCCACTCACGCATCAGATCTTTTTGGGATGCTTCTTGTCGTTGGTATTATTACTATCATTCTCGCACAGGTTTTTCTCAATATTGCTGCTATGGTGGCCCTCGCACCACTTTCGGGACTACCTTTACCGTTTATTAGCCACGGTGGTACGGCACTGCTCGTGACTCTTGGTGCTGTAGGGATTGTACTCAGTGTGTCTAAATATCGCCGTCCATCGCAAGGGTAGCATGATATAATCTTCAGTATATTACTATGTTCAAAGGCACCAACATTGATTCCCATCGCAAAGTATTATTTGTCGGCGGTGGTACTGGTGGTCATTTTTACCCACTTATTGCTATTGCAGAACAATTTAATTTAGCCGGAAGCCGACCTGAACTCTACTATGCTGGTCCAAACGAATACGATTCCGAAACACTACGCAATGAAGGTATTGAGTTCATCAAGGTGAATGCAGGGAAGCGACGACGCTATGCATCAATTCTCAATTATTTTGATGTTTTCAAGACTTTTTTCGGCTCATTCACTGCGCTTATTAAGCTTTTCATCCTGTACCCCGATGTTGTGGTAAGTAAGGGAGGTTACACCAGTGTGCCCATAGTTATCGCCGCTGCCATACTTCGTATTCCTCTTATTGTCCATGAATCAGATGCAGTAGTGGGGAAGGCGAATCGTCTTGGACTCCGTTTTGCACGCCATGTGATAACTTCATACGACAATGTACCACTTCCTCCAACAAAAGCAGAACAACACCTACTTGGTATTCCTATTCGTCAAGTTTTTCTCACTCCTCCCACACAAAATGCATTTTCAACTCTTGGTATTGATGCAGAACGTCCCGTCATCCTCATTATCGGAGGTTCGCAAGGAGCAGAGCGCATTAATGCTATGGTACTCGACTCACTTGACGAACTTCTCCCCGACTGCACTGTTATCCACCAGACAGGCGAGCTTCATTTCAATATGTGCACGGCGACAGCAGACGCTCTTATCCCTGATCAAGAGTCTCGCAAGCACTATCACCCCATCGCATTTTTAAACTCGGTCATGTTAAATGACGCATATCATCTTGCTTCTCTTGTCATTTCACGTGCGGGTAGTACTTCCATATATGAAATTGCACTCCATGGTAAGCCCTCTATCATTATTCCTATTCCTGAAGATATCAGTCACGACCAACGCTCTAATGCGTATGCATACGCTCGTTTTGGGGCAGCTCTCGTCATGGAAGAAAAAAACCTTTCGGACAACTTGCTTCGCGCAGAAATAGAACGTATTATGCAAAATGGTGAAATTTACGACACGATGGCAGGAGCAGCACGCGCGTTTGCTAAAAAGGACGCAGCGCTCCACATCACCAACCTCATCACTAAAGTTTCAATAGAACACTAAACTCAATTATGTCAAAATTTCAGAATACGGCTGTGGTTACGCGCATGGCGCCAAGCCCCACAGGGCATTTGCATATCGGCACTGCACGTACGGCTCTTTTTAACTACCTGTATGCGAAAAAGTATAATGGTACCTTTATTATGCGCATCGAAGATACCGACAAAGAGCGCAGTAAGAAAGAATATGAGGAGGAAATTCTTGAGGGACTCGAATGGCTCGGGATGTCCTGGGACGCCCTGTACCGTCAATCAGAACGTACCGCCATTTATCGTGGATACCTTGAGCTAGCCATTTCAAAAGGCCGCGCATACGTAAGTCACGAGGAAAGTAAGATGCGCCCTGGTGAATACGTTGATGTAGTGCGCCTTAAAAATCCTAACACCACTATTACTTTTGAAGATGAAGTTCGTGGTGAAATTACTTTTGATACTACTGAACTTGGTGACTTTGTAATTGCACGCTCTATCGATGATGCCCTGTATCATTTTACCGTTGTCGTCGACGATCACGAGATGGGTGTTACTCATGTAATTCGTGGTGAAGATCATATCTCGAATACACCACGTCAGATTCTTATTCAAGAAGCCATAGGGGCTGAGCGTCCTATCTACGCTCACCTTCCGCTTATCCTTGCTCCCGATAGGTCGAAACTTTCGAAGCGTCACGGTGCAGTAATGCTCAGCGAATACGAACGCCAAGGCTTTATCAAAGAGTCCATCATTAATTACCTGGCACTTCTCGGTTGGAATCCTGGCACTGATCTAGAGAAGTACACACTCGAAGAACTTACTCAGGCTTTCGATATTTCTGGTATCCAAAAGAGCGGTGCGGTCTTCAATATTGATAAACTCAAATGGTTTAACAAAGAGTATCTTACGAACTATTCAGTTGAAGAGTTCGGTGCATATATTGAGACTATTCTTCCTGATGCTCTTTTTGCATTGCCGCAGTTTAGTCCGGATCGGCTTCGCAAAGTAATACCACTTATCAAAGAACGCAGTAGTACCCGTGATGAGGTTTTTAGTGACTTCGAAGCAGGGGAGTACGATTTTGCTTTTAAACCCCCCGAACACAATCCGAAACTTATAGCGTGGAAAAACGATGCAAGCCCACGAGAATCACTCTCTCGTCTTCAAAAACTTGCAGAACTTATTGCTCAAATGCCTGAAGAACTTTCATCTGATGAGGCACGATCTTTTATTTGGGATTATGCAGTAGACACAGGGAAGGGAGAAGTACTATGGCCACTTCGTGTTGCTCTTACTGGTCGTGAGCGATCTCCTGACCCATTCTGTGTGATACATATTATCGGTTCTGCAGAGTCATACAAAAGAGTCATTACCGCGTGTGATACAATTCTTAGAGCATCATAGACTTCCTTTGGTGCAGTAGAATCTATGCGAAAACCCTCATTCATTGCTTTTTTTAATTCTGTCTGTGTACACCTACTCATGGTAAGTGTACTCTTTTCTGTGAGTCTTCCTATTACACATGCGGCTACTGAGGCGGAGGTGCTCCAAACTGAAATCAACGAGCGTAACTCTCGTCTAAAAGAAATCGAGCAGGAAATTGCCGGGTATCAAACCGAGCTTAAAAAAGTGGGCGGTACAAAAAATACTCTTCAAAAAGCAATTTCGTCTCTCGAGCTTGAACGAAAAAAAGTACAGTCTGATATTAAGTACACCCAAAACAAAATCGGCGCTACTGATTTGGAAATTGACAAACTTGCTCTCGAGATAGATGTCACCGAGGCAAGTATCACACTCAATCAAAGAGCCGTAAGCGAAACAATTCAAATGCTCAGTGAGACGGACGACCGATCTTTTATAGAAGTACTTCTAGAATATGACAATGTTTCAGAGTTTTGGGGACGCATCGATGAGCTCGAACAAATGCGACTTGTCATGCGCGAAAAACTTACTGACCTGAGTGCTGAAAAAGAATTACTGAGCGGACAATTTGCAACACAAACACACAAGCGCGAGCAGCTTCTTGGCCTTAAAGAGCAATATAGTGATCAAAATGAAGTGCTTGTTGACAACTCAACTCAAAAATCGAGGCTACTGTCTGCTACTAAAAACAAAGAAGTTGAATATCAAAAACTTCTTAAAGCTAAGAAGACTGAGTATGACGCTGTACTGAAAGAGATGCGTGACTTTGAATCAAAACTTCAATTTATTCTTGACCCCAACACCATTCCTGCGCGTGGGACACAGGTATTCAATTGGCCAGTGTCGAACGTAGTAATCACTCAACTTTTTGGTGGTACTGAATTTGCAAAGCAAAACGCGTCAGTCTACGGTGGACGCGCATACCATCCAGGCGTTGACTTTGGTGTACCAACAGGATCAAAAATTATGGCACCACTTTCGGGTACGGTGCGCGCAACTGGCAACACTGATGCAGTCCCGGGCTGTTACTCATGGGGCAAGTGGACACTCGTCGATCATGCCAACGGGCTATCAACACTCTACGCACACCAGAGCGTTATAAGCGTTGTTCCTGGGCAACAAGTTGCGACAGGGGAGATTATTGGCTACTCGGGCAACACCGGCTACTCCACTGGACCCCACTTACACTTCACCGTATATGCAAAGGCCGGAGTTTCTGTACGCAAATTTAATGAAATAAAAGCAGTCACGAGCTGTGGTGCTGCAACAACGCCAGTGGCAGCATCCGATGCGTACATAGATCCAATGGTATACCTTCCGCAATAGATTACGTACTTTGTCAAGTTTTGCGTGTATGACGTTTGTGCTGTGCTGGTTATTGTGATTACATTACTATATATGAAGAGATTACTGCTCACCTTTATTCTCATAGGAGTCATCTACGTACTCGGACAAATGGTGACATCTGGCATCGAAACCTATTCAGAGGGAGCATCCGTACTATTGAGTGGAATGAGCACCGCTACCATACATGATGTGGTGCGTGCGCATTACAACGAACATATTGCGATTAATGATTTTGTGCTGCCCGAAGATGCACAGTTTGTCCTTACACCGGTACATCTCAACAGTGACCGCGACCTGGATGTTATTGCACGCATAGAGTCCGACGCTACCTGTGGTGGTGGCGGTTGTATCACAACACTCTTTATACGCTCTGAAGATGGTCTCCTTACACCTATACCATTTGCATACGCTGTAAAAGAAATCGAGGTTCTTGAGAGTGTCACCAGTGGCATGCATGACATACGACTTAATGGGAGCACTGATGGAACCATGGTATGGGACGGGAATCAGTATTCGACCAACACCTTTTAAAATACTTTTTGTGGAAATAATTGCGACACATGATAGCAACATCATGTTTCGTTTTATTTTCTCAGTCACAAGGGAAGAGTGAGTGCTGTATAGAACGAGGTAGAGAGCAACACCATTGAGTACAACAGGAAATACCATGCACAATGCACAAAACGCCTCAAAACGCATTATGGGCGTATGTGTATATACAACACCACGTATATATACTATACGTCGTAAAAGATATATTGTGCGACGCTTACCATATCCTAGAACAAGGTATTCCCTATGTGCTTTGGTATCCAGCAATTAAAAGTTATATCTTTGAGATTCTGTTCTATGCCCTACCCCACAACTATAAGAAATCTCCGGAATGATTTCCGAAAATATTAGTGTGCTCTAAGGAGAGTTTTCTTGATGGTGTCATAGTGCTCATTTTCGACACTCAAGTCTATCTCTACACTTCCCTCTCTCGTGAGTCTTGATTCAATCTCTGGATGCCGAGTCAGGTACTCTTTAAATTTTTCAGGAATAATCTCATCTTGAGAAATGATAGTGCAGGTGCGATTACAACGAATACACTCTTTGAGAAGTGTGTAGTGCGTACAACCGAGTACTACAGTATCGATGTTTGCATATTTCGGTTCACAAAGAACGTGTCGTACTTCAGTGCATGCACCCTCCAAATCGCCCGATTCTATGAGTGGCACGAGTGACGGTGTGGCATGCGTATAGAGTGTAAAGTCTGCATCACCTTTTTTGAGTTCAATAAGATACTTCTCGGAGCGAATAGTACGCTCGGTGCCAATGAGTAATACATTCTTAGCCGGTGTCGCGAGAAGTGTCTCTACTGTAGGAATAATCACCCCAAGAAGTTTTCTATCAGGATACTCACGTGCAAGCATTTCATCTTGATGGATACGCACTGAGCGCGCTGAAGCGGTATTGCATGCCACAATGACAATCACTGCCCCCGCATCAAAAAGACGTTTGATGCCTGCATACGTAAGCGTATGTATCTCCTCTTCAGATTTACTCCCATAGGGTACATTGGCGGTATCACCAAAAAAAATATAATCGTACTCCGGCATGTATGCACGCACCGCACGTAGAATAGTGAGTCCACCCATCCCCGAATCAAAGAAACCAATTTTCATATTATGTGGCAATAGGCACAAAAGCAGTTGAGTACATGTTACAAATACGCATAAAGTGTTTCTTTTCCACTGGTTGTACGGATAGTCGCATACCCGTTCTCACGACGAGCATATTTTTGAAATATGGGTCATTTTTGAGTTCAGCAAGTGTCATAGCCTCAGAAAACTTTTCAATAAATGAAAGATCGACTGCAGACCAGCGCGGATTTTCTTCCAAAGATTTTGCATCGTATTTGTATGATTGTGCATCAAACTGCGTGGGGTCGGGATACGCTTCTCTGTGCACCCGCGCAAGCCCTACCACACCCACGGGCTTTGTGCTCGAGTGATAAAAAAGCACCATATCACCCTTCTCCATATTCCGCATAAAATTGCGCGCTTGGTAGTTGCGCACATCATCCCACCTACCTATTCTATCGCGTTTAAGATCGTCAATAGAGTAACACGAGGGTTCACTTTTCATGAGCCAGTACTGCATACCCTTTTATTATACGCCCCAAGGCAAAGTAGGTAAACGACCTAGAACAACATCACATGTTCGACGTCGTACGTCGAACATTGGTCATAAGAAAATCTCCCCAAATGGGGAGATTTTCTGTTAACGCATTGCAATAGTATGTGACCAACAGGCTGCAGATGCAGTCCATGGTCGCGTACCTTGCCGTTCATAGAGATCACGAGCATACGCCATATTGTCGTACATGTCCTCGAGATTCAGGCCAAGTTCCCTCGCTTCTTCTCCGTGATAACGCATATTGATTTGCATTACCCCAGTGTCAGCGGGATCCACCTTTCCTCTAAGAACAGTACCGTCAGCGAGCGTTTGTCTGAATTGTGATTCACACCGCGCTATTTGTATCATGACGGGTATATCACTGAAGTAGGAACGAACTGCCGTTTCTGTGTTCGCACCAACCAGCCGGACTTCAGTGACTTGATCTTCTTTTGTTGCAATGTGCCCATATGCAGTATCGGCTACCGATACTACTCCCATGTTCGATACAGCAATTATTGCTGTAAGTAAACTAGATAATATAAGCCATTAGTCTTAACGAATACATTTTGTATGTCCCGCCGAGGCGAACCAAACAAAAAGACAGCCACAAGCCGTCCATAAAAAGTATACCATTTTGAATGAAAAAATCAAATTACATAACTATAAATATAGACTGTCAACTATTTGACAGTCTATATTTATAGCCGTTTTCTAGGTGAAGAACATTGACAAACTTTATTTTATGTTGCCTTGTTTTTCTTTGATGAGTGCCATCGCACCATAGAGTCCACCCTCATCTTTCAAGGTTGCATCGACTATCTTAGGGCATAGAAGAAGCCCGCCCAGGGCCTCTTCAGTATGACGAATGATGTCGGGGAGGAGAATACGGGGGTCACCAATTACCATAGAACCACCGAGTACAATAACGTCTGGAGACCAGTACACAATGGTGTTTTTAAGTCCAAATGCCAATATTCCCGCGAGCTCGTCCCATACATGATCTTCCTGAGATATTTCATATGGCTTCATTCCCTTTCGTTTTTCGAGCGCAGTGCCTGACACCATATTTTCCAGAGTTGGAGACACATGACTGCCAAGTATAGTTCTATCAATATCCAAAATCTGTTGGCCAGGCTCAAATCCGACACTTACTGCATCAATGTGCCCATGCACATATCGTGCACCCCCTACCCCAGTACTCACCGTGTGGTACGCCACTATGTCTGCTCCCTTCCCTGCACCGTAATGCACCTCTCCAAGACCAACTATGGCGGTATCGTTTTCGAGAAACACGGGTGCATGATATTTTTGGTTGAGGTCGCCAGTAATCGAGCGCCCAACCCAGTCCATCAAAACTTTTTCGCTCACAATTCCAGTCTTTTCGTGATTGAGAGGTCCTCGAATACCTCCCGCCATCGCGGTCACACTCTCACCTCCACGCACTGTTTCTATGGCTGCCACAATAGCCGCAAGACCTTCGGCATACGAGAGTGGAGTATTAAATTTTTCTACGCGAAGAATTGTCTCTAGGTCGTTTGTTGATGCTACTCGGGTTTTGGTGCCGCCGATGTCAAAAAGAATATACATACTAACTCAATTCTGCTCTTACATACTTTTTATAAAATTCCACACTGGGTTGGTCGAAGGTGTCGATGTTGAAGAGATATCCAATATACATTACTTCTGCCATGAGTGACGCAAGGAGAAAACCCACTTCGTACTCGGTGCATTTTTCTAACTTTGTGTAGCGATACGGAAGCATTTGGTCATTATATGCATGAAGCACACCTTCGGTAATAATATCTTTTATGACTGACGATTTTCTGTTTTTAAGAAACGGAAGGTGTTCGAGTAACCAATGAACCTGAGGCATTCGTGCGCTCGTGCGTTCAGTGTAGTACACAAAGTGTGTATAGATACCCGTATAGCCTCCTAAATACAGTTCTGCACTAGAGTGTAAATCTGCACTTGTTGATACAATAGGAAGCAACTGATGCATGAAGGGGGTCCCTGCTTTTGTAGTGCTTTTACCAGTACTTTCGGCGAGTAGCTGACGGTACCATAAACCACAAGAACGAAGTCGTCGGTTAAAAGAAAAAAAGTTGACTGTGTGCACTCCAGAATATGCATGGAGTGCAAGCGTAACTGCACTTTCTTCAACGTGAGTGAGTGCCTCACTTTTGACCGCATCAAGTGCACCTTTCAGTAACTGCGGTATATTTATTCCCAGAAGAGTGAGCGGTACAACGCCTACAGCAGAAAAAACGGAAAACCTTCCCCCAATAGAATGTGGAAGCGTAAAGCTCAGTATATTTTTTTTTGCTCCTGCTTCGAGAAACGGTGTGCCTTCATTGCCAATGAAAATAATTTGTTTTAAAAATGCCTCACCAAACTTTTTTTCCCAAAGTCCAATGATGTGAAGTGCATTGAGCATAGTCTCTGTCGTTGTTCCTGACTTACTCACTACGACAAGCACAATGTCACGTGCATCTTTGGTAACACTAATGATGCGGCGCATATCTTCTATGTACTTCTCTTCGATACTGTCAACAATACTCAATCGAGGAATTTCTTTACTGACACATGCATCATATACAGCTTGCACACCCTGCATTGAGCCGCCAATAGCAACCAAAATAACGTGTTTTGTGCCTGTGAATGGAGCGAGACGTTTCTTGATGTCTTTCTGGTACGCTCCATCGCCCGCGATACAGAGTGAGGACTCAGAACGTTCAAAAATACCACTTTCCTGCACTTTTTCTATTTTTAGTCTGTATGCATGGGCTTTTTTACTCACTTCTTTAACTAAGTCTTTGGGAAATGTACTGTTGTGAAATGTGGACTGCATACAAAAACAAATTATACCTGACGAGGTGCTTTGGGATCGACATGAGCAATGATGTACTCATATGCTTCATCAACTGTATCAACAACATGAATAAGAGAAAGGTCATCTTTACTTATGGTCTTGTACTCTTTGAGAAGCACTTTCTCAAAATATGATATGAGAGGTTCCCAAAAGTCTCTGCCATAGAGCACAACAGGAATTTTTGTAATTTTCTCTGTTTGAATGAGGGTGATTATCTCTAAAAGCTCATCGAGTGTACCAAATCCTCCGGGAAAGTAGACATACACTTCAGAAGCAAATGAAAGCATCACTTTCCGCGAAAAGAAAAAGTGGAAACTCTCTGACTCAGTAACATAGGGATTGAGCTTCTGTTCCATAGGCAATTGAATATTGAGGCCAACCGACTTTCCTCCCACTTTAAAAGCACCGACATTTGCGGCTTCCATAATACCAGGGCCACCACCAGTAATGATAGCGAACCCCTTTTTTGCGAGCTTTGCAGCAAGAAGTTCCGCAGCTTTATATGCTGGTTCTTGTGGTGAAAGACGTGCGCTTCCAAAGAAAGTGGCTGCCGTGCTGTACTTGCGGAGAATATCAAATCCATTAACAAACTCGGACATAATGCGAAAAATGCGCCATGACTGCACTGCACCATCCGCCTCAAAAAGGTCGGTCAGTATACGACAATGCATGTCGCGTTTGTCGGTTTTAATATCAAACTTTTTCGAAGCAACTGTGCTTTTTTTTCTTAATGCCATGTGGAGATTATATCATGTACCTAGAGCCATGGAATTGCATACTGTTCAAACTCGGGGAGAAGTTTTTTGCCATTTAATAGACGTGAAATAACCTCAGCATGCGAAAGGGCGCCAGTGAGTGCATTATGAGGTTCTGGCTCGTCTGGAATGCCGCAATAGTTCATGACAGCGTCGAGATTGAGTGCAGTACGGCGATGCTGAGGGTCGATAGGCGGCGTAATACCGTGCGTCACCATGTGCATATAGCAAAGAGAGTGCGTATCAATGGTGCGGTGCGCTATATTCCACGGTAAGTCTGCCCGATCACACGCTGCCCGAAGGAAATCTCTATCAAACGACACATTTTGACCTGCGAGTGTTCTGTCACTCATGTGCTCCGACCATTCGAGAAACATACGCGCAATTTCCGCTTCACTTTTTTTAGTGGGGTCAGTAATTTCTGCTTCCGTGAATCCATTTACCTCAAGAGCACCTTCCATTATGTGTGCACCATGCCAAATACAACATTCCTCATAAAACCGATTTTCTGGATGATCAAAATCTAATGCACCAATTGAAACAATAGAATGTTTTGCCCACTCGGTCCCCGACGCCTCGATGTCTATAACTATCATAGAAATAGCATACCATATTCATTTTGTGCAGTTTATCTCAATATAATTAATGTGCGCTATACTATGCAGAATGCATACGGATTTTGAATCATCGTGGAAAGAAGTCCTTAAGGAGGAGTTCCAGAAGCCGTATTTTGCTGATCTCATGCGCACGGTGCGCAAAGAGTACCGTACGCATAAGCCTGTGTACCCTCCTCTACCATTTGTTTTTAATGCTTTTTCAGTTTGCCCCTTTGATGCAATCAAAGTAGTCATTCTCGGTCAAGACCCCTACCATGGTGAAGGCCAAGCACATGGACTTTGTTTTTCAGTGCCAGACGAAGTTCGCATACCACCTTCACTTAAAAATATATTTAAAGAACTCCAAAATGATTTGGGGATTCCGCTTCGCACGCATGGTAATCTTACACACTGGGCGGAACAGGGGGTATTTCTTTTCAATACTACTCTCACCGTACGTGATGGCGCACCAAACTCACACAAGGACATTGGTTGGGAAACTTTTACCAATGCGGTCATTCAAAAAATTTCTAATGAAAAAGAACATGTCGTGTTTTTGCTTTGGGGTAATAATGCGCAAAAGAAAAGTGTGTTTATTGACACCACCAAACATCTCATACTCACCGCACCACACCCCTCCCCTTTTTCTGCGCGCTCAGGTTTCTTCGGCTCAAAGCACTTTAGTATGACAAACACCTATCTAAAACAAAACAAGAAAACACCAATAGTGTGGTGATTATTTATCGCCGTACATGATGAGATAGACAAAGTTGTCGAGTATGTGGGATGCGTGAGGAGATTCGCATATGGCATTTTCCACCGTACTTCCCTTCGGTAAATATGCTGGGTTTTTGGCACAACGAGAACGTATATCTTCCCCAGTAAGTTCGGGATGAAACTGAAGACTATAGCGCTTTGGCCCGAGTCGCAGAGCACTGTACTTGCACTGCTTGCCAGAAGCAAGGAGTGTCGCGTGTAATGGCATCTCAGAGAGCGAGTCCTTGTGTCCATACTGCACCGCAAATGATGGAGGAAGTCCTGCAAAGAGGGGGTCATTCCTTCCCTCATCAGTGAGCATAATGGTATGTGAGCCCATTTTTGCTTGGGACAAATCATTGTGCACACGCACACCTGCAAAATGCGCGAATATCTGATGCCCAAAACAAATACCAAGAAGGGGCATGTTTGTCTGAGTTATATAGTCAAAGAGCGGAGCATGCGTGCGTGCAAAATTACATGAACAAGCAACCGCCTCGTGTGCTGCATCGAGTCCTCCGTCAAAAAATAAATCCCCGGAACCACCTAGAATGATTGCATCAACTTCCACACACAGTAAATCAGGACTTTTCAAATCGAGTCCATCATGAAACGCACTTCTAAATGTAAGCGTAACGGGAAGGTGCTGAAATGCACGAGTATATATCCTCACCTCATCAACGATGTGCTCAGTATGCTTCCTGAACTGCAAAATAAGTATATTTTTCATGGTTAGGGTGCCTATCATAATATCTCGCATCGGCTTCGTCCAGGAGTGGTATACTTATAAGGTATGGCACAATATAAAATACTTGTTGTCGATGACGACGAAGCACTTCGTGAAGCATTACACACTGCACTTCTGAGTGCGGGTTACAAGGCACTTGAAGCAAAAGATGGTATTGAGGGTCTGCTTATTGCAGAAGCGGAGAAGCCTAATCTCATACTTCTCGATATTCAGATGCCAAAAATGGGTGGGCATGAGATGTTGGGGGCACTCAAAAAAACATCGTGGGGTAAAGATATACAGGTAATCCTTCTCACTAATGCTGATGACGCAACCAATATTGCGCACGGTGTAAGTCTTCATTCAGACGATTACATTATTAAGTCAAATACAAGTCTTGAAGAAATACTAAAGCGAGTAAAACAACACCTCGCCGGGTATTTCGATTAAATTCCTTTGCACACTTCTTCTTAGATTATCTTTGAGTCCATCCAATGACCCCAGATACGAGGCATCGAGGAGTGAAGACATGAAGCGTACATGGCGTACGATGAATGTCTGAACGACTCACTCGTCGCTTTTTCTTCCGTGGGGAAGAAAAAGCGACAGACTCGGAACGTATTGTCGCTACGCTCTGTACGTTCCGGCCACGAAGTAGATGGGGTTAGTGGATGGACTCAAATTCCTTTGCAGTTTGCGGCGGGTGTATACCCCGCCTTTTCTGCATCTGTTTTCGTTGCAAACCACACTTTGTTTTCATCCTTAATTTGCTTTGCTCCAGGACACCAGGGGAGATGGTATTTTGTACCACTTTTAGATGCCACGTATGTCTCTTTCACTACTTTTTCCTCAACGAGAGGAGTTGTGGTGCTTGTAATATCATGATTTTGAAGAGTATTTGATTCAATTATTGTTGCTTGTATCGGTATACGAGTTGCCTCACTGTGCCCGTTCCCTACAGAAACACGCCCGAGGTAAAATGATACGAATGAAACTGTAATTATGAGGATTAGAAGAAGATATTCAGGATTTGAGTACAAGCCCTTGAATTTTCGTGATAATTCTTGTATACTCATGCCCATTATTATACATGACGAGTGCGGGTACTTCCGCATTGCATTTTAGATAAAATAGTACTATGGCAACGAAAAAGGCTGGCGGAACCGCCAAAAACCTGACTGACTCAAATGCGCAGTACCTCGGTGTAAAGCGTGGTGATGGACAGGCAGTGAAACTTGGAGAAGTACTCGTGCGTCAGCGCGGTACAAAGATTGAAGCAGGTAAGAATGTGCGTGTCGGAAAGGACCATACACTCTACGCAGGGAAAGCGGGCAAAGTTTCTTTTGGAAACATGCGCAAAGTAAAGTTTGATGGTCGCGTCGTTTCAAAGAAGCGCGTTGCAATCATTGCTACAACCTAAACAACTAGAAAAAGAAAACGCCTGGAGTAATCTCCAGGCGTTTTCTTTTTCTCTCTACTACTCCCCTGCCTTAATATCTATAGATTCAATCACAACTGGCTCTACCGGCAAATCACGTTGCCCTACCTCAACTTTTGAAATTGCATCCACGATATCGAGTCCCTTGATTACACGTCCGAAAACTGGGTGCTTTGAAGAGAATGGCTCCTTGTTGAAATCAAGACCCGTGTTATCAACGGTATTGATAAAGAATTGGCTTCCACCTGAGTTTGGCTGTCCTGTGTTTGCCATTGCAATAGTGCCACGTACGTTACTCAAAAGTGAATCTTCTACAAACTCATCTTGTACTGTATATCCAGGACCACCAGAGCCGTATGAAAGGATGTCATTGCCCTTGGTATTTGGGTCTCCTGCCTGAATCATGAATCCATCAATGACACGATGGAACTTAATTCCATCATAGAAGTTCTCCAGAGCAAGTTTAATAAAATTCCCGGTGGTGATAGGCATCTTATCTTCAAAAAGTTCTATCTCGATTGTTCCTTTGTTGGTGCTGAATACTGCGACTCGATTCATAGTGTTTGTTATGTCTGGGTTATTTATAACTAATTCCTCTGGTGTCAGTGGCCCTGCAAGTTGTGTTTCAGTGTCAAGAAGTAGTGCTGGTTTTTCATTATTTTTGTCCACCCACCAGCCAATAATTGCCACGAGTACGAGAGAAATTCCAAGGACGAACGCTATTTGCTTAATACTTGCCATATTACTTTTTCACTACCACTAACGTACAGACCCCCGAAATACCAGAAAAGGATAACGGAATCTGATGCACACCTAGTTCCTTAATCGGATGTGCGAGGTGCATACTTTGTTTCGATAGCACAATACTCTCCGTTGCTTCTAGGTGAGCAAGGATGTCATCGACACTAATACCTTTGAACAAATGTCCTTTTTCGTTGGCCTCTACCGTGTAGGGAATTTGTTTTTCAGCAAGCTTTGCACATGCAGCTTTGAACGCCTCAAAAAGAGCCTCCTGTTGTGAGTCTTGCTGTCGTACCACCTCAGAGACACGGCGCAGCTGCTCAGGTGTAGCAATAATAGCCAATTTTTTTGGAATGAGAAAATTGAGCGCGTGTCCATCCGGTACATCCTTTACTTCAGATTTTCGGCCGAGGCGCGCTACGTCTTTAATGAGAATTACCTTCATATCGTATTAGTGTAATGGTCAGTTAATTACCCTATAATGCGTCACATCATAGCAGATTTTGTGAAGAGCACACACTAGACTAGTGTGTGAAAGTGGTACTTATTTTGCAAGAAATTCAAGCGCAGCGTCCATTTGTGGATCCTTTTCTGCTGCGCGGTCTTCGGCGGTACGCTCTACAACAATATTTGGAGTGAGCCCCCCTTCGGAAATTGAAACACCATTTGGTGTAAGCCAGCGTGCTACCGTCACCTTGAGAGACGAACCGTCATCAAGTGGCACCAATTCCTGTACTGAACCCTTACCAAAGGACTGTGCGCCCACAAGTGTCGCTACACCATGCTCCTCGAGTGCTCCCGCAAGAATCTCTGATGCTGATGCCGAACCACCGTCAATGAGTACTACCATTTTCTCCGGTGCATGTGCACCGAGTTCACGTCCAGTGCTACGATACACTTCTTCTTTGACGTCTCCACTAAAACTTTCTCGAACAATTGGCTTTCCTACTGGGAGGAAAAAACTTCCAATCGACACTGCGCTTTGTAGATATCCTCCTGGATTACCACGAAGATCGAGCACCAATTTTTTAGTATCACTCCTTACATACTCCCGAAGGGCCTTTTGCATTTCGAGTTCTGAAATTGCATTGAAGCTGTAGAGTGTGATAACGAACACGTCTCCACGCACTTCGGTTTTGCTTGTGGGAATAGTTATCGTATCCCGCACAACGGTAATTTCACGAAACTCTTCTTCTCCCTTACGGAAAATAGAAAATGTAACCTCTGTTCCTTTTTCACCACGAATGCGCTGAACGGCCTCATCAACACCAATCCCTTCGGTTGATTCATCATTGATGCGCACAATAGCATCGCCCGCCATAAGCCCAGCTTTTTCTGCGGGACTATCAGGAAGTGGTGAAATCACCGTAATAACATCCTCACGCATTCCCACTTCCATACCTACTCCACTAAAATTGCCACTGATGTCTTCTTTAAACATCGCAGCATCTTCAGGCGGGAAATACATAGTGTAGGGATCCCCGTAAGACCGCACAAGACCTTCTATCGCACCTTGAATTTTTTCTGCATCAGAAATAGGAGTGGTAGTGGCCGATGTGACGAACTTTTTGTCAAGCAAATCCCATACGTCCCAAAATTCAGAAAGATCAATAGAGTCATCTGCTTTTGTTTCGTTACTTCTAAGGAATGAAAAAAGATTGGCTTCGAGTTGCGTGTCATTGCCAAGATGGAGACCTGAAAAAAAAGTTGCCGTTGCTAGCAGTACTGCAAGCCCAATACCCAAAAGGGGCTGAGTGCGTTTCCCACTCGAGTCGTCTTCATGTACTCCACTCATCGTGGAGTCGTTCTGCTCTTCATTGTGTATCATTTTTATATTATCGCATTCTTCCCCACTTATACAAAACAGAGAGATTGGTATTAGTGTTGGTATGGTAACATTACACTATGATTGAACGTTTTAGACAAGGGAAACTCCTCTGGGTAAATCTCAAAAACCCTTCTGCTGAAGAAGTGCAAAAAGTACTCCGTGATACGGACATTCCTCCAACCCTCATGACCGACCTCACTGCCGTAGTGCCAAAAAATACTGTCCAACGTGCCGAAAACACCATTAAAGTCACGCTTGACTTCCCTACTATCAAAAACCTTGATGTTGAACATCAGTTTGAAGTGAAGTTTCTTATTTCTAAGGGTAATTTACTCACCGTACAATATGAAGAAATGGAAGGTATTGATCGCTACAAACGCCAATTTGAAGTGGCAACGACCCTCCGCAAAAATCAACGAGGCTTAACAGGTGTGCACCTTTTTGTGTCGCTTTTTAGTAACCTGTATGACACTGCACATTCTAAACTAGAGTACATTGAGTCAAAACTTTCTGAAATTGAATCAGAAATTTTCAAAAATAACGAAAAACGTATGGTATATGAAATTTCTTCGATTAGTAAACAACTTATTGCGTTTCGTCACATCATTCGTGGTCATGAGGATGTGCTTGAGGATTTATCGCAACATATTGAGGATATATACGGCGAGCAATTTGTAAGAGAAATGCGTGCTATTCATAATCAGTACAAACTTTTAAAGCATAAAGTAAATACTCAGTATGAAACTCTCTCCGCACTACGTGAAACCAACAGCGCCATGCTTACCACAAAACAAAATGAAATCATCAAGAAACTGAGTATTATGGCCTTTGTTACCTTCCCTTTAGCACTATTTAGTTCGATGTTTGGTATGAATGTAGTTTCTGCACCTATTATTGGTCAAGAGCATGATTTTTGGATTATTGTGGGTATTATGGTTTCTGTTACTATTGGCTTCTTTACTTTCTTCAAGCGCAATGGCTGGATGTAGCATGCAGGGTGTGTAAGTTTTTGCTACACTGTGCGTATTCATAATTTTTTAATATATGGGTTTTTTCGATTTTCTTTCTTCTTCACACGTTCAGGAACCACATCCTCCCCTCTATTTCTATAATTCTGCCACCAGGACAAAGGAAGTATTCATCCCCTTGAAGCCCGGCATCGTGACCATGTATTCATGTGGACCGACGGTCTACGATCATATCCATATTGGCAATTTACGCTCGTTTTTACTTACTGACCTCATCAAGCGTGTGTGCATATACAATGGCTACAAAGTTAAAAATGTCATTAACTTTACTGACTTTGGTCACCTCACCGACGACGCCGATGCGGGCGAAGATAAAATGATGAAGGCCTTAAAGCGTGAGGGTAAACCTATCTCACTTACCGCAATGCGTGAGGTGGCTGATACCTATATGCAGTCCTTCAAGGATGACAATGATGCTTTTCGCAACCTGCGCCCCACCAAGTACACTCCTGCGAGTGACTACGTCAGTGAACAGATTCGACTTATTCGAACCCTCTACGAAAAAGGCTATGCGTACGAAACTTCTGATGGTGTATATTTTGATATTACTAAATTCCCCAAGTACGGTGTCCTTGGAAAAATAAATCTTAACGATTTACAAAGTGGCTCTCGCGTAGCAGTCAATTCTGAGAAACGGCATCCTGCTGATTTTGCACTATGGAAAAAGGGATTACTCGGATGGGAAAGCACTTGGGGTAAGGGTTTCCCCGGTTGGCATATAGAATGTACTGCTATGATTTTTAGTACGTTGGGCAAACAAGTAGACATCCATACAGGTGGCGAAGACCTCATGTATACACACCATAATGGTGAAATTGCGCAGGCGGAATCGGTAACCGGCAAACCGTATGTTGCCTACTGGCTTCACAATGCACATCTTAAAATCAATGATACAAAAATAGCAAAATCTCTCGGTAATGGTATTCGCCTTTCAGGACTTGTCGACCGTGGGTATACACCCCTTGTATACCGCTATTGGCTCCTCACGGGACACTATCGCACTGCTATGAACTTCACCTTCGAAGCACTCGATGCAACAAAACAAGCGCTTTTCCGCTTACGTCGCTTTATCTTTGAAGAAAGCAAAAATATCTCCGGCACGGTAAGTGAATCCTACCGTGCACGCTTTCACGAAGCCATTAATGACGACCTCGACACACCAAGAGCAATCGCCCTTATGTGGGAAATAATCAAAGACCCGTCGCTTACGAATCCCGATAAAGTCGCTACACTCAAGGCAATTGATGCAGTACTCGATATTGGGCTCTCTGACGATGCAAGCGACATTGTACGCGAACTAGGAATAGTTGCTCGTGAAGAAGTCCCCGAAGATATCCAAGAACTACTCGATAAACGCGAAATTGCTCGCGCAACTCTTAATTGGAGCGAGGCCGACCTTCTCCGCCAAGCAATCAATCTTAAGGGTTATACCATAGAGGATAGTCCCCAGGGTCAAAAGATATCAAAATGTTGAGTAACGAATCATAATCCCTTATCCCCAAAATCCCCACTATCCCCTTTTTTACCTGAGAACAATTCTTCGTGATACAATGCTCCCACTATGGAAGATACCCGAGAAGACACACGGCCACATGGCACCAAAAGTAGGCTTCTTCGTATGCCTCCCCAAAACCTTGAAGCCGAAAGGGCGCTCCTCGGTGCTATCATTTTAAAATCTGAAGTGATGCACGATGTCTCGGTGACCGTGTATCCTGAGTCCTTCTACGCAGACAAGCATCGTGAAATCTTCCGTGCTATTCTCGACACCTTCATGCATGGTGACCCTATCGATATTCTTTCGATTACCACCAAACTAAAGTCTCGTAGCCTCCTTGAGCGTACGGGCGGTGCTGCATACATCACCGAACTTGTAGAATCAGTTCCTGCTGCAGGTAACGCACTCTACTATGCAGAACTTGTCCAAAACAAAGCAATCCTTCGCGGCCTGATTAATGCTGCGGATGAAATTGCAGAAATAGGCTACTCTGACCCCGAAAATATCGACGAAGCTATGGATGGTGCCGAAAAGCGCATCTACCAAGTAACCAATGCTCCAACCACGCAAAAATTTACCCCGATTGGGAGTTCCCTCACCGAAGCATGGGACCGTTTTGAAAGCCTCAATTCGTCAGAAGAAACCCACCGCGGTATTCCTACCGGTTTTTCCGGCCTCGACAATCTTCTTGCAGGACTTCAAAAGTCAGACCTTATCATTCTTGCTGCACGACCTTCAATGGGAAAGACAACGCTTGCGCTCGACATTGCACGTAATGCTGCGTGTATCCACCGTGCCTCAGTCGGTATCTTCTCTCTTGAGATGAGCGATCAACAGTTAGTCGACCGTATGCTCGCGGCAGAAGCAGGGGTTGACTCTTGGAAACTTCGCACGGGTAAATTACGTTCCGATAGTGAATTTGAAGCAGTGCAAGCCGCAATGGCACGTCTCTCAGAAGCACCAATTCATATCGACGACCAGCCAGGAAATAATATTCTCAAAATGCGCTCATCAGCACGCCGTCTTAAAAACGAGCACGGCCTTGACTTACTCATTGTAGACTATCTCCAATTAATGAGCCCGACGAGTTCAAAAGCGAGCGATTCTATGGTGCAGCAAGTGACCGAGATTTCACGCTCATTAAAAATTCTCGCGCGTGAACTCGATGTTCCTGTCATTGCTCTTTCACAGTTATCGCGTGCCGTTGAGCAGCGTGGTGGCAAACCACGACTCTCCGACCTTCGTGATTCTGGCTCGATAGAACAGGACGCCGACGTGGTGATGTTTATTCATCGTGAAGACAAAATTAACAAGGAATCTGATCGCCCCAACATCGCTGAAATTCTCATTGAGAAGCATCGTAATGGGCCCGTTGGCAAAACTGAACTCTACTTCGACGATAAGCACGTTCGCTTTATCAATCTTGATACACACCACACCGTAGGCGCAGACCGCGACGACTTCTAATTCATGACTACATTCGACAAACTCATCAAACATTTTGAGCATTTTCCTGGCATTGGCTCGCGCCAAGCAAAACGTTTTGCATTTCATTTACTCACGCTTCCTCCTGCTGATGTTGCAGAACTTTCTGAACTCATCCGCACTATTCGCACCCACGTCATCTCCTGCCCTTCATGTGCGCGCTTTCATACACTTCAAAGTACCGATCAGACGTGTAGTATTTGTCATAGTGCGCACCGTGACAAGAGTAAACTTACGGTCGTTGAGCGCGATACCGATATCGACGCGATAGAGCGCAGTGGCATGTATGATGGACTTTATTTAGTACTCGGTGGTACTGTTCCCCTTCTCGATACACAGGATGTTAAGAAATTGCGAGGCGGTATGTTGAAGCACATTGTAGAAACGCGCGCACCACTCGGTCTCAAAGAAATAATTCTTGCTTTTGCTATAAACCCCGATGGCGAAAACACCGGAAGATATGTAGAAACACTGTTACGTTCACTTATCGACGAGCACAATATCAGAGTCACCCATCTCGGCCGTGGACTCTCAACGGGTTCAGAACTTGAGTATGCAGACCCCGAAACTATTAAAAACGCACTCAAAAATAGAAGTTAGGACTTTTCTAAAACTTAAAACTAGAAACCATAAATAAAACAAACCCCGTGGCAAAAGCCGACGGGGTTCTAAGAACTGCAGTGGTTACTTATACTTCTCAGAGGTACAAAAACTGAGAAAGCCCCCAGCGATGGCGAACGCCATTGAGAGATCATGAGACACTGCTGGAATCATCAAAGTGACGATTCCAAAAAAGCCAAAGTACATGAGAAACATCGCTGTTCCTACCACAAACGAGTTACCCTTCGAGTGTGGACTCAATAATCGCGGAGAAACGCAGTGAGGCAATGTCTCACATGCATAGAGGATGGCCATTGCCATGATGAAACAACAGGCGTAGAGCACGACGTGACCTGATACCGAAAACATTCCAAGTTCCATACTATTTCCTTTCAGTTGAGTGGGTACTACAGTTGTAAAGATCAAGCAACATTATTATGACATGGTATATAATATTTGTAAAGAACCCCACCAAAGGTGGGACCAGGGTTCTTTGCTAGCAGAAGAATCGGCCACCGCCGATGCATATTTTATGTCGCAGAGTGCGACATACTAGTAAAGAACCCCACCAAAGGTGGGACCAGGGTTCTTTGCTAGCAGAAGAATCGGCCACCGCCGATGCATATTTTATGTCGCAGAGTGCGACATACTAGTAAAGAACCCCATTTAATGTGTATTTATGGCTGGAATAATTCAAAAAAGCCCCGCGCTTGTGGCGCGGGGCTTTTATTTCAAATTTATTTGAGGGCTTCAATCTTTACCTGTGCGTACTTTTGGCGGTGGCCAATTCGGCGGTCGCGGTTGCTCTTTGCCTTGTAGCGAACGATGTGAATCTTGTCACCTTTCTTTTCGCCTTGGAAAGTTGCCTTTACGGCTGCGCCCTTAATGTATGGTTCACCAATAGTCGTATCTGAACCATTGTCTACCATAAGTACTTTATCAAATTCAATTGCATCTCCTTCTTTGTGCTCGCCAAGAAGTTCAACAAGGAGCACATCCCCGACTGATACGAGGTACTGCTTCCCGCCTGTCTCAATAACCGCGAATTCGCTCTGTATTTCTTTTGTTGTTTCCTTCTTTGCCATATGTGGGGGTGATTCTACAAGAAAACACAAAAATATGCAACTCCCCAGCCGTACATACAGCTCTTAATGCATAGAACACAGAATTCTTTATAACTTTGCAATTATTAGAATGTGTGTCATAATTCCACTTGTTCTTTCACATATCCGGAGGTTCAAATGAAACTGATCATCAGTGTTGCATTTGCCATACTTTTCGTTATGGGCTACGTGTATTACACCGACCCCTCCCAAGCATCCACCGTCAAAGGTGACAAAAACCGGTTCGTAACGACAGGACAAGAGTACTGCAAAGACCATGCGTCGCTCAGTACTGTTCTTGTCGAAAGTAAAAGTCTTCTGATAAACAAGTTGAATGAGAAGAATGAGTTACATGAATCAAAATCGGCAGAAATTGTCATCATGTTTTTATGCAAGGATGAGTACATCTTCGTTCTCGCGGGGCCAGACGATTCAAAACTCAGCGTCTTCATGATAAAGCCAAAAGAAACATCTGTCACAAAAAAGAATAGATTGCTTATGTGATGCATCAGATATCTTCAAAAATGGCACGGACTTTGTTCCGTGCCTATTTTTATTTCATGGTATCTTCACATCTCTTACTCTACCAATTGCTGTGGTTTTTCGAGTGCGATAGACTCAAAATCGATACTACCGTCCGTAATCTTGGCAACATCTTTATCGACTTTTCCAAACTCTTTTTGTGCAGCATTGTAGTGACTCACGGTGGTACCGAGTGATGTACCTACTTTTTTGAAATAGTCGTCATACGCCTTCAGGTGTCGTGAAAGCCCCTCGACATGCTTCCCTATCTGTTTTGCAGACTCTTCAATCTTAAACGCACGGAAACCATAAAGGACTGACTGCAAGTATGCAGCAAACGTCGTTGGTGACACGATGATTACATTCTTATCCTTGTATGCGTAGTCAATGAGCGAGCGCGTATTTACCTTTATTGAGCCCACCTCATTTACGAGAAGGTCATAGTAGATTGCCTCTGCAGGAATATACATAAAAGCAAACGGGAGTGTCCCGTCCTTGGGACGAATATACTTCGCCGTTTCATCAATGCGCTTCTTCAAATCGTTTTTAAATTCTTTCTCAAGTTCCTCCTTTTTCTCAGCATTCGTTTCATCAACGAGCCGGCGATAGTTGTCGAGTGAAAACTTTGCATCCACGGGAATCAAACCGTCTTTAGTTTTAACAACAGCATCCACTGCCTCCCCTCCTGGAAAACAATACTGGAGTTCGTATACGCTAGCGGGGAGTATATTTTCGAGCGCAAGTTGGAGTGACGCTTCACCGAGGTTTCCCCGTTGTTTTTGGTGTGTGAGAATCTTTTCGAGGTTTTGGAGTTGATCAGCGATGGTAAAGACTTGCTTTGAGGATTCCGAAACTTCGGTCACCCCTTTCACCACATTACGCAATTGCTCATTCACTTCCCTGTTGATTTCTTGAATGAGTTCACGACTCTCACGAAATTGTGCCCGTGCTCCTTCTTGCATTACTTTATTACTTTCACCCATGCGCTCATTCATGGTGCGTGTGAGTTCTGCTAGTTGCTGCTGGAGCATGAGGAGTCCATCAGAGGACGTATCCTCCTTTTCCTCTTCCTTTTTTATAAAAAATACATACACCAAAATACCAATAACCGCGATGAGCAAAACCACAATAAGCAATTGAAACGTTTCCATAATCGCTATTCTACCACGCCCCAAAACCATACAAAGATTATACAAAGGGCCACCCTTCGCACAATTGCGAAGGGTGGCCCTTTGTATGGTGTGATTTGTGGTAGGATAGAAGCATTAAGTTAAATGGATTATGGATTTACACACACAAATTAGAGAAGAATTGAAGGAAGCAATGAAGGCACATGACGCGGTGAAACTCCGCACGGTGCGCAGTATGCTCACTGCCTTTACCAATGAGCTGGTGTCCACGGGCCGCACACCGCAGACTCCGCTCGACGATGCTGGCGTACTTTCAGTTATTAAGCGCCTTGCAAAGCAGCGTAAAGAATCTATTACGCAATTTGAGGCAGGAGGACGCGAGGACCTCGCTGTGGTAGAACGTGAAGAACTTGTGGTACTGGAGTCATATCTTCCCCAAATGATGTCCCGTGAGGAAATTAGACCTATTGTAGCGACAAAGATTGCTGAGTTGGGTGCTCCAGACAAATCAAAAATGGGTATGCTTATTGGCTCACTTATGAAAGAACTTCAAGGCAAGGCTGATGGAGGAGATGTAAAAGCAGTGGTGGAGGAATTGCTTTCATAACAGATTGAATCGTTGCTAACCTATACTATTCACCACATACAAAGAATAGAGACCCTGAAATACCATTAAATTTCAGGGTTTTTAATGCTTGCATGTATTAAATATGTGTTGTATAATCTTCTTTGATATAAACGTTCTTTGGAGGTCACAAATGAGTGTACGGAACCTTGACCAAGACGGTCAGCAAAAGCTAAAAAGAGTAATCGAACTCGCAAATGGTGATATTGCTGCCATTCCTCGTTCGGTAAGGGAAGTTTTAAAGCATGTGTCCGAGAATGGACGAAGAGAATACCTTCGCGGTGAACTTACTCGCCTTGCAAAAAAGGAAATCAACACCAAGAAGGTGCATGTCCCTGAAGTGAAACCTGCCACGACTCCAAGGGTCATCCTCTCCCGCAGAGAATGGGCGGATGCATGGCGTCACGAAACAGCGATGGTGTATAGTATGCCGAAACGTGACCGTTCATAAATGACCCGAAGAATGGCCCGAAACGCTTCGCGTTTCGGGCCATCAGTATATTGACATACCTCAAATTTGTATGTACTATATTATTGCACTATCGTAAGTTCATTTTTATAAGGGGAAACCAAATGTCAGTCCAAGATATGCCCAGAGTAATACTGGCTGTTGTGAAAGCGGGTGAAGCAAATGTAAGTCTCACCATTCCGACAATTCTTCTGCCGAGCATAAATGCTGAAGAGAAAATCGAAGTGGAATTAGAAACCATCAGAAATAGTAGCGAAGTTTCCGCACTCGCTAATGTACTCATGGCCTGGTATGACGGGGACTCACATTCCATCATCATAACCATACCAGTGAATCCATTCGCCGAGCAGGACACACTGAACCGAATGTTACTTTTGCAACATCTCGGAAAACGTGTTGCAGAGCGATCATTTCCGCTCGATCTTTCAAACCTCCGTGAAATTCAGCAAAAGATTCTCGAATAAAAAGTTCTTCAGTGACAAAACAGGGCGCTCGAAATTTGAGCGCCCTTTTCATATCTCAGTTTAACTAAGTTTCCGTGCATCTGAAACGCTATATGTTCCAATCCGTGTTCGTCGAAGACTTTGGAGTGTTGCAGGATAGCCAAGACGCTTTCCTAACTCTTCTCCGAGCGAGCGAATGTAGGTACCGCTTCCCACCGCAAAGCGAATAGTCGCCACACACTTCCCTTCACTACACGTAAGCGAAAGCAATTCTACTTCATCGACACGCATTGTACGCGCAGGTACGTCCTCTATAGTCTCACCGGCCTTTTCAGCCTTGCGCGCACGCTTATACATCGGAACACCATCTTTTTTAATTGCTGAGTACGCTGAGACGGGGAGCGAGATTTCTCCTTGCATTGTGTGAAGCACTTCCCGTACCACAGACTCTTGAAGTACAGGCACATCACATGATTCAATAATTACCCCCTCTAAGTCGCCTGTGCTCCTCCGCTCACCAATGCGCACCTCTGTTATATATTCTTTATCAAGTTTTAAATACTCACTCAGTTTCTTCGTACCACTTTCTATCCCAATTATCATGAGCCCTGTGGCAAGCGGGTCGAGGGTTCCTGCATGCCCCATTTTGCGGATGCCAAGTTCCCTCCGTAGCCGACGAATAACATCAAAGGACGTAATGCCGAGCGGCTTATCGATGAGAATAATATCTGCGGGAAGATTCATAGAGGCATAGTATCAGAAAGTTCATGGAGTCACTACTTTCACAACACGAAAAGAACCCCTCCAACTTTCCTTCGAAAGTTGGAGGGGTTCTTACTGTACTCTGTCACAGTACTAAACTATAAGCCCGTCCTATAGGACAAAGATATTTGGATTGATAATAAGTATCGCACCCAAGATAAGCATGAGGAATCCACCAATGAGAAGCGAGAGTTGTGCATACTTATGCCCATGTGATTCAAGGCGCGAGAAGCCCCAAATAGCGAGACCAAAGACAATGAGGTCGTCCACCATGTAGCCGAGTGTGTAGATAAGAATATAGAACTGTTGTGACGCGAAGGAAAGATCGTTGAGCTCGAGAATCTTGGTGAATGCCTGTGGAATACCAATGGAGCACGCAAACTCAATAATATTGACCGAAAACGCAATCGCGATTACGGCTAGTACCGTAACAATGGTAGTCGGTTGCTCGATAATCTTTTGAATACGGGCAATCGTCTTCCCCTGTGTCTCAAGATCAGAAACATCACAGATGAGTGGCTTGAAACGATTTTTCTTCCAACGATAGAGGAAGAACGCACCGCCAAAGAGAGCAAGTATTCCGACAAGTGGCGTCACAATACTATCAAGCCCTACAAAGTCCCATGTAGTAAACCACACATTGAGGATGAGATTGTACATAACGGCCTCCGCGACAATGAAAAGTCCTGCGACCAACATCATCTTCTTTTTGTCCCCCACCTGCGTAAGAAGAACGAGGAAGGTTATAAGCACCCACATCGCACAGGGATTGAAACCGTCGATAGTACCGAGTACAGCTGCAAGTGAGATGAGTGAAAAGGATTTAAAATCTACCACACCAATGATGGGCAGATTAAACATGTACATATTGGGGTTGGTGAGCGTGCCACACTCAGTACCATTTTCATCACAGCCCGCACCTTTGAAACTATCTGCTTGCTTTGGCGCGCGCGCAAGATGGTCCTCAATCGTGCGAATATCGCCCGCTCGCGCGCGCTCTACCGCATCCTTGATAAAGGTACCCGTGATTTCATCCGTGTCATACCCCTGAAATACCACATCACCAATCACCGTGACCGGTGTCACATGAGAAAGCTCGTGCTTCGCAAGCACCTTTTCATACAAGTCTTTAGCCGCATCATCCTCCGTGACATTAAAGTATTCATACGTCACTCCTTCTACCGTAGGCAAGTACTCAGCCAAAAATGCCTTTTCTTCCGCACAATGGGCACAGTCGTCGCGACCAAAAAAGAAGATGGTGACGTCGTCACCCGCAGCAAAAACAGGGCTAAAAAATGCGCTGAGTGCAAAAAGTGCAAGTCCAAAAAATGATCCAAATATTTTCATAATCCCCAGTATACCATCCCTAATCACTCTGATACAAAGTCATCCTACGTACCAAGTGTATGCATATCGCATGCACGCAGTTCATTCACATGAGACACATACTCGGGGCATGCGCGCGCGACATGCGCCCAAAATTGTGGCCCGTGATTAAGCTCGAGAAGGTGGCACAACTCGTGCACGATAATGTAGTCCGCAAGATGTGGCGGAAGAAAGACAATGCGGTAATTAAAATTGAGATTTTGCTTGCTTGAGCAACTCCCCCAGCGCGTCCTTTGGTCGCGTATCGCGACTCGGCCATACGAGCATCCATAGTGAGTACTCCAGTACTCGAGACGCTCATGCGCGAATGCACGAGCACGCTCCTTGTGCGAGAGGTAGTGCGCAGCACTCCCCTGGCGCCTGCGGCGCCGGGTCCTTTTCACTCTTCGTATCCCAAACCACACACCAACACCACGCATATTATTTAATCGTATACAAAAGTCTTCCGAGGCGAATGAGGTCGTAGTCATACGCCTCATCAAGTTCTTCAAAGACTGGCTTTAATTTCTCCGTGCCATGCTTTTCAAATGCTTTGGATATATGGGGGTACGCAGCAGTCCAAACAGCATCCGAAGGAATAAGATTTTCAATATGCTTCTTTCCTATCTCCTTATCCTCTGCAAGTTTTTCAATATGCGACCAGATGGTCGAAAGTGCCATGCCACGCGTCTTTGCAATATCGTGTGCGCTCATACATTTTTCCACAAGTTCTTTGGTGACCGCATACGTATTTTCGCGTACCGGCACACCCGCATGCTTTACCCTTCCCTCCACCTTTTCTGCCCACTTACCACCCGAGGCATTTACAAAGTTTTTCTGCATCGTGGTCACTTCTTCACTTTCCATTTCGGCAAACACAAACTCCGCATCATCCGACTCCTCGCGGAAGTGCTCATCCTTGTGTACCACACGCGGGTCCACAAGGAGCGCTTGTGAATTGAGGCCGATTATTTTCATTCCGGTAAGAGAGCGTACGCGGGAGAGTGCGACGTATCCTTGGCCGTAGGTAAAGGCATTTCTGAGGTCTATTTCTGCAGCATCAAGTGACATCCCTTGGCTCTTATGCACGGTAATAGCCCACGCGAGGCGTAGCGGCACCTGCGTGATTTCTCCCTTCACTTTCCCATCCTCTATGACCGACCATGATTGCGGAGCGATTTTAATACTTCTCCCATCACTCGTTTCAATCACGGGGAATCCGTCTTCCCTATCAAAGTCCACCACCCGCCCCAACGTTCCGTTTACATACCCCACTTCAAAGTTGTTTTTCGTGCACATCACCATCGCCTCCTTCCTCAGTTCGAGCGTCTCAGGTGAGAGGCAGTTTTTTACCAACGTCTCCACGACATATTTATTCCCCTTTGTATCCATCTTAAAATGGACACTCGCGGCATTGAGTTCTTTAAGGCGCGAAGTATTCATACTGTCGACATCACTGTTGTGCGTATAGAGTTTCGTCGGTTCGATATCGGTGTAGCCTACATCTGTTTGCTCACTGAGGAGCGTGTAGTGACTCTCGTCCACATCATTTTTGCGAATAGAATTGAGAAGCCCTAAGAGGAGTTCATCCTCCTGGCGGTGCTGCTCGGTGAGGTAGCACGTGAGGAATTTTGCACTCTCCCACGCGCGCGACTCAAAGGCAAAGCGCGACATCTCCCCTCTCCCTGCAATAGGTGGCAACTGAAAAAAGTCTCCCACAAGTACTACCTGCATCCCCCCAAAAGATTCTCCCGATTGCTTCACCGTGCGACACACCGTCTCCACCATATCGAGCACACGCCCATCGAGCATCGAGATTTCATCAATAATGAGCACGCGTGCTTTTTTCACACGGCGCACGGTCTTTTCATTCCCCATGATGTTGTCGAGGTCGTACTGCGTGAGCGTGTCGCGCGCACCAATACCCGCCCACGAGTGTATCGTGGTACCGCCAATGTGTGTCGCTGCAATCCCCGTGGAGGCTGTAATAGCCACCGGTATGTCGCATGCTGTGAGCCAATCAATATACCGATTGAGCACATACGTCTTCCCCGACCCCGGCTCCCCCGTAAGAAAAGCATTCGCCCCCGTCTTCAGTATTTCCAGTGTCTGCGCCTGTATCATGAGAGTAGTATACCATCTTCACAGATATCAATTTCATAATTACCAAAAGTCGGACTGAGACAGCAATGAATTTAGGAATATATTGTTCCTGTGTACTTATTTTATATCTTTCGAAAGATATGTATACTTAACATTATTGTCTATGTCTAAAGATAAATCATATTTGATTTGGCATCGTATTGGAATCGTTTCAGGCATTGTGTTACTCCTATTAATTTGTTTTGTCTTTACAATTGGAGTCCCAATTGTTTTTGACATACCTCATAAAGTAGAACTTTATCGAAGTCCTAGTGATTCCGAACCACTTGTGACAATGTCTATTCCGCGATACTACAAAGTACATAGCAATGACATTCACAATGTATCTTCAATAAAAAGCGAATATTGTAGCGAATTTGAAGATGTAAATAGTACTTTTATTGAGTTGCAATACTTCCTTTATGGGGAACATGATAATTCTGTATATGATACTCAAGAATTTCTTTTGCAATTAAACAATAGCAGTGCAAATCTACAAAAACCTGATGCAAAACAAATTACCTATACTGACCTAGGCTCAGTAGTTGTTGGAAACACAACTCTTAATAAGTTCATTTTGAAATATCCTGTAGTCTCAAATCCGTCAACTTATTATGTAAAACCTTATGACACAGGATACCTCGTGATACATACTCAAGGAGTATTTTGTAGTGGTCGCCAACAAGTCACTGACTCTGATATCCAGTCAATGCTAGATACAATTGTATTCAACAATTCGCTATAAGAGTTTATATCTACATAGGCAATTTCTCCATAGGCAAGGCCTATGTATGCACCACTAGAAAGTACTCTCACTGATTGAACAAATCATTGTGTGAACCGACATTCACCATAAAAAGCACAAGTTCTTTATTGGAAATCTGATACATCAAGAGAAGGTCTCCCTGTACATGGCATTCGCGATACTCTGCGTACACACCATGAAGTTGATGGTCTCTGTATGAAGGAGGTAACGGTGAACCGCTCGCTATTAAATCAATTGTTTCAATTATTTCTTTTTGTACTGACTTCTTTAGTCCTCCTTTGATTAATCTTGCCAAAGACTTCTCAAATCTCTTTGCGTAGACAATCTGATACATACCTAGTCCTTCTCTTTCATAATATCCGCAAACATCTCACTCGCGTTCGAGTATCGTTTCCCATGCTTCTTTGCCCATGCCACCTCCTTGTCATATTCATCTACAATTTCACGAGGTGTGCGTGTAGGTTTAAAAGGAATTCCCTGCTCTATTACCACCTGATGGAGAAACATCTTTACTGCACTCGACATATCAAGTCCAAGCGCAGCAAGTGTCTTTGCCGCTTCTTTCTTTGTCTTTTCTTCAATACGTATGCTTAATGTAGTCATGCATATAGTTTAATCGTATGTACTTACATTGTCAACACAATGTACGTACATAAGAAATTACCTGTAATGTTCCCTGTTCCCTAGTTTCTACACAGGCATTTCACCATAGGCAAGGCCTATGTAAGCGCTTTATTAAAATATAAAAATCTGGTATAACTACTTTTGCTGAGTAATCAGCATTTGAATTGAGAAAACGCTGGCATGTGTTTTACTCACCAATTCTGTCTTCACAGACAGTCTGGCCCTATCGTCTAACGGTGGCCAGAAATTAAAGAGCGCAAGCGACTATAATTTCTGAGTCTGTCACTTTTTCTTCTACCCAGAAGCAAAAGTGACGCAGGCGGCCAGATTTAAACTACAATGATGCAAAACGTACATTCGGCCCTATCGTCTAACGGTTAGGACACTTGGTTCTCATCCAAGAAATCCGGGTTCGATTCCCGGTAGGGTCATGGTAGAAGTTTTTAAAGAAAAATCCCTTATTCATAAGGGATTTTTCTTTGTTAAACTTCCCATGACCCTAAGAAGAGTCTGAGAGACTCTTCGTCCGGGAATCGAAGACCTTGCCTAGTATTTTGTGACTGAAAGGAAACAAAATACTGACAAGGTGTACTGAAGCAGTAGGCTTCGAATTTCCCGGTAGGGTCACAGTTGGCAAAACAAAAGAGTCGTTGTCTTGTTGAAAGACAACGACTCTTTTGTTTTAGTACACAAACTGCTTTGTGTACGGGCCAACTGTGAGGGCGGAGCGATATGAGTCGCCCCTTCCTAGGGCGACGAACCGCGAGCCGAGGTCGAAAAGTACTTACTAGAATTGGAGCAGAGCGAACAATTATAGTTAGTAACTTGTGACCACAATGCATTCCGCATGACCAAATATACTTAGCAACTTGTGATCACAAATTACACCATGAAATATTAAAGTTTATTGTCCCTGTCCCCCCTCACTTTCTTTAAATCATAGAATGTAACTCATGTACCTCTATCATCACACGCCTCCCTTTTAGCCTCGTTTCCCTGTCCACTTTTTTATTTTCTTTAGTACAATGAGGGTACCGTACTCCTTGTATCTTGACTTAAGTTAAACTTAAGTTAAACTTATTGAATGAGCACAAAAATTAAAAAAACGACCGTTGGACTTAAAGAACTCCGTGAGAATATGGATGCGTATATTACACGCGTCAGCAAGGGTGAGTCGATCACCGTTTTTCGTCGTTCTACTCCACTTTTTAAAATTACTCCCGTAGATGCAGATGAAGACGGGTGGGAAACAGTCGTTGATTTTACGAAAGAAACTGGACATGGGGTACCCGTAGAACAACTACTTGCCTCAATGAAAAAAATGCATGGACAGAAATCAAAAATTTCTTAAAAGGCTCAGCGACAAGGAGTTTGCCGCAGTAGAAAAAATTCTTCAGCAAATCCTGAGTCGAGATACTACAGATCTCGATATTAAAAAACTGTCTGGATACAGAGACATATACCGGGCACGATATGGGAGCATCCGAATTATTTTTCTCGACATGGGAAAAAACATTGAAGTCCTCGAGATTAGTCGTCGAAGTGAACAAACATACAGAAACTTTTAAATCAACACAGATATCAGAATTTGAAAATACTCTCATTCCCGAGGTCCGACCTCGGGAATTAATATATCTTGAACCCTTACCGAATCCCTGTATCACAGGAGATGTCCTGTGTACTTGCCTGACCTGATTTAACGGTAACGTTCACGGGCGCACACGAGGGCATTGGGGCGTTATTTACGGTGAGTGCGTGGAGCACGTAGGTACCCACCGGAAGATCTATCTTGAATGCTCCCATATTGTCACTCTGTACGGTCTTCATAACCACACTCTTCCCCACTTCACTAATCTCAATGGTGGTTGCATACGGTTTTGGTGAACACTGCGGTTCTTGTGGGACACGCTCTACAGGGCAGATAGGACTCAGTGTCACTCGCCCTGAGACGCTTCCTACCATCAATTGCGCTAGTGGTGTCATCGTGAATGTAAATCGGTAATCTGCTTTATTCAGGGTTGTTGTTGATTTGTTTTCGGGGATTACGTCAGTAAGCGTGATGGAGTATCCCTCAAAGACAACTGCCGACTGTTGCTTGAATACTACATCCGCAGTTGTTGTTCCCTTTTCAAGGCGTGTCTTTAGAGAAATTTCACCTGCCCATACGCACATCACGTCAGAGGGACATCGACTGTCTGCAGTGACTTCAAGTGGTGTGACAAATATTCCATTATTTAAAATCTTTTGATTGAGTGCGACCTTCCCTTCTTCTTTTACCTCCACAACAGGAACGGGAGCTGGGCACTCTGCAAACTCGCATGAGGGACCAGTGCGTACAACAGACGAACCGTCGGGGCAAATTTTCGCCTCGGTGGTACACAGAACAGGTTCAACCAGTACGACTTCTTGAGGTGGATAGTAATAAAACACCCCAATAAAACCAAGTATGACAACGAGAAGTATAATGATGATTGCTTTACTCATGATATGTACGCCGTTTCTTATCATTTTATATTACATGAGTCCCCAATGGCTCGATTGTTACCTCACAGGGTCACGTTAATTTTTGCCTGAGTTGTTTCATCGCGAAAAGTAATCAATTGATATTTTAACACAAAGGAAAACAGCAACGGAAGAAAAGAAGTCGTGAACATTCCCCTAGGTCAGTCCCCTAGGGTCCAGAGAAATTTTGCTAGAAATTTAAATTGTTGGAGCAGAACATTTTTATGTACTAAGATATTTTTGACTTGGTTTTTGAGTTACTGCCCAAAACAAGCACATTTCACAATCAAAAAGGAGATTACGGTATGACGACGAGAAAGTTTTGGTCATAATGTATAAAACAGATTCGCGATGGCACCGACTATGAGGGCTGGGTTAAGATCGGCGACACCAAGCTCTACTGGAGTTGGTGTTCGCACTTCCGATCCACCAGCCTCGACAGCACGGAAGCGTCCGAAGACGAGGATGAAATCCATCGCATGTTCCAGATCACCGTTAAGCGTGGCGACTCGATTCTCGAACTCAAGAAGGAAGAGTACATGTTTTTTCATCGCGACGATTGTGCCGTTCGCAAAGGAATTCTACGACCTCGAGCAAACCCAGAGACAGCAACGAAGGCATGGCGGGGATAATGGCTGCGCTTACTGAAGGTTTTGATTCGTATGGTTTCCTGACCGCCCAGTCGTATGACTTCCCGCTAGAGGTCCTGCGAGATGCTTAGTTCACCGGAAGTTCGGCTGTCAGTTGGCCGCCGCCTAAGCGAGACGAGACAGTCCCTATCAGAGTCCCTTGGAAATCC
The DNA here is from genome assembly GCA_016699245.1 of Candidatus Kaiserbacteria bacterium. Taxonomy (NCBI): domain Bacteria; phylum Candidatus Kaiseribacteriota; species Candidatus Kaiserbacteria bacterium. The sequence goes on along the minus strand of CP064968.1, from coordinate 196,921 downwards.
ATTTCCCTCGGCTCTGTTTTATAAAAATTTCAACAAAGAGAGCCTCTTACTATTTTACCTCTACCATAGGCAGGGGCCTCTGGAAAAGATGTACTTTGATGCCAGCAACACATGTTGTCTTTGGAATATTGTCACACTCTCTGATACAACCATAACGTTGGGTCTGGTACCTGTTTAAAACCCACGTTCCCACCTTTCGGTATGAGAAACGCGGGCAAGTGCTCGCGGTGACTATTATGCCTGCATTATCTGCAACATCAGCTCAGTCGCTTTGAGCTTGTTTTGCTTCATGAGACGTAGGTATGGTCTATTTCGACACGATACGGTTGGACGGAGTGCAAGTCTGTTGCGTGGTTGCCATTCTTCCAGATATTCGTTGGATCTCCGACGAGCACGAATGCGTTTGCTACTCGCGGCACCACCGCACGAACCTCTCTTTTTCTCATACTTGAAGAAGCCGTAGTAGGTGGAACAGGGTGTAAACCGCACCGGCTCGCTGATTGCTTGATCGAGGTCACGAGATACTCCGGTTCGCCACTGTCCATTGCCCCACCCTTCTTGTGGTATTGCGAGAACCACACTCTGTCCGGCATTTGCACGAGTGTGTAGAAGTTCCCTGGAAGTGGACGTGTATTGCCAGACGGTTCCATCAGCTTTTGCCACTGCGACCGAGTAGGTCATACGGATCGGGTCCTTTACCGATACCAGAATGAGCACCTTCTTGAACACCAATCAGACGTACCATTGCCCCAGTCGTGTGGTACCAATGTCACACCAACCAACTCGTTACACCATATTCACTTTGATGGTGCATCGTCGATACCTCCTATACTGAGGAGACGCGCATGGCAAGACCATCTTCGATCTTGCAATGTTCCACCCAGTATTCGCCAGGACCCCGACCGAAATGATGTACGGGTCGATAATTTTGAGACCATGAGCTTCTGTGAGAATCGTACACATGTGCAAGGAAGACAGAGCAAGATATTCAGGCGCGCTGGATCCAGAAGTCGCGCCGCGAGCACCGGATCACGCAGCGCTTCGTTGGTGGAGTTGTCTTGCTCCTAGGGTTCCCTAGGGGAATTATAGTTGCTCCCTAGGGTTCCCCTAGAATTAAAAAAGTCTGAAGCATGGGAGGATAGCATGGAAAATGTGAATCGCTGATGAACTTCATGACATCAGCAGTCCTCCGCCGAATGTCATCTGCCAATACAAACAGCAATTGGTCATGCAGAAGTACATTGTTTGTACGAACCCATATCCCCAGTGGGTATCCCCATGTCAGTGCAGCAACTACACGAAATGCTTTTGCCTCTAAATCTGGCACATCACAATCGACCAGGAATTCTTCCAAGTCATGAAATGCCTTGAGGTTTCCAATGTTAAAGTCGATGGCTAATTCCCCTTGAGAGGAATTGTGTGTACGACTCGAGGATACCGTAACGTACGCACCGATTCACCAGGCATAAGCATTATCTTTTCATCGAGCACAGTAATCATATTGTCTTTGCCAACGATTTTGAAAAACAATGAATGGAAAGACAGAGACACTATGAGATACCCGCAGAAAGCAATGAGCATCACAAGTCCAAACTCATCACGACCACCATAAGCCCACAAAACAACAACGAGAATGGCGAGAATAAAAGAGTCTAAGAAAACCTGGTACCTAAACACTTTTGCTTCCGGACAGACGTCGAAAAATTCCTGTTTCATTTCAGTCCTTACTCCTGTCAAAAATGAATGAATTACCTTGCTTGATACTCTCAAGGTGCGGTTTCAATTGATACAATTTCCTCTAATAAACTACCACAGGACAAAGAAAAAAGTCCACGCTGCAGGGCCTTGACCACAAAAAAAAATCATAAAAGAACCCTCGCCATAAGCGAGGATCTGTAAAGGTGAAACTTGGGTTAGATGAGAAACGGTTTTTCATCCCCAACCTGTAGGGCTGCTTTGAGACTGGAAACCGTAATGCTGATGAACGAAGTCTTATCAGAACTCTGCTCACCTGCCAAGGTTTCCACTACATGCGCAAAAATAATGTCCGAAAAAATCGGGCGCTGTCTCACTTTGGTCATCAGCAAGATTGCGCACTTTGGCAAAGATGATTTCTTCGACATACTCACAGATTTCTTCGGGAAGACTATTTGATTTGATTGCGTTTAAGGCACGATTGTTCAAGGGGGACTGGCCAACCATGAGTGGTCGAGCAGTATCTATGTCCCAATCAAACTTCAATGAAAAGAGCAGTTTTTTATTCCCGGGTGATGAAAAGTTCAATTCTCGAATGAATATTTCCAAAATAGGAAACCTTTCAATATGCGCAAGTTCAAACTCTACATGACATAAACCCCGAAGTGGCACCAGGTGCGCATTTGTCGGGAATCTGCAAAAGTGTGTTTTTCTCGTGGTTTGAGAATACGCGTTTCATTGAATACGGTGAGTACTTCTTTCCTTCCCCTTACTAAAAAACAATTTTGGGACTAAGAGAAATACGCATAGTGCTGCGATAAAACAACACAGAGCAAGTGGTGTGCCAAAAATACCACTCAGTGAGTGAAAACAACGCACCCAATACCAAACAGCAGGAGTGATAAAATGAGAGAGGTCATTTTAGAACGATTCGCTGCCGAATACAATTTGAGAAATGACACTGTGGGACTATGGCTCATTATAGTGATACGCATGAGAGACTCCTTCCAGAGAATGGGAACCTTAGGAATGACTATTCACCTTTAGACTATACCAGCCGTTTCATAAAAGAGGCCCCGGGAAAGACTCGGGGGTTGGGGACCCATTCTGGGTGGGGGGCCGAGGTTCGGCGTGGTGCGAATTTCGGGGGTATTTTCCGCCCGGGGGGCCTTTCATGGGAGCCCCCCTTTTTCCCCGGTTTCCGGGTCCATTCCCAGCTGTGCTTCTTCAAATAACTGACGCAACTCATCTTTCGTTTGATGTATATACATTTCTCTCTCCTCTTGGTTAATGATGCGTTCGGATAATACAACTCTTTTAATTAAAAGACAATAATCATGTTTTTTAGGTGTATTTTGGGTCAAAAATTTTAAAAATTAATGAGGGGTGCTATAGTACACAGATATGCGATACATGATTGCACACATGATTAAAGGGGATGCACGAAAGTACCATGAGGACTTGAGCCGTGCCTTAGCACACCACTACCACCTTCGACCTGTGACCGCGAGTATCGACCCCCATCTCACCATCAAAGCACCCTTTGAGGCGCTCAGTACAGACCTTTTTGATGTTGAACGCCTTATTGCACGCTTTGTGGATACATACAGTCCTGTGGAGTACACACTCTCTGGTTTTGGTAATTTTGATGACCGTGTCGTGTATATGAATGTGGCTGCACCGAGTGAAATAGTGACTGCTGTTGAAGACTTCAAAGAAAAACTGAAGGAACTCCCTTGGATTGAATTTAAAATCCATGAAAATGATACAAAGTTTCATGCGTCACTTGCTTATCCTAAAGATGCTGAACAAACCACAGAAATAGTTGAAAAGCTTTCAAAAGGTAATGCGCCCTCATACACCTGCTCTTTCGATACTATTACTCTCCTCAAGCGTAATGATAGACGGTGGGAAGTGGTAAAAGACTATCACTTACTTGGGAGCAATATAGGGGACATCGTAATCTAGGATGTATATACTCATGATATGCGTTTTCACTACACACGTAAAATCGTAGTATAATAGAAAAGCATGTACTACTCACGCCAGACGGTACGGACGCTCACGACGATTGTACTTCTCGCTGTGCTTTCACTCGTGTGTGCTCTCCTTTTCATTGCACGAGAAAATATAATAAATAAATCTATCGTGAATGCTCCTGTGTCCACAAGCACACCCGAGACTCAGGTAGCGTACACCACGCCGCAGGTACCTGTATATACCCCAGGAGAAGTAGCACAGATAGCGACAAGTACCGAAGAAAGACTGGAAACCATCTCCAAGGCACCCGTGGAAAGAAGAGTGAGGACTACTTCCCCACCCCAAGTCGATTCCATAGTACGTGTAATACCTGCGCCTGAAGTAGAGCAACAGAGTGCAGTGGGCTTTGATGCATCAGTCATGCTTCATGCACACAATGAAGTGCGCGAAGAGCATGGCCTCACCCCTCTCACATGGTCAAACACCCTCGCAGAAAGTGCACGAGAATGGGGCAAAATACTTACAAAAAACGAATGTGATTTCTATCACGACCCCAACACATCCTATGGTGAAAACCTCTACTGGCAATGGATAACGGATAGCGATAATAGCAGCCTCATTAGCACTCCCGAAGAGGCGGTCACCTGGTGGGCGGATGAAATTCGTTTTTATAATTATAAAAAAAATACCTGTCGCCGTGGCGAGGATTGTGGTCACTATACGCAGATAGTCTGGGCAGACACCACGCAAGTAGGCTGTAGTGTAAATACCTGCTTTGATAGACACAATGACAATACACAAACAGACCTTTGGATATGTAGATACGACCCCCCCGGAAATATAGAAGGAGAAAAACCATACTAACGAAAAAAACATGGTCGACTTACGATGTCGACCATAGAAACACACGATTGGATAGTATATGGCTTAAATACGTGACTTGACGCTTCGTGATACTAGTAGTATAACATTCAAGGTAATGTTCTAGGCGATTTCGCCTGTTTTGAGTAATCAATATCAAGGAGATCTAAAGTGAGTCACGATGTTGCTGTTGAAAAGAAAAATTGGGAGCCTGGGGTTTTTACTTACCTATTGGTCGTCTTGGTCTGCATAATCTATGGCTACAGTTTGCCGAGTGTACCCGAGGATATGCAGAAGCCTATCGAATCCGTTATCATCGAAAAACTAAAACAAGCACGGCCTGGGGACTATGCGATAACGACTAACGGCGATGTCCTCCTCCTTAGTGGAAGGTCAATGGGATTAACTGGATTGGACGAAGAGTATATCCATTATTCCACACACTTCACACTGGAGGAATATACCGAGAAGAAATCTCTGTCCAGTGTGGCACGAATTACGCGCGACGTTGTGAATAGCGAAAGCAAAAATTACGCCACTGTGAGTCGCTGTTTCTCAAAGGGCAAGTCCGTCAAGTCGATGGGTGCTGGTAAGTGGGCCTGTCCCAAGTAAGAGGACCCGACCTCAACAAAGGCCTGAAGTGTGCGTGCACACTTCAGGCCTTTTATTATGTCTGTTTCCATACATTGCCGACTTACGATGTCGGCAATGTATTATTTAATTGTTTTCCACATGGCGTCCTGACGGACGAGCATTTCTCCTGCTTTTTCTGGCTCGGCCATGAGTTCCTCTACAAAGCGTTCCGCGCGAATAGATTGAGAGCCTTTTACTAAAATTGCATCACCCGCTTTAATAAAGTTCTGCAAGTCCTTCCCTGCACGAAGTGCATCATCAAATTCAAAAATATTTTTTGGGTCCATTCCTGCCTCAACAGCTCCCTTTGATATTCCACGAGAGCGCACTCCGATTGTGACCAAAATCTGTGCGTTCTGTGGCACAAGATGCCCAATACGCTCATGCTCTCGAATAGAAAACTGCCCCAGTTCCATCATGTCACCCATAACAGCGATACGGCGCTTCACACCCTTCAACTCACCCAAAGTGATAAGGGAGCGTTCACTTGCCGTTGGTGAGGAATTATAGGTGTCATCAATAATGAGTGAATCCTTGATACCAGGGATAAGACGCATACGTCCGGGAGGGGGCGTGTATGTACTGAGCGCGATTGCTGCATCATCGACACTAATACTAAATACAGAAGCTACAGCCGTGGCTGCAGCGTAATTGTATGCATGCTGTACTCCAAGTGAGCCGTTTGCACGCATAAGGACCGCAGTATCCATATGGGTGAGCAAAAATTCAAAACCAACAGCTTTTCCATTTTCATATATCACTCTATCTCCAGAGGCAGTAAAGGGTGAGAGTGAGTAGCGGCTATATCCTATCGAGCGCTGAAAAACTCCTTGAACAATCTCTACAATCTTTTCATCATCTTGATTATAGACAAGGACACCATCGGGCTTAAGCGCATCCACAAGTTTCTTTTTTTCACGTATGACAGCTTCAGGTGATTCAAAAAACTCTACGTGAACAGGCACATTCGGCAAGCGTGTAAGCACCACCACATCAGGGCGAATCCATGCAGTGAGTTTGTCCATGTCACCCGGTCTGTCGACACCCATTTCAAGAATGAGTAACTTTGGATATTCTCCGGGGTGCATCGCAATCAGTGCACCATCAATAATATTTTTAAGCCATTTAAATGGATTATTCCATGCGTTCGGGAGACCAAGCACAGAGAGAGGTACACCAATTCCTGAATTAAAACTCTTTTCACTTTTGCGCACATGGATTTTCCCTTTAAAGACCTCGTAGATAGCATCTTTAATAGAAGTCTTTCCTACACTTCCCGTCACCGCAATAATTTGCGGACGTGTGCGACGTAAAAGCATCTTTGCTTCAAACGTAAGAATAGCAACAACAATATTCTTAAATATTTCTTTCATACAGGATTATCTTATGAATGCAGATTAACGATCAGGGGGTAGTGCATAATAATTAATGAGAAATTGAACCAACTCAATGAAGGGATCAGTCAATGTTTCAGATGCATATTCTACCCCCTTCGGCTCCACAGTATACAGGAAAATAAGGAATTGGGGGTCATACGCGGGGAAATAGCCGAAAAATGAGTGTAAATAACGATCGTCGTAGTACCCGCCTGTGGGATCAGGAATCTGCGCAGTACCCGTTTTGGCGGCTATGGTGTAATATTCATTTTTTGCCTTTCCTCCCTTAAGCGCTTTATCGACTACGGTCACGAGCATGCGAGTGATGTCTTCGCTCGTCTTTTCGGAGAAGACACGCTCACCTTCGGCATACCCTACATCATGTGACGTGCCATCTTTAAATTCTACACGCTTCACCAAATGTGGAGTAATGAGCATGCCACCATTCGCAAGTGTTGAAAGTGCACGCACGGTGGCAATAGGCGTGAGTGCAATACCTTGCCCGAATGATGCATTTGCAAATTCCAACTCACGATTCTCCTCAAGGTTTTTTACCAATCCACGCCCTTCACTCGGTAAATCAATTCCCGTCTCTGACCCAAGTTTGAGTCCATAGAAATAATCTCGGAAACGTTCTCTTCCAAGAAGTGATGCAACGTGCGCTACACCCGTATTGAGAGACTGACTCAATATTTCCTGCACTCCAACTGTCCCTCGCGCGCGACCATCGTAGTTACAGATTTTCTTTTCACTAAGAATAATACACCCTGAATCATAATAGGTACTATTCGGAGTTATCACTCCTGCGTCAAGTCCTGCAGCCATCGTGAGCGGCTTGATGATTGAACCCATTTCGTACACACTTTCAATGAGTGGATTTTGGAAAGATGCTATATCAATATCACCTCGATTATTCAGATCATATGAAGGCACGACATTAAGCGCAATTATTTCACCATTTTTAGGATTGATGATGATACCGCCTGTCACGCTACTACTCCAACGCTTCTGTGCATCTTCGAGCACCCTGTCGAGAGTACGGGCAACAGTTGGCTCAATAGTGGTGACCACATCCCCTTCAGTTTTGTCAGATGCATCAAAGACGAGAGTACCTAGGTTGCTAAATAGTTCAGCAAAAAAATTGACACTCAAATGGTTGGTATCGCGTATGAGTGTGTCGTTGTAGTAGCGTTCAAGGCCATACTTCCCTACGAGCGCATCACCATCGTACCCAATGAAGCCTATCGTGCGTGCTGCAAGCGATTTCCCTGGATAGTAGCGCCATTGATTCCGATACAGTTTTACCCCCGAAAGAGTAAGTGCTTCAATTTTTTCAGCATCATCATTTTCGATTTGTCTCTCTATCTCTTGATATGTTTTATCTTTTCGACTGGCACGTTCAATAAACATGTCGTGATCAAGAGGAATCACCCCCGCAAGCGCACCATACGTTTGCTCTGCATCAATTACTTTACTTGGATCAATTGCAAGGAGAAACCCTGTTTTAATTGTAGCTGCAGAAACTTTTTCACCGTCTTTTGTCGTGAAATACACACTCCCACGATTGTATAGTTCTCGTACTGTATGCACATACTGGCTTTCTCCCGAAGCACGGTACTCATCCCCATGCATTACCTGTATAAAATAAAGACGTCCAATAAGCACGCACATAAGTGCGAGCACTACTCCGGTAATGATGCGTATTCTGGTTACTGCGTCACGCCTCATGTTTCAATACTAGTTTTGTAATAACGAAAGAGTGTCTGTTGTTCTGTCTATAAAAATCTTTTTTTCCGCCATGACAAAGCCCCGATGGGTCGCGATGTCACTACTCACATCATGTTGCATTTCAATATATGTTGATTCGAGATCACCAATAACTGTTCCCACCTCGGCAATGCGCGTATCTACTTCTTTCCGCATAACCACATTAAGGACAGAGGAACTAACGAAATACATGTATAAAAAGAGTACCATCACAAAACACGACAGCGCAAGGTAAAAGAGCCGTGACTCGTCTTTGTGTGCTGTTGTGGTTTTATACTTCCTCATGTTTCTCAAAAATACGTAATTTGGCGCTGCGTGCGCGGGGATTTTCTTGTAATTCTTCAGGGGATGCAATAATAGGTTTTTTGGTATGCACGATACCAATATGATCGTGTGCAAGGTTTTTAAAGAGATGCTTAACAATGCGGTCTTCAATACTATGGAAGGTAATGACCGCGAGTCGTCCGTGTGGCGAGAGGAGTGCAACTGACTTCTTGATAAAGTCTTCAAGTGCAAGAAACTCGTCGTTCACGGTGATGCGGAGTGCTTGGAAAGTGCGGGTAGCACAGTGGATGCGGGCGCGCTTGTAGAAAGCGGGCACTGCAGACTCAATAATGGCAACAAGTTCAAAGGTGGTTTCTATCGGTTTCTCTGCGCGCGCCTCGACTATGTGTCGTGCGATGCGTCCCGCAAAGCGTTCTTCACCGTATCCACGAAGGATATTGATGAGATTTTCTTCGTCCCACTCATTCACGATGTCGCGTGCCGTAAAGACATAGTCTTTTGGGTCACCAAACGTCATGAGGAGTGGCTCGTCCACTTGAAAGGAGAATCCTTTCCCGTTGCCACTAAACTGTTCCATCCGCCAACCAAGGTCGGCAAGAATTGCATCAGCATGCTCTATATGAAGTTGTTCTAAAATTGAGTCAATCGTTCTAAAGTTTCCGTTACAAAGATGCAGTGTGCATGCGCTTCCTCTGAGCACCTCGGTGCCCTTTGTAATCGCAGTCACATCGGCATCTATCCCGACAAACACTCCGCGTGAGCCGAGTGTTTCGATGATGCGCTTTGCATGGCCCGAAGAGCCCAGCGTTGCATCAACAACCACAGAAGAATCATTGATCGCGAGTGCGTCTACCGCCTCGTCTGTAAGTACAGTTTTGTGAGATTGCATATATCATGTAACTTAGAGGCTCCTAGAGAACTCCAATCTCGCCAAGTTTTTCAGCGAGAGCATCAGCCTGCTCTTCAATGCGCTTCTTGTACTCACTCCACCGATTCTCATCCCACATTTCTACACGATCATGGATACCCGCAAGGACGACCTTTGTGGTCAATCCAGCGAACACCTTTAAGAAATCAGGAACGAGAATTCGTCCTACAGTATCTACCTCCACTTCGACTGCCCCCGAAAGGAAAAATCGATTGAACCCTCTTGTATCCGCCTGTCCGAGCGGGAGTCTACCGATTTTCTCGGTAATTTTCTCCCACTCTTTCAAGGGATAAACAAAGAGACAGTTATCAAGTCCACGAGTAACCACCAGTTTCTTACCAAGTTCCTTCCTCCACTTAGAAGGTAAGGACAGCCGTTTCTTGGCATCGATATTGTGTGTGTACTCTCCAATCAGCATGTGAATGATTGATGAACTCAATACTGTTAAACTATTTTCATAGTCTACCACTATCTCCCACCACATGTACATTATATACCACTCTGCCCCACCGTCTACCACACCCCCACACAAATCTGTGCATAACTTATAAGGGAACTTAACTCTTTCTCGACCAACATTTTAAAATGCACGCATAAAAGCAAAACGTCGCACCCTTTGGGTGCGACGTTTTGCTTTTTGCTCCGCTCGCCCTGTGTGGGCTCCGCAAGGCATTTGAAAACGTTGGTCTCAACGAGTTTCGTAGGCTGCTCTAAAAACGTAATGCTTCGACAAGGACGCTTGTTAATTGATACGAACAGACACAGTACTGCTATAAGGGGGTTTCGAGCGCACACAGCGCGAGAACTTCAGAAAACACAAAACGTGAGTCGCATGCGACTCACGTTTTGTGTTTTCGTACCCTTATAGCAGTACTGTGTCTGTGTACTTGATTAGTATTCTTTCGGTCTCATGAGTGGGAAAAATTGGACGTCACGGAGGGGTTTGTTTTCGAGGATGGCAAAGAGGCGCTCGCCAAAGCCGAAGCCACATGCGGGAGGCATACCATGTTCGAGCATCTCGACAAATTCATCATCAGGCATCATCGCTTCCTCATCTCCTCCTTGGAGCAGTGCCTGCTGTACATCAAAGCGTGCTTTTTGCTCAAGAGGGTTGTTGAGTTCTGAATATCCATTCCCTACTTCGGTACCTGCAATGATAGGCTGGAAACGCTGGACACTCTCTCCTCCTTCATTTTCTTTTGCAAGTGGTGAGACGAGTTTCGGATGATCAATGAGGAACGCGGGTCCCGTAATATTCTTACGGCAATACTTCCATAAGGTATCCATAAGACGCTCTTTGGTGTCGCCTTCATACTGCACACCAAGTTCTTGAAGTTTTGCTTTTATTGCTGTCTCATCTGCATGTACGGGATGAAGTCCTGTCTGACGCTCTATTTCCTCGGCATAGCGAATACGCGGCCACTCATGTACAAAATCAAAGGTGTGCGCACCGTATGTAAACTCAGTCTTACCATACACTTCATGAGCAATGGTACGATACAAATCTTGCACCATCGCCATTCCCTCTTCGTAGTTCGCGAAGGCTTGGTAACTTTCCATGTTGGTAAACTCCTGAAGATGGTTGTGGCTTGTGCCCTCGTTGCGGTACACGCGACCAATCTCAAAGGTCTTGTCGTAACCAGCAGCAAGGAGACGCTTCTGCCACAGTTCACCAACTGAAATACGGAGAAATACATCGAGGTCGAAGTCGTTATGATGGGTGCGGAATGGGCGTGCCTCGGCACCACCAGTCGTCACCTCAAGTGTAGGAGTTTCTACTTCAGCAAAGCCTCGTGCTTTCATAAAGGTACGAGTCACATCCCAGAATCGTTCTTTACGATGAAAGAGTGCACGCAGTTCTGGATTACTCAAGATGTCGAGATAGCGCTTTCTAAAACGTTCTTCCTCGTCTTGGAGTCCATGATATTTATCAGGAAGTGGCAGAAGGCTTTTTGCAAGCATACCCCACTCAGTCACGAGTATAGACTTCTGACCTTTGTCAGTTGCAAAAATAGTTCCGGTCATCTCGATGAAGTCACCATTGTCGATGACTTCTTTAAAAAGTGTAAATGACTCCTCCTGTATCACATTACTTTTAAAGACCGCCTGAAACTTCACACCGTTATCAAAAATATCTGCAAAGAGAATAGCCCCCTGCCCCCGCACAATCATGAGTCTTCCGGCAATGGTGACGAAAGTGCCGTCTGATACCAACGTATCAAAGGAAGACAAAATATCTTCCACCCGGTGAGTGCGCTTCGTGGTCGCTGGATAGGGATTAATACCCTTCTCCGTAAGTATTGCTAACTTCTTCAAACGCTCCCCTCGTATTTCATCTATCGCTGACATAATGGGTCTATAGTAGCGTCGAATGGACAAAATGAAAACCCCGTGACTTGCGGAGCACGTCACGGGGTTTTCCTACAGAAACATAAACGTATGGTTACTTAGTCAACTAAGCCACTTTAAGTACGGTATACGTCTGCTTCCCTCCAGGGGTTTCGAAGGTAAATGAATCACTCTTTGCCTTACCCATGAGCGCTTCACCGAGTGGTGAAAGGTATGAAAGTTTATGTTCATGAATGTTTGCTTCCTCTGAGCCCACTATGGTGTAGGTACGATGTTCTGCGTCAGTACCCTTTTGAATGGTTACCTCAGAGCCGAGTCCGACCACATCCCCCTTGTTGCTACTTGCGACAATCTTTGCTTCTTTGATGACCTTCTCGAGATATTGAATACGCTCCTCGATAGCTGCTTGCATATCACGCGCTTCCTGATACTCAGCATTTTCTGAAATGTCTCCCAAACTACGTGCGTACTCGAGTGACTCTGCCACTTCCTTACGACGAACCGTTTTGAGGTGATCGAGTTCTTTCTTAAGTTCCTCAAACTTTTCTTGTGTTAAAAACGAGTCGTGTGGTTCATTCATATGTATGTGTAAATAAGTTAGTGAGTCAATTATACGTAGACCACCATTGAAGTCAACGTGGGGAAAAATCATTGTTCCTTGACTAATAATAATTTTTCCTTTATGTACCTATTCCTCTAAGTATTCAGGGCGATTTATCGCAATCCAATCAAATACTTTACCCATCACCGAACCCGCACCCACTGTGTTACTCCTTGGACCATTCTCCATAAAAAGAATAAATGCATATTTTGGCTTTTTATACGGGAAGTAACCTGCAATCCATGAGTTCACCGTGGCTTTGGTGGTACCGAGTTCTGCAGTACCTGATTTTGCGGCAATCTCCACATCAGTACGTTCAAGTGCACGTGCGGTACCGCCTACTTGAATCACCGTCCCACGCATACCCTCTCGCACAACTTTCAAATCTTCAGGAATAAGTCCAATATCTTTCTTTACCCCCACTTCTCCTAATATGAGATGCGGTGTCACTAATGTTCCGCCATTTGCGAGTGCCGCATACGCACGGAGCATCTGGAGTGGTGTAGTCTGAAATCCAAACTGTCCAATAGCAGTGAGGTACGTATCTCCCAAACGCCAATCGTCTTTGAATACTTCCTGCTTCCATTCAGGCGTAGGCACGAGACCTTTCTGCTCACCCGAAAGTGCAATACCCGTCGTTGTACCGAGTCCAAAGAGACGGAAATATTTATTGAGACGTGTAATACCTAAACCTTTTTGATCACCGTACCCTCCCCCAATAGTCATCAGAAACACGTTTGAAGAGTACGCAATAGCATCACGAATAGTCATCGCGCCGAGAGTCGAACGCCAGTCGCGAAAGACTGCAGGATTACTCGGGTCATACGGATTAGGGATAGTAATTGCACCGGTACTTACAATCACTTTGGTAGGACTAATAATATTTTCTGCGAGTGCTCCATACGCTACAAATGGTTTGACAATAGAGCCTGGTGTATACACACCTCCCACAACCTTATTGAGAAATGGAAAACGAGGGTCGTCGTTGTACGACTGAATAAGGTCAACGTCGTCCCCATCTGCGAGCACTTCAGGGTCATACGAAGGGAAACTTGTGAGCGCTACTATTTCACCAGTATTCACATCAATCATCGCCGCTGCACCGCTACGAAAACCATTCTTCTCTGTGGTGGTGGCAATAAGGTCGTACATCACTTCGGAGAGTGCTGCGTCAAGTGAAAGATGAATTTCCCCTCCTGGAGTTGCAGCATCTACGACGTTTTCTGCAATCACGTCACCATACACATTCACTTCCACCAATTGCTCACCATTTTCTCCATGGAGAGTTTCTTCATACGTTTCCTCGATACCATTACGTCCAATGTAGTCAGTACGAAAATAGAATCCCGACTTGTCTTTTTGTGGGTAACTCACGTAGCCAATGAGTTGTCCAAAACCGCGCCTATCGGTGTATGCACGCACGGGGAAATCATATTGCTCGGTGGTATCAATTTCATTCCATGCAACGAGTTCACCATAGCGGTCATATACAATACCTCTCTCTGCTACGACCACCCCTGTCTCAGTGCGGTTGTGTTCACTTTTTTCTGCAAGTTCTGAGCCTTGAATAATTTGGAGTTTAAAAAGTTGTCCCAGAAAGGCGAGCATGATACAGCCAAAGATAACGCCAACGCCATACATACTTTTGCGACTGAGTGGCAACTCGATACGTCCCTCCATACGCCCTGTATTAAAGGACGGAAGATTAGATGCATCGAGTAAAATCTCATCAAACGAGATTTCAGGTTTTTTCTTTTTTCTAAAAAATCGCATAGTTATGTATAAAAACGTAAAAGCGGGCGCACAGCCATGACGGAAAGCATCGCGAGCGCTGCAATACCTGTGTATATAAACCACACCCCACGTGCAGTATCACCAAACTGGGCGTCAATACACACTCCAAGAACAAGTATTTCATACGGCGCAAAGACAAATGCGTAGAGTGGTGCAAGACACGCAAACACCCACACAGGAAAGAAAAGTGCTGCAAGTAGTACACATATAAAACTAATGATACGAAAATACATCATGGTGTTGTCGTGGCAGTGGTTGTACTTATGAGCGTGGAAGTGGCACTCAAACGCACTCGTTCGTCTTCAGGAACGGAAATCATAAAACGCTTCTGCTCCTCTGCCTCTACCCGGGTACGTGCCTCGTCAAACGAAATCGCATTCACCGGCACTGTCCCTACACTCACGATGCGAATCGACTGGAGCGGTACACCAAGCGTCACATACGCATGTTGTTCCGGCTCGGTAGCAATAGACTGAATTTCATCTACGGTGCCGAGCGTACCGGTATGGAGCGATGGAAGCACCACTGCATCACCTTTGGTGAGGGGAATTCCTTGTGGGACACTCAGATGCACGACACCCCCTCCTTCACCATAGGCAGTGGTAAAAAGATTCGCCCCAAAAATATATACGGTGGATTCTACGCCGGGTGATGAAAAGAGAGTGACGTATGACATATGGGGAAATATCGCATGCACATAGCCAAGCGCAATACCCTTTCCGTGATACACAGGGGCATATTCCACAATGCCGTCATCACTACCCTTGTCGAGCACCATGGTGTCATATGGCGTGTATGGCGGGCGTGCGAGTACTCCTGCCACTATCTGCGGCGAAGATGAGGCACTGAGCAAATTGCGCAATTCCGTATTTTCCGCAGTTATATAGGCAAGAGTTGCAGCAATACCTTGACTGGATGCTAACTCTTGCTCGAGTTCCTGGGTATGACTGAGCAACTCCATTCGACTTCGGATAAATACAGGGACGGTAGAAACAGACGTTTGCATGTAATGTCGTACCGTATAGAGTGCATTTGGAACCCATGAAGACACGGTACTCACTATCCCCTTTCCCAGCATTAAAATACACAGTGCAGCAACAATCCACACCACATACTTCACACGCGATGACTCACGAGAGTTGCGGTGAAAGTTCTCCTTCGTTTTCACTGAGAAGTTCTTCATAGTGTTCAAAATCTTCAAGTACCGTGCCGATGCCACGAACTACCGCACGAAGCGGGTCGGGTACAATTACTACGGGCACCTTAAGTACATTTTCGAGGAGTCGTGCTACTCCAGGAATGAGTGCTCCCCCTCCTGCAAGACTGATGCCGCGCTGCATAACGTCGGCAAGCACCTCGGGGGGTGTGAGTTCTATGACGTCACGTGAGGCCTCCACAATTGCATTTACTGAATTGCCTATTGCTTGGCGAATATCGCTGTCGGTAATGATTACCTCGCGTGGGAGGCCAGTCACCACATCACGCCCACGCACCACTATTTCTTTTGATTCCCCCTCTTCCTCTACCGACGCAAGGGCGATTTTTGTGTCTTCGGCGGTTTTATCGCCAACGAGTACTTTAAATTGGTCTCGAATATATGCCATGATATCGTTGTTCAACTGGTCTCCGGCGACACGAAGGTTTTTGGCGGTCACAATACCGTTGAGAGAGATGACTGCAATATCAGTGGTACCACCACCAATATCAATAATCATACTCCCCTGTGCTTTGTGAATAGGAAGTTTCGAACCAATCGCCGCAACGATGGGTTCTTCAATAAGAAACACATCGCGTGCACCCGCATTGCGCGCCGCGTCGCGTGCCGCGCGCATCTCTACCGAGGTGATGCCCGACGGCACACCAATGAGTACCCGTGGCGCAACAAAGGTCTTTGTCCCGACACGCACTTTTGCAATAAGATACGCGAGCATCTCCTCCGTTACTTCAAAGTCAGAGATAACTCCGTGCACGAGTGGGCGTACTACTTCGATATGTGAAGGCGTACGGCCGAGCATTGTCTTCGCCTCATTACCAATAGCAACAAGCTGTCCGGTCTTTTTATTGAGTGCTACAATCGTGGGTTCATTAAGCACAATTCCCTTGCCTTTTATATAGACAAGTGTGTTTGCGGTACCCAAGTCAATCCCAATGTCCGTAGACAGTGAGTTGAGAAATGAATCGATGTATGACGTAATCCCTTTCATTATGCAGTCGTATTAAGGAACTTTTGGAAGAGTTCTTCCTCAGTCATGAAGAGTACATTACTGGTCGCACGTTCGACCACTTCGTACTTCCCTTCTTCTTTTGTTTTCTTACTTACCACGACACGGTACGGCATGCCAAGCAGGTCACTGTCATTAAACTTCTCTCCTGCACGTGCATCGCGGTCATCGTAGAGCACCTCGACACCACCCTCCTTAAGAGTGTTATAGAGCCCATCAGCTTCGTCTTTGAGTTCAGTATCACCACCTGAAAGTTCAATGAGGTGTATTTGAAATGGTGCCACACTCTCTGGCCATACAATACCTTTTGCATCTGAAAGCGTCTCAACAATAGTACCCATGATACGTGTAGGACCCATGCCATAGCAGCCCATGTACACTGGCTTTTTATTTCCCTCTTCATCGGTGTAGTAAAGGCCAAGAGGCTCAGAAAATTTGGTACCAAGATGGAAAATATTTCCTACCTCGATAGATTTCTTCTCGACGAGAGTACTCTTGTCGAGACCCAGTTTTGTAATCACCTCGTCGGTATACACTTCTTTATTAAGTGCAATGTGGCGTTCCTCATCAACATAAATAATATCTTCTCCCGCATCCGAAACCGTCTGAAACTCTTCAGAAAACTCACTAAAGATACCCCCCGATGCAAACGTCGGATAGGTAATCTCGCCGAGACCAAGCCGCTCGAACACCCGGATGTATGCTGCGCGCATACGACTATAAAATTCTTCATGTTCACCTGCATCACGAGAAAAATCGTACAGGTCTTTCATCAAAAACTCTTTTCCACGCATGATACCGCTTTTTGCACGGGTCTCATTGCGAAATTTGTTCTGGAATTGATATGCAGCACGAGGAAGATCTCTATATGATGAGATGTATGAGGTCATGATGCGTGTAATCGGCTCTTCATGGGTAATACCAAGCCCAACTTCAGTACCATTCTTAAGTGCACTCTTAAACCAAATATCCACTTTTGCATCATCCCATCTATCAGTCTTTTCCCAGATTTCTTTTTCTTGAAGAGCAGTCATCACCATTTCTTGCCCCCCTTCATGATTCATCTCTTCACGAATGATGCTTTTAATATTCTCAAGCACACGAAGCCCAAGAGGAAGATAGGAGTACACACCAGCCATTTCTTTATGCACATACCCAGCACGAATGAGGAGTTGCGCATTTTTTGCGGTTTCGTCTGCGGGTACTTCCTTTCGTGTGCGGGTGAAAAGTCTAGACTGTTTCATAATATGAATATGTGCAAATACAATACTAATGAACACTGTACCAACAAAAAAGCCCGTGTGTACGTGTTTTTTCTATTGTACCTTAAATGAGAGTGCGGTCAAAATATTTAAGGATTCCGTACAGTGTACGAACAACATTTGTGTTTTTCTGGCCTATCTACAGCAATTTTGCAATATCATTCCATGTTACGAGAACCATAAGGAGAATAAGAAGGAAAAATCCCACAGTGTTCAAAACTGCTACATATTGTGCCTTAATCGGTGTTCCCTTCACTGCCTCGATAATCACAAAGAGAAGTCTGCCTCCGTCAAGCGCAGGAAACGGCAAAATATTAATGACCGCAAGGTTAAGTGAGATAAATGCAGTAAACATAAGGAGTGAAGTAATGCCGTACGAGGATGCTTCGTCCACAAGACCCACAATACCCACCGGCCCCGCCACTTGCGAAAAATCGGCCTGCATACGCACTGTGTCTGCAAGAAGTGTCCAAATACCTACCGTAATA
The DNA here is from genome assembly GCA_016699245.1 of Candidatus Kaiserbacteria bacterium. NCBI lineage: Bacteria > Candidatus Kaiseribacteriota > Candidatus Kaiserbacteria bacterium. The sequence continues at coordinate 178,680 of CP064968.1, read as the reverse complement.
TCTCGAATCGCCGTCACGACAAATACTGATGAATCAACAATAGATTCACCAAGTGAGCGTGAGACCGTATCCACAAGAGTAAGTGCGACACCAATAGCTGGCCGTGAGGAACCTTCAATAACACCTGTCGTTGGTGTCACCTGCACTGCACGCATTTCTCCTTCGAGCATATACGCAATCGTGACCGGTACATCTTGGTGCTTCGCGATGAAATCACTAAATGCTGTAGGGGTAAGTGTCGTGAGTGTGTCATCCCCCGCCTGTACCTCACGAATGACTGCTCCTGGAGTAAGCGCTGCCTCAGCAGCAGGACCATCGGGGAGTACTTGTGTAATAGCGAGTACAGCAGTAGCGGTCGCGTCTTCCTCAGAGACCGAACTTTTTACACCCATACTAAAAGCAAGCGTGATGAGAAACCATGCAAAAAGAATGTTCATGGTGATACCTGCAACAAGTACTGTCGCTTGTGCCCACTTCCCCTTTGACATAAATGAGCGTGAATTCGCGTCGGGGTGAGTTGCCTCCCCTTCAAGGAGAGCATCCTCACCATAGATTTTTACAAATCCCCCTATCGGAAATAGATTAAACGTGTACTCCGTCTCACCTCGACGAATACCAAAAAGTTTTGGAGGGAACCCGATACCAAATTCATCCACGCGCATCCCCGTCCACTTTGCCACTGCAAAATGTCCTAATTCATGTACCAAGACAAGTACAAAAAGAACAACTAAAAATATGAGGATTGACATTATATGTTGATTTCAGCCTCCTTTAAATCCATCAAGGTGGCGAGCTTATTATTAAAAGTGTCAATGTGTTTTTGAATGTCTTCTTTTGCATTAAATTTTTCATCCTGACTCATCTCACCTGCTTTTTCGAGTTTATCAATTTCCTTTATGGTCTCGTCGCGCGCACCACGAAGTGAGACGCGTGCTTCTTCGAGCTTTGCCTTAGCGATTTTAAGAAGTTGTACTCTGCGCTCACTCGTAAGCTCGGGGAAAATGACGCGGATACCTGAACCATCAGTCACCACAGACACGCCGAGATCTGCATCGACGATAGCCTTCTCAACGCTCTTTATAACGCTCTTGTCCCAGATAGACACACGGAGAGTGCGTGCATCTTCGGTATTTACGGAACCCACCTGCTGGAGTGGTACGCGCGCACCATATGACTCCACTAAGACGAGGTCAAGAAGTGTCGGTGTGGCACGCCCGGTACGAATACTCGAAAACTCTCGTTCAAGCCATTTGACGACATCTTCTGCACGTTCAGTAAATTGTTTTGTGTTGTATGACATAGTGTTGCTATTTTAACGTACTCTTGTACTTCTTCAAAGGGTAAGTGCGATGTGTTCAAAGAGCATCTTTTTGGAACTTCCCGGCATGGGCAAATACGTGGCGAGCATGAGTGAATCTTGTATAAGTGCTGCGTTTCTTCTCGTGTGCGCGTACTCCGCAAATCCTGCTGCAATTTCAGCAAAAAATGCATTATCTTCGGTATTTAGCTTTTTTGTGATAAGTAAAAGTCTTTCGCTGTATCCCAACTTTTGAAATGCGATGAATGAAGTATGCGTAGTAACAGAATCTTCAACAGCCATAATAGAAAGTCGAGAGCGCAGTGTGGGTAAGAGCATGTCCTCACGTGGAATGATGAGGTAGAAGCACGTATGAGCGTTTGGTTCTTCAAAAAGTTTCAAAAGTGCATTTTGGGCTTCACCAAGAATGGAATCTGCTGCAATGACAAATACACGAACATCATCTTGTACTGGCCGAAGCATTGCATCATGAATAAGTGAACGTACATCAGCAATCGCCATCCGGTCAAACTCGCGGAGAGAGACATCGGGATTTTCTCCTGTTGTGTTGAACCCTCCATACGCATACGCCCACGTACGACTCCCTATAAGTGCATTTGCATGATGCATATCTATGCAGTATGCATCATTTTAACCGCCTTGTCTCTTAGAAATCTTCTGTACCACACGGCGAAGATAGTGTTCAAAAGTTTCGTTTTGCGTAAAAATGATTCCCTGCTCATGATGCCATGCATCGACATATTGCTTAATGGCTTTGACAATTTTAGGATCAGCCTCGTCAAAGCGCCCTGCCAACACTTCGCCCATGCTCAAGACTCCCAACCTTTTGAAAAGGGGATGCTCAATACCTCCAGGACCAATACCAAAAAATCCACTCCCCGCAAACACATTCCAATCATGAAGCATTTTATCGAGTGTTTTTGTAATCTGAGACGAAAAAAGTTCTGTCTGTTTTATGACAACGTCATCGGTGTTGATTCCTTCATGTACAAGTGTTTCAGTATCGTTCTTTTCGACAATATTTTTCTTGGTCATTTTATTTTCCCGAATGGCGATAGGATCTTCTGATTCGAGAGTAGTTAAAGTGATAGGAGACGCTGATTCTGCAGTAGCAGCCCACTTTTCATAATCACTAATGCCATCAGTTACAAAACCAGAGATTGTATCGGGAAGTGGATTGAGTGTTTTGTGTACCGAACCAACAACCGCAGAAATAGTGCTATCTGTTTTTTCAAACGCGGAGTGCATTTCTTCAGAACGTGATGCTTCTGTATGCTCTTGTAAGCTTGGAAGACCTTGTTCTGATTCAATGCGCTCGAGAATACTCATACGCTCCGGGTCGTTTTCCAAATGCGTATTCAGTATTGGTGACAAAGATTTCTCTGGCAAAGAGATACCAATCTCTGATTCTGTGAGCGGAACAGGTTCTGTCGGAGGCACAAGCGTTGCAAGTGTCTCGGCAACAGATTCCAAAGGTACTGGTGTAGAAACAAGTTCAGGTGTAGTTTTTGGTTCAGAAACTATTTCGGGCGTTACTGCTTCGGGAACGAGGGTGGGTACGGCAGTAGATGGAGGGACCTGCTCTGTGTTTCTGGGTACCGCAGAAGATGAGGCCTTATTGCCTTCAATCAATTGATTATAGGCGAGTTCGAGTTCTAGTATTGCACTATCTACACTTACCGGACTACCTGGAGAGGAAGCCTTGAGTGCAGCGAGGAGCGCAGTCATGTATATCTTTCCGAGGTTGTTTGGCACCGCCATAAGTGCTACAGGATTTCCAAAATGCGTATTGACTGCACGCTTAATCTCTGCGACACGTTCCTTATACTCCTCCATACTCATAAAAGAATCCTTAGTCTCCTGAGGTTGCTCAGACTCTGATTGAATTACTTGTTTCGGTGGTTGAGAAATCTCTGTAGAAACAGGCTCAGGAACTAGGGGTGTGGGTTCTACGACTGTTTCTAGAGTTGGTGGCAAAGAAACTAAAACAGGAGGAGCATCGGGGGGAACTACTGATTCAGGAACTATTGCCACGGGCTCAGAAACAGGTACTGAAACTGATTGTGCTGGCTTTGTAACTTCAGGCTCTTTAACAGGTTGTGGTGCTTGAGGTATTTCCGCGAGCACAGATTCTTGTGGAAGAATCGACAAAGGAGTAACACTACCGACATCCACAGTACGTGACGGTGGGGTTGTCGAAGCACCGCCAAAGCGTGGGGCGACACGACGGGAATGGAGCGCGGGCTTAGGCTCAGGTGCTATATCTTTTATACTTTCCGTGGGAATCGTCTTTGGAGGTACCGCCACAGGGTTACTGAAAGTCGCCACGACGTCGTCAATGCGTTTTTTGTATTCAGCATCTCCCCCATGCTGAGCGTATTCCAGCACAAGATTTCGAAACTCAGCATACACTTCGGGTTTAAGCGCGTTTTTCCCTGCTTTGAGGAGCTCAGTAAGACCCTGCCAACTCTTAAGGTCAAATTTTTTCTGTGTTCCCCCATTATCAGACAACACAGCACTCTGTAAAGTACTATTACCTCCCATATTAATGATTATTGTACCATTGCATTGAAATCTCTAGCGCACGCGACCGTTGATAACTATGCAAGATATCGGGCACGTATTACCGCATCTACCTGTAGTCGTGGTGTACCGTACTTGAGTGTTGAGTATTCAATGAGTTGTTTTGCATACTCGGGATTAGGGTCATTTGGTTTCATGGTATGAATATTGAACGGCTGAGTGGGTGTGCCGTCCGCAAGAATACGTACATAGGCATTTCGGTTTTCGATATTCATGAGGTCCGACGTGAGAAATGTTGGTGCAAATTGCTTCTCTAGGAATGTGGCATCCTCGGTACCCACACGGAAGACTGCCATGGAGCCAACGTTACCGAAAATAGCATCACGAATTTTTTCATCTATCTGTGCAATATATTGGTTTGCAATCATAAGTCCAAGCTTATACTTACGCGCCTCAGACAGAATCGCTGATATAGAATCAGTAGTGATGTTTTGGAATTCATCTATATACAGATAGAACGGTGGGAAACCCTTTGTGGGGTCATCCACACGTGACAATGCTGCCATGAGTATCTTGCCCACAATGACCATACCGATGAGGCTTGCATTCAATTCACCGAGACGTCCCTTTGAAAGATTAACAAGGAGTATCTTCTTTGTATCCATGATGTCACGGAAGTTGAATGAAGATTTTTGCTGGCCGATAATAGGACGAATGTAGTCGTTGGCGGTGAGTGGGTCAATCTTTGAGGTAATATACGGTACAAAGTTTTCAAGCGACTGCTCACCACCGGCCTTCGTTGCAATCTTTTCCCAGAATTGTTTCACCACAGGGTTTGTTGCCTTAGCAAGTTTGCGTGCGCGGAATACGGGGTCAACCATAACGCGCGAGATGTCGAGGAGCGTGCTCCCCGATGCGGGATCTTCCATAACGAGCAATGTGGAGTTACGGAAGTACTGCTCAAACATAGGACCAAGTGCTTCAGGGTTTGCTCCGTAGAGTTTCTGGAATATCGAAAGCAACTCGTTCACAATAAAAGTCTTCTGCTCAGGCTTGTTCTCATCAAATTCAAGCATATTGAGCCCGATTGATGTTTCAAGATTTGCTGGATCAAAGTAGATCACATCATCAAGACGCTCAGGAGGTATTCCAGCGACCACATCCATAATATCCGTACCGTGTGGGTCAATAAAACACACACCTGCTCCATCCTGAATATCCTGCACAATCATATTCTTTATGAGTGTAGATTTCCCAGCACCAGTCTGACCAATGACATAGAAATGACGCAATCTATCCTCGGGCGTAAGGTATACGTTTGTGGTCACATTTCGATACTCGTTCGCACCAAGGAGTGTACCGTGTTTTGGAAGATTAAGTGGTGCTGAGACTCCCTTCGCACGTGACTGTTTGAATTGTGGTGTCGACTCAATACCCTCTGCAGGAAAGTGTATGAGAGTCGAAAGTTCGGTGAGTGAGAGTGGCACCGCAAACGAAGAATCAAACTCACGAAACGAAAAATCACGTAAAATCTTCTGCTGCTTCCCTCCGGAAAAACGTCTGAAAGAACACTGATTCCCTTTCATATCCTGAAACTGATTGAAGCAGGACTCTAGCTCGGTAAGTATTTGCTGTGCACGGGGTTGGGTTTCCGCAGACACCGCAAGGCGAATGTTGGTTTCTACCACGGGTGATTGAATCTTCTTTCCAAAAATTTCAATCTTTTCAGTGTCTACTTTATTATCAGCATTGGTTGGGGTCATCTTTCTTTTTTTGGTCTACCGCCATGTCTTTCACCAGTTCAAAAAGTTGACCGCCAAAACTGCTTTTACGAATCGATACTTCTGCTTTTTCACCTTTCTCCATACGTTTCACAATACTGCTATATTCGTCATGGTATTCATCAGCGCTATTGCCGACTACTATCTGAATTGCTGCACCACCGCCATTGCGTTCAATTTTTGAAAATGCATTCAAAATAACATTGAGTGGATCCTTCTCGAAAGTCTCATGGAGCTTGAGTGGATAGATGGGATGTTTTTTAAGTTCAAGGACAGACACCATACTTACACCACCATCCACAAAAATATTGTAATCGTTTTGCTGGGCACGGAGGACCGCATGTGGGAAAAGCGAAAGTGAATGTTTTTCAAACAGATTTTCAAACTCAGTAGGGACAGCAACATAGAAAATAATATCGTCACTTTTATCAGAGACAGCGATTTCAAGCGTGTAACACAAATGGCTCTTGCGTGCCGAAATGGTCTGCATGCCGGAATAAAATTGCTCCATTGCTGAAAAGATGGCTTTGATATTATCTTGCTTGGACTCATCGGGTTGATGTGGAAGAGATATCTCAAAAAGTGACATGTTGAGCACTTTCCAGAGCGGCATACTTTCTTTAAGGTCAGCGACCTGCGTTTCATTCCTAATAAGTCGCGCGAGTTCGCGATGGACTTCATCAGCGAGAAACGGGTCGTTCATACGCTCGAGGACCGACATCGCGTTCCTAATACCCTTTTCATACGCTATGTGGATTATCTCCTCCACTTTATGAGGTGCAATTTCCACATGCCCATGAGATTCGGCAACAGCCAGCGGCGTAAGTTGATGCTTCTTTTCAAGAACCATGACGGGATCATGCTCAGCGTACTCACGAATAACCTCCTTTCCCACACTGTCACGGTCGGCGGCATCCATCTCTCTATTACGAGAGAGGACCTCCTGCTCACGCCGTGCCATCTCTCCACGTAAAAAAGCAATCTCCTCCTCAGGGGTTTTAAATTTCTGCTGTGGTATTTCCATACCAGTATCATACCGCGCCATAGGCGTATCGTAAGTAACAAGGAGGGGAAAATAAAATGGCACCGTGTAATTTCACACGATGCCATGATGGCTCTGAGACTTTCTTAATATTACAAATGTGCTTCGTCAATCGAATACACATAGTGCGACGCAAGTTCAATCTCAGAGACCAATTTTGACACTTGACTCAATTCTTCAATACGCCCAAACCATTTTTTCTTGATGGTTTTGGTGACCACAATGACAGGTTTAGTAAGTGCAATCCTGACACGTTCGCCATTTTGCTCCAACACCCTTCCTGTTAGGAGAACACCGTACCGTTCGAACTTTACTGGTGCACCTTTTTCAAACTCCCGACGGGAGTACACGAATCCAAGCATTTGAGCCTCCGTAAAAAACTAAAATATAACGCTATTATTATACTATGGATATCAATGTAAGTCAATAATGGCGAAGAGACCCACTCGTGAAGTTATTCATCAATATAAACGTATATAGATGTTATCGCTTCGCGAGAATGGTGCGTTTGTAGATATCAAGATGCTGGAGTGCTTCACCGGTTCCCTTTGCAACGCAAAAAAGTGCTTGGTCGGCGAGTGCTGCGGTGACTCCCGTACGGCGTTTTACGAGTTCAGGAAAATTGCGCAACTGTGACGTACCACCCGTCATGATAATGCCATGATCGATAATATCTGAAGCGAGTTCCGGTGGGGTATCCTGAAACACGTCCTTGATTGCTTTTATCATTTCTCGCAACTCGCGGGAAATAGCACGCACGATTTCATTTGTTTTTACTTCTGCAGTGCGTGGAAGCCCCGTGAGTAAATCACGCCCACTCACATTCATACTGAGTTCTTCCTCAAGTGGCAAGGCTGAACCAACACCAATTTTAATATCCTCTGCAGTCTTGTCACCAATCGCAAGATTGTGCGTCTTCTTCACGTGATCAATGATGGCAGCGTCTATTTTATTACCCGCGCACTTCACTGAGTTCGACGACACAATGCCGCCAAGAGAAATAACTGCCACGTCAATGGTGCCGCCACCTATATCAACAATCATATGCCCTTGTGGCTCATAGATAGGAACCTTTGCACCAATCGCTGCAAGAATGGGCTCCTTCACCACATACACATTACGTGCGCCTGCTTTCAGGGTAGCCTCAATCACGGCACGCTTTTCTGTAGAAGAAACTCCTGCAGGTACTGACACAAGTACGTCTGGTTTAAAAATATTAAAACTACCGAGTGCTTTCTTCAAAAAGTAGCGGAGCATAGCCTCGGTCACGCGGTAGTCAGCAATGACTCCGTCCTTCATTGGGCGGTACGCACGTATGGTATCGGGAGTACGGCCAATCATGCGCTTTGCCTCGCTTCCCACGGCAAGAATCTCATTGAGCCCCGAGACCGCCACAACCGAGGGTTCATTGAGTAGAATTCCCTTTCCTTCGACGAACACGAGTACGTTCGTCGTACCAAGGTCGATTCCCACCTTCGGAGTAAAACTGTAAGCCATACGATATCCCCATTATAGGGGTTTTTCACGGTAAGTCGAATCCATCACAAAATGCATACGAGTCGGATTATCCACATATTGGAATTCCCGCTCCTACTTCCGTCATATAGCATAGATGCTATACTTATCAAATTATTGAATTAGCACGGCACGTATGTATACACACATAGGACAGCAAATAGCAGATCTCCGCGAGACGAGGGGTATGACCCAGGGCGAACTTGCAAAACTCCTCAAGACGACACAGAGCGCTATTGCTCGCATAGAAAGTGGTAATCAAAACGTGAGCGCTGATATGCTCAAAAAAATTGGTCGTGCGCTTAAGAAAAATCTTGTTACCCTCTCCCCTGGCTCTATGAATCTCGCGATAGAAGGTGGTAAAAAACTCCGCGGTACCGTGGTGACCTCAACGTCTAAAAACGGTGCGGTAGGACTTCTCTGTGCATCACTCATGAATAAGGGTAAGACAACACTTCGCCACGTACCCCGTATTGAAGAAGTGCATCGCATCATCGAAGTACTGCAGAGTATCGGTATGCGTGTGGAGTGGCATGGCAGTGATGTGACACTTACCCCACCAAAAGTATTTGCACTGAAGAAAATTGATATCGAGGCAGCACGCAAGACACGCAGTATTGTGATGTTTATTGGACCCCTCATCCACACACTCCATTCATTTTCACTTCCACAATCGGGGGGATGCAAACTTGGCAGTCGTACCGTGCGTCCACATTTCTACGCGCTTGAACATTTTGGTGTCGACATTGAGACTACTGCCACTGATTTCAAAGTATCGGTAACTCCAAAAAAACCCACAGAAATCATCCTCTATGAGTCAGGTGATACGGTAACGGAAAACGCCATTATGGCAGCAGCCCTCACACCAAGTACAACCGTTATTAAATACGCCTCAGCAAACTATCAGGTACAGGAGATGTGCACGTTCTTCCAAGCATGTGGTGTCGTCATTGAAGGTGTGGGCACAACCACACTTACCGTCCACGGCATTACCAAACTCAACATGGATATTGAGTACACACTTTCTGAGGACCCTACTGACACCATGTTTTTCCTCGCGACCGCTATTGTGACCAACTCGAGTATCAAAATTGAGAGATGCCCCATTGAGTTTCTTGAGATTGAACTTCTTAAACTTGAAAAGATGGGATTCAAATTCACAAAGTCAAAAACATACTTCTCTCATAACGGGGTAACGAAACTCGTCGATATCACTACCAAACCCTCCAAACTCGTTGCACTTCATGAAAAAATTCACCCTTCTGTCTACCCTGGACTCAATATCGACAACCTTCCCTTCTTTGCAGTAATCGCAACACAAGCAGAGGGACAAACACTTATTCATGACTGGGTATACGAAAAACGCGCACTCTACTTTACCGAACTCGATAAACTCGGTGCCGACACCGTGCTTGCCGACCCGCACCGCATCTACATCACCGGACCTCGCACCTTAAGACCAAACGAACTCATCTGTCCACCCGCACTTCGTCCTGCTACCATTCTCCTCATCGCGATGCTTGGTGCGAAAGGTCATTCCGTCTTACGCAACATATACAGTATCAATCGCGGATACGAAAACCTTGTTGAGCGCCTCACCTCTCTGGGCGCCGATGTGCAGTATCTCGACGAATTTTAATCGACAATGATACAACCCCCTGCTCGCGCGGGGGGTTTTCCTTTGAAACCACTGTGTATTTGCTAGAATACCGAGAATGTTCGTAATTACTGTTGTCCCTTTGCGTCGCGGTGTCACCATCGATTCTCTCTCCTACTTTTCGAGTATTTCGTATGCACCCGGAAGTATTGTCACTATCCCTGTGCGTAACTCATCTGCACTTGGACTCGTTACTGAAGTGCATGAGGTAAGCACCACAAAAACCGCGCTCCGTGCTGCCACCTTTTCACTGCGCAAACTTCCACCACAGAAAACACTTCATTCCCTCGGAGACGCATATGTTAAAACAGCAGAGGCACTCAGTCTTCAGTATGCGTCTTCCGTTGGTGCTGTGCTTTATGCACTCCTGCCTCCCGAAATTAGGAATGGTGAAATCGAGATTCCCCACACACATCATGTGACCCCCGAGGAGACACACGTGCCTCAAGTACTAGAAGCAAAAAAGAGCGACCGCTATTTGGCGTATCGTTCACTTGTGCGTGAGACTTTTGCACACAGTGGCTCAGTCTTGATTGTCGTGCCATCATCGATAGAAGCAACTGAGGTATGTACTGAATTACAAAATGGTATCACCGACCGCATCATCCTCCTCACTACCGCATGTACAAAATCAGAAATCAAAAAAGGGTTTGCGCGTCTTGAGGATTTTAGCAAAGCAAAACTCATTATCACCACACCTACCTATGCACTCATAGAGCGACACGACATTACCACCGTCATTATCGAACATGCGCGCTCACCGTACTACAAAGAATTGACGCGTCCCTATCTCGACTACCGCGACGTACTCCGCATCCATGCGCGCCACACGGGTCGCACCCTGCTCTTTGCTGATATCTTGCCACGTGCCGAAGAAGAGTCACTACGACGGGATGAACACTATGCAACCTTGGGTGAAACACCGAAGCGCATAGAACTTCCTGGCACACTTGAGGTAATAGATACTTCACCAAAGGAAGATGCTCTTGCAGCATCCTTTGCACTTTTTTCACCAGAAGTGGTGCAGGCTATTAAAGAGGTCCGCAAGAAAAAGGGGCGTATGTTTCTCTTTGCGGCTCGTCGTGGGCTCGCACCGGTGGTGTCGTGTATTGATTGTGGGTACATCTTTCGCTCAAAAGAAAGTGGCGCGCCGTACTCACTCATTCGTACCATGAAAGGTGGCGTCGAGGAACGCTGGTTTGTGTGTAGTGCTTCGGGCGAGCGCGTGCGCGCGAGCGAGACCTGTACCGCATGCGGGTCGTGGCGCCTTCGCGAGCGCGGCATCGGCATCCAGCAGGTATATGACGAACTGCATAAACAATTTCCCACCATCCCGGTCATTCTCTTTGACCACATCACCGCAAAGACTTATAAAAAAGCGCTGTTTCTTCGTGATACCTTCTACTCTGGCAAAGGGGTGATTCTGCTTGGAACACACATGACACTTCCCTATCTCACTCTGCCTGTCGACCTCTCGGTCGTGGTCAACATGGACGCACTCCTTGCAACACCCACCTGGCGTCTCGAAGAAGAAAATCTCGCCCTCCTCCTCCGTCTTCGCGAAAGCACAAAGGGTAAAGTATTTATTCAGACGCGCGCTCCCGAGGCACCCACACTCACCTTTGCACGCCATGGGTATGTGGAGAATTTTTATACCGAGGAGCTTGCACTTCGGAAATCATTTGCATATCCACCCTACGCCACCTTTGTGCACCTTACCTGGCAGGGCTCACCGCTTGTGACCAAAAAACTCGAAGAAGACATAACCGCAATCCTCAAGGACTACAAACTTTCCGTCTACCAAAGCCCCACCTCCACCAAAGAAGCACCTATAATGTACGGGCTCATGCGCATCCCGAGTAACGAATGGCCCAACCAAAAATTAAGCGCATTACTTCGCTCCCTCCCCCCCTCCGTCCGTATCGTCATCAACCCCGACCGGATTGTGTAAGATTGACTATATTTATCTATGTGGTATAATCTTTTTTGTCGTTAATTGCCAACAGTCCATAGAAAGGAAACAGAAAGTGGAAAAAATTGAGATCTGCGAAAACAAATACGGTTGGTACGTCTCCCGCAGTGCAGGAGACAAAAATAAGTCCTACCTGTATCTTCACAAGAACGGAAAATGGCGCACAGGTACTGATCACGATGGGAAATTTACTGGATACTTCTCCTCACGAGAAGAAGCCGAAGAGATGTTTAAACGGTATCCAAGGTGACCCGCTACGCAACGCACACATGCCCAGCAATTATACGCTGGGCATCTTTTTTTATAATATGGTCGGACATCGTAAGTCACTCACGCTTACCGTATACGTAACACCTGTTACGTATACGGTAAGCGTGTTGTATGGGCTTGCATTGCGGTAATATTTATTTTCTATCAATTCTGCGCTATAGTAGCAAAACGTATGTCTAAATTAGTCGCACAAAACCATCCCGCACTTCATGATATTGCTGATGAGGTTCCCGTAGAGGAAATCACCTCGCCAAAGATTCAGAAGATTTTGAAGGATATGCGCACCGCGCTTGATGCATACAACATCAATGGTTTTAATGGTGTCGCTATTGCGGCACCACAAGTTGGCGTACCACTTCGCATCTTTATTGTGCACAACACAAGCACCCTAAAGGAAGAAAAGGGCCTTCTCCCTGAAATCATTGCTATTAATCCGCGTATAGTGAAAATATCAAAGCGTTCAAAACTTGTGGGCGAGGGATGTCTCTCAGTGGGTGAAAACTACGGTGCGGTGCGACGCTCTACCCACGCCACCATTCGCGCCTATGATGAAAAAGGTAAGGAATTCGAGCGAGGTGCGAGCGGACTTCTTGCACAAATTTTTCAACATGAAGTCGACCACCTCGACGGCATTCTCTTCATCGACAAAGCAGAGCGTGTCTGGCACAAAGATGATGAAGAAGCCAAGCAACTCCACGAAGCAAAATAATATGAGCACTCCCCCACGCATTGCGTTCTTCGGCACACCACAGATTGCGGTGTGGGTACTTGAAGAACTTGAGAAGGCAGGAATTGTACCAAGTCTCATCGTCACGAACCCCGATGCACCCGTTGGGCGAAAACAAATCATGACCCAACCACCCGTGGCTACCTGGGGCAAGGCACATGGCATTCCCGTATTCCAACCCACATCACTCAAGAATCCTGACGATCTCCACACACTCACCGAAGCATCATGGGATTTATTTGTGGTGGTGGCCTACGGCAAGATTCTCCCCGAGTGGCTCATCAATCTCCCCACACACAAGACACTCAATGTGCATCCCTCACTCCTTCCCCTACTTCGCGGTGCAAGCCCTATCAGAAGTGCGATTCTCGGAGACATACGCGAAACTGGTGTCACCATTATGCACATGGATGCAGAAATGGATCATGGACCTATTGTGGCGCAAATCAAAACACCTACTCCAGCATGGCCTATCCCTGGTCTCGAACTCGATGAAATTATGGCACATCAAGGTGGCACACTTTTAGCAGAAGTAATTCCGAAGTGGCTACGAGGTGAGATAACACCCACAGAGCAAGACCACACCAAAGCAACATTTTGTACAAAGATTACAAAAGAGATGGGCGAGATTTCACTCAAGGGTGACCACTATCAAAACTTCCTTAAAATCTGTGCATTCGATGGCTGGCCTGGCACATTCTTTTTCACTGAGAAAAATGGCGTGCGCATGCGTATAAAAATAGTAGATGCAAAACTTGCCGAAGACGGCTCCCTCAAAATTCTCCGCGTCATCCCCGAAGGAAAAAAAGAAATGTCGTACGAGACTTTCATACAATAACTAAAAACAGTAGGTCTTTCTGACCTACTGTTTTTAGTTACATCACTATTCCCTATTTTCCGGAACGAATCATATCCTTAAGCATCTGCCCTCCTTTGCGCACGAGACTGTGGCGACGACCGTTCGCACGCTGCAACTCAGCTTTCAAATCGTTCCGTGCGCTGTCGATAGCTTGTTCCATTTCTTCTTCAGTTGCTTCGGTTCGAAACAACTTTCCATTTACCGTAAGATTGACTTCTGCACGATAAATTTTCCCTGATTGATGTTCGGCGACTTTCTCGAGTTCAACTTCACAGAGTACTTCATTTCTATCATCGAGTAATTTGCCGAGTGGCATAAACTTCTGATCAAGCAATGTTTCTAACTTGGGCGTGACAGTGTAGTTAGTTGCTTTTACATTGATGTGAGGAAACGTCATATGTTTGTTTGATTAAACTGATACCTACATCTCTACACTATACATTTTACTCCTATTTTGGTGTCCCGTCAGTAGGCGCACGTGCGTAGGAGAAACACCTAATTCCTGAGCCAAAACTTCCCGAATCCGCTTGTTGGCGAGATTTTGTGTTGCGGGCTCCTTTACGGAAATAGTAAAAGTGGTCTCGTCTTCACGTATCACCTTCTCTTTCTTTGCGTTAGGAATCGCATGAACACGTATGTACATATACTAGTGACTAAATGCATAGCGCATAATACCTGAGTATATCACCAATACCGCCCTACCCCCCTCCCACCCCATATTCCTCGCTATCCATTTGCAGACTCGCCATTTTTCTGTACAATGCTGTCTGTCCCTAATAGAGAGACAAAGTACACATTCCAGTATAGTTCAGCGGTGGAGTGAGAAGTGACACAAAGTCACTTCGCAAGAGGTTGTCGAGATTTTCGAAAGAAAATATCATACAACCTAAACAGCTCCTGTTAAGGAGGTTGACTGTCAGTCAACTGCTCCCAATACAGAAGTTTCACGCTAACAATGGCTATAATGGAATAGACTACACATTCCGGTGTAGCTCAGCGGTAGAGTGAGAAGTGACACAAAGTCACTTCGCAAGAGGTTGTCGATAATTTGAGTTTACGAAAATTATCATACAACCTGAACAGTTTCTGTAAGAAAGTTGACTGTCAGTCAACTGCTCCCCAAGAGATTGCTTCCACACTATCAATGAAGTACACAGAAAAAATACACATTCCGGTGTAGCTCAGCGGTAGAGCAGTTGACTGTAAACACGAACTCAATCGAGTTTCAAAATGCAGCTTCCTACTGAGAAGTAGGTCGAAAACAAGGTGAATTGTCTGGAAACCCTAGCAAGTAATGTTGTGGGCAATCAGCAGCCAAGCTTTGATGTGAAAACATCATTGAAGGTTCAGAGACTATCCCTAACGGGAGTAGCCCCAGAAATGGGTCGAAGCGCCTTGCATCCTATTCAGTTTTGAAAGGATGATGATATAGTCCACCCCCACTAGAAATAGTAGGACACGTGTAATCAATTGGCCGCAGGTTCGAATCCTGCCACCGGAGCAAATTAAAATAACCCCTCATGGGGTTATTTTAATTTGCGGAGGTGGAGAAATGTGCCTGCGCACATTTCGTCAGGATTCGAACGACGGAGCATGTTGCTTTGCAACAGTGAGTCGGTGCCCAGACAATTTTCGTTAGAAAATTAGTCGATGGAGAAATTCCTGCCACTGGAGCTTGTTAGCAAAAATCCCCTCTTTGGGGATTTTTGCTAACAAGCTCCAGTGGAGAAAGCAATACAAAATTGCTTTCGTCAGGATTCGAAAAGGTCGTCGACAATTTCGACCAGAGGAAGAAATTGTCATACGACCTAAACGGTCCATGTAATGGAAGAATCCTCCTGCCACCGGACCACCATTAAAATCAGAATCATAAGTTATTACCAATAAAAAATTGTGGCTGACCTTATTTTTCTGAAATTAAAACGTACTTATCCCCATTTCACTACACCACCGCTTCTCTTCCATTTTTTACTCAGGATTAGGCAAAATTTCTTGAACAATACCCTGCACCACGTCTCCTTCCTCAGGAGTTATTGGTTGGTGAGTGCTGTTTGTACTTTTTGGAAGCAGAATTCGACGACCATCTTTTTTATCATAGTATTTTATAGTCACATATTCACCACCAAGTAGCGCGACTACTCTGTCACCAGTTTCTGCCTTCTCTGCAAAACGACACAATACGAGGTCGTTGTCATTTATACCAGCCTTATTCATTGAATCACCAGAGGCACGGACAATGAAATATTTTGAGCCGGGTCTGATTTTTCTTTTTTCAACCTGTATCACGTCTTCAATATTTGATTCACCGAAAAGTGGCTCACCACAAGGCGCAGATCCAACGAGTGGAACTAGAACCATTTCCTCTACATATGGAGAAATAATACTTTCTGATACTGGCTTTTTAGTAAGTGTTGAAAGGTTCATTCTGTCTTTAAAGTATTTTTCAGTTTCTTTGTCTACAAAATATACATAGCACCCTTTCATTCCGCGTGTCATAAGGGTTCGATAAGTATTTTTAATTATCGACATAGCCTTTTCGGCTGTAACTTCTGGTCTTTCTTTTAATTCTTTTTTATATCCCTTCAATGAGGCGTCAGTTTTTGCACGTTCATGAGGATTAGTGATTACTTTACCGTTTCTTATAACAAAATCTCTACCCACAATAACTCCAACATAATCAACTTCTAGGCCTTGGCATGTGTGGATACAACCAATTTCATTTACAGACTTTGGCGATATAATCCATACGTTTCCATCACTCGCAAGGTTCCACTGCATACCAAAATCATGCTCTGGAATAAGAATGTCATTTAAACGCTTGTCTTTTTTACTGACCCAATCCCAACAATATCCTGCTACGAGTCGAGCCTTATTATTTATCTTATTTTTTTCAAAAATTAAATCTCTCAGCTCGTTAGGCGAGTCTATAACCCTAAAATCGTACTCTATACCATCCAGTGTGGTATTGGCAGTATCTTTAATACCGAGAATATTATCGAGCCACGATAAGTAGCCATCGGAACCATTGCACCGAAATTGCGATTCGAGCTTAAGGTTACAAACTTTAGCATGGATTTTATCAGCCCATTTTTCAATTTCTTCTTTTTTACCTATATCATGCCACGTCACTTTTTGATCCTCATCAATAAAAAATATTGAGCATTTTGCAGAATCAATAATTTCTTTTATTTGGTTTTCGCCTAAATTCTTAAACATCCCAGACTTTTTATTAAGTCTATGAGCTTCGTCTACAATTAGAGCATCAAAAATATTTTCCTTTTCTCCAACAAAGGAACCGGATCCTGTAAAAAAATTTGATATTTCTGATTTCTTAAATGTGCCCGTAAGTTTTGCTTCAAACACTCCCCGTGGCGCAGCATTCTTTGTTACATACTGTGTATTCAGTCCAAGTTTAGTAATTGCAACTAAAAGATTTATGGCTACAACTGATTTACCTGTACCTGGGCCACCTTCGATAATTAATACATTTTTATTTTGTTTTGATGATTTTTTCGTAAGAGATAGAGCAGTTTCGTATACAACTTTTTGTTCATCTATCAAAACAAATTCTTGATTACCTTTTAGCATTGAGGTAAGACTGTCAGCAAGATTTTTTGATGGGCGAATTTCTCCATTATCTATTCTATAAAGTGTATTTTTCTTTTCACCATGCTTTACAAATTTAGCGATAAAATCTTGAAGTTTTTCTTTGTCACCTTTACAAAATGCTGGGGCTTTATCCAAATACTCTTGATAAAATGGGCTTAAAATAACATCACTATCAATATGATTATGTAGGTATGCGCAAGGCTCTAGGCTAATTTTTTCTTCGTATACTGTTGCATTGAATCCATAAAGAAGAGCTGAGTATGACCAGGCTTGATATGAAGGATGCGGTTCTTCGCTCGGACCACTTTTGAAACGAGTCAAGACGACACCATCTTTGTCTGTCTTTTCTATATCAGTCCACTGTTTAAGTTCTATGATAATTATTTTTTCTTTTCCTTCATCATCTTCACCTGTAATAATAAAATCGATGCGATTTTTTGCTCGAGGTATTGAATATTCGATAGCTATGCCGGAATCATCTGGGATCTTATCTGTCTGCATTACTTTATACATTGCATCGCCAAGGGAATTTTTCCATGAGTTGTACTCGCTACTTCCAACTTGAATATCAATATTAAGTTTTTCCTTTACTCGAGACCTAACAATATCTTCAATTCCATTTGAAGCATCTTTTAAAAACCCCAGTTTCGTTGATTGATAAACAATCATATTAGAGTTCGGTATACTTGTCGGCCTTTCCTTTAGCTTTTTCTACTGGATACTTTACTTCATTTTTATACATTTTCTTTTCCAAAGCACCAATGAGGTCAATTTTGTAGTAATGTGCAAGCATAATGACCCAGTAAAAGACATCACTGAGTTCGTCTGCAATTTCTTCTTCTTTTCCGTTCTTTATCTCATTATCTTTCGTCCACTGAAAAAGCTCTAAAACCTCTGAGGCCTCTAACTGTAGAGAAATGGCAAGATTCTTTGGGTCGTGAAATTGCTTCCAATCTCGGTCGTCACGAAATTGAATTATTCTTTCTGTTAAATTCTCAAGTCTGTCTGAATTAGTCATAATATAACACTATCATCTCAACTCACTTTACTCAATTATTCTTGAAAATATGTCATTTTTAAAAGAAAGTCTTACTGACATAACACCACATCCTCCACATTCATCCCCAATTGCTCTGCAAACCACGCGCGAGCATCTTCCTTCCCTCCTATTTGATCGATGAGTTTGGCTTCTAATGCTAGTGGTGCGGGGAGGGTGGAGCCGTCGGCTAGTTTTGCTACGTCTTCTACAGGGAGATTACGATTCTGTGCCACTTCTTTTACAAAGGTGTCGTGGTAAATCTTTAAGTCGCGCTCAAAGAGTGCGCGCTCTTCTGCGGTGAGCGCCCTGTCTGGCGTGCCTGAATCCTTGAATTTGCCAGAGGAGAGTGAAACGTACTCGAGCCCCTGCTCAGCATTTTGCTTTGAGTAGTCGAGATATGACATGGTGATGCCAATGGAGCCCACGTC
Source organism: Candidatus Kaiserbacteria bacterium (assembly GCA_016699245.1). Lineage (NCBI taxonomy): Bacteria > Candidatus Kaiseribacteriota > Candidatus Kaiserbacteria bacterium. The sequence continues at coordinate 159,940 of CP064968.1, read as the reverse complement.
GGAAAATGGATTGGCGATGATGGTGTCGGCGCCGGTGGCTACGTAGTAGCCACCGGAAGCTGCATAGTCGAGAATAAAGGCCGCGACAGGAAGTGTACTTCCCTTCAACTCATCAGCAATCATCTTCGATGCTGATGGTGAGCCTCCTCCTGAGTCGATGAGCATGAGGATTCCCTGAATGTTGGGGTCATAATTTTCGGCAGTATTGAGGAGCGAAAGTGTGTCGGTCATACTTGTAGAGAGTGATGGAGGGTCACCCTCTTCCTCGCCTCCAAGTTCATATGGAAACGTAGTGATTTCTCCATCAATCGGAATCACCGCAATATTGCATTGACCATCACTTATATACCATCCTGCGTTGTATCCGCTCCATTCATCATGCCAATCTCCCCACAATAGAAGAGAAACATAAAAAATAGTAGGAATCAAAATTGCTACCAGGACTACTGCTCCAACAAATTTAACGACCTGTATGATTTGAGTTTTCATATAGTAGTAGCGTAGCATCTATTCAACTAAACACACAATTCCTCTATCTCCCCTATTCTCACTACAGCTTCATACCAGCCTTTTGGTACAGAGTCGATGCCGTAGAAGATGCCGGCGAGGTCTGACCTTTGTAACTGCTATTTAATTTTCTTAATATTTTTTGCAAGGAGCACTTTTGCGTTTTTCTTTGTGATTACTTTCTTTCCTGTTTTTGCCTCAATGTCTTTGCGCGCATTACCTGCAATACTTCCGCCTTCACGAGCAACAATCTTATTTTCGTCCAGCGTTTTTGGCTCACGTTTTTCTGAGATTTCTGTTGTTGCCGTCTCTGCGAGCATGTTGAGCACCAATTCAAGGTTGGTCATGTTGTCACGCAGATTTTCTTTTTTTAGTCCTTTTAAATTTTTGTATTCTTTGGTCGTCATGCCAGTCCATGCCTTGGTAATTTCGTTTGTGAGGATGGCAAACTCTAGACCTTCTTTTGCACCTCGCTTTTCCCATTCATCAGTGAGCGTCTTTCGGATTTCGATACTCTTCAGTCGTTGGTTAATCCAGTCTTTGCTGTATCCCTTTTGCAAATATGTCTTAAGAGAGCGTTGAATGGCCAATTCTGGGTCGGCAGTCTCTTCGAGGCGCTCGTAGCCCACACGCGCAAGCCAAAGCTTGAATGGCTCAGCGTTTGGGGATGGAATGGATTGGATGAGGCGGAGTAACACCTCTGTATCAGCGACATCAGTAAGATAAAACTTGCCGTCACTAGCCTGCATTTTCAGTTGTCCGATTTTTTCGGACACCTCACTTCCCTCTTTCTTAAGTTTAGTTTTCAAATCATTCCAGTATTTTCGTGGTCTGTCAGTTTGTGCTAATACTTGGATAATATCCATAATAGCAAAATACCAAAGTTCTTTTTCGTCGTCCCAATGACGTCGAATGTGACTGCCTTCAAAAATTGCAATTGCTTTATTTTTTGATTCTTTTTTCATAAATACATAAATATTTAAAACTCTTTTGAACGTATGTCGCTTGTGTAACTATTATCTCATACTGCTACACCCCTTCACTCGCAGCGGCCATTACCATGATGTATATGGTGAATACGAGAAATGCAAAGAGCATTTTGTTGAATGAAATTACAATCCCTTGTTTTATCTTTACCCAAAGAGACACGTCACGTTCACCTTCGGAGACGACGTGCCATAGCGCAAGGCCGTAAAACACGACGAATGCATATGTGGAAATCCATATATCTGTGAAAAGATTTTCTGATTCAAAATATAGCTCTGGCCAAAACCATGCTCAAAAAAGAAAATTGCACCAATGGTGACGAGCACAATTCGCCACAGTCCCCATATGAGATAGTTACAAATTTTGAGAAGGGATTTCGTAATTCATTATAATTATGCGACAATCAGTGAAATTCGGTGTATATTTAGATAGTGCCTGTGGGCGAAAGCCCCGTTCAGCCATCAGATTCTGTAAGCTGAAGCCAGGCATACCAAAGAACCCCTCTCAATGAGGGATTTTTTGTTATACGAGAGTACTTTTCATAAGTGTTGATAACTATTGTTATTTGCTATAAATACTGTATAATCTAAAACGTAGAAGCAATTCTACTAATTTTGCGGTCCCGCTTTAATTGGCGGGATTTTCGCTTTTATAGTTGCGCTTGCCTGTATAAAACTTTCCGAAGTCAATATATTTATCTTTAACTTCGTGTAATTCGGTCGAAACATGACCACGAACACCAACAACACCAATCGCCTTACCCTTAATTTTTAGACGCTCTAATGGGGCATACATATCAGAGTCACCAGAAAAAAGGAGAACTGTTGTAAATTTTTCGGTATCATCAAGTAAATCCATCGTCATTTCAACATCGAAATTACATTTTGGTTCTTCAATAACCAATCCTGATTCCTTTAATTGCTCTACAACTGTGACAATACTCGCTGAAATGGTTTCATCAAAGGTTGCTAATGTATTGCGTTGAAAGAATAGCCCTTCATGTATGTGTCTCTGTATAAACTTCATTGGTTTACTGCGAACAATAGCGCCTGTTTTGCGCAACCGAGAATGAAAAGCTTTAGAATTAAGTTCATCGCGTGGATTCTCGCCATAGTATAGTTTTACTTCTTTTATATTTGGGTATGAAAGAAGTTGTGTCATTAAGTCCTCAAAACGAAATTTCCAACCTAGTCTATCCTGCCAATGGAGCATATTAGTAAAGTCAAAATATACATAAATTGACTGCTGGGCTTCAATCCACTCCAAATAGTCTGGTCTAACCAAAAATTTATTGAGAATATTTTGGGGAATTTCCATACTCAAATATTTTATCACATACCATGTTCATTTTTTCAGAATATCACTGAGTGTTCTGCTGTCGACATCAGAACCTTTTCCTTCAAGAAATGTGATGCGAGGAGTTAAAATATTTTATTCTGGAAGAATTACTTCACGGGGTTTGCTCCCATCAGCAGGACCGATGATACCCCGCTTTTCGAGCATGTCTATGAGGTGTGCTGAGCGACCGTATCCGATTCGTAATTTTCGTTGCAAGAATGAAGTTGAGATTTTCCCTTCCTCAATCGCGCATGCTTTTGCCTCTTCGTAGAGGTCGTCTTCATCTTCGTCATCTTCTTTAAATACATTAATTGCTGGAGTCTGAATAGACTCACTCTCTTCAGAGACTGCATCAGTTGCATCCAGTTTGCAAATTTTTTGTACATTCTTGGTTATCTGCTCATCACTTATGAAGTATCCTTGCAGTCGTGTGGGCCATGGGGAGCCATCGCTGAGCATGAGCATATCACCACTGCCAAGCAATGTTTCTGCACCACTTTGATCGAGTATGGTGCGAGAATCTGTATATGAGGTGACCTGCAAAGCAATTCTGCTCGATATATTTACCTTCATAAGACCAGTAATCACCTTCACCGAAGGGCGTTGTGTTGAAATAATGAGGTGAATGCCTACTATCCTGCACTTTTGGAGCAAACGCAAAATACATGCTTCAAATTCCTTTGGGTATGCAGCCATTAAATCGGCAAGTTCATCAATCACGACGACAATGTATGGCATTGTTTCAATATCTTGCTTTGCGTACTTTTTGTTTCCTACTACTTTTTCGTGGTAATACGAAATATTTTGTACTTTGAACTCCATCAAAATATCTATACGTCGTTCCATTTCCTTAACACACCACTTCAAAGCAATCATTACCTTTTTTACATCGGTTATAGTTGGTGTGAGTAGGTGCGGTAGACCGATATACAGAGGTAACTCAACACGTTTTATATCGACCAGTATCAGTCGCAGTCTGTCAGGAGTATGTTTTGTGATGAGTGAGTTAATAATGGAATGCAATAACGTGCTCTTCCCTGAGCCTGTTGCTCCTCCGATGAGAAGGTGTGGCATTCTCCGCACGTCGATGTACATACTCTCATTAAATTCTGTTTTGCCGAGTGGTATCACAAGGTCGTCATTTTCTGTAAACTCTGGTTCCTGTACTACAGCGTTCCAGTCCAATGATAGCGGTTCTTGTTTTTTTACAATGGTGATACCTACAAACGGTTCATCCTTTAGAGGAGCTTCTATTTCGAGTGTGCTGATACCAAGCGCATAGCGTAAATCATCTTCAAATGCCTTTATTGCGCGCATGCGCACAGGCTCACGTGTTTTAATTTTAAAGTGATAGAAGCGAAGTCCTTCGGTAACATCTATAATCTCTATAGGTACCTCAAATGATAAAAAAGTATCGCTAATAGTTTGTGATAGTTTCTTCAGCACTTCCCTGCTCTCACAGGTGTGTATCATATTTTTCATACCATAAGTATACACCTGTTGCTAACGCGAACGGGCTTCCCTTGTCTATATGTGTACAGAGACACGGCCTGCGCGCAGCGCGGGCGGGTTTTGTACTTATACAAATATTTGTCGCTAATCCCTATACATCCCTGGTTAACCCATTGCCGAAGTTGCCGTGCTTTGCTGTTTCTCTGAATTGTGGGATGCGGAGATTGAGTGTCTCTATGATTGCGCGGGGCTGTAGTAGTCCACGGGGTTCTATAGCCAAAAGGGTAGACTAGTATTTTGTAACTAATCTGTCTTTTTTAGGCTACTTAGGATGATTAATTATTGAGACAATTATGTAGTGGGGTTCGACTATGTGAAAGTAGAAACGGTAATTTTTATCAATCCTTCCCTGCCAAAGATTTTCAAAACCTTGATACTTTTTTACCTTAAGCGAGTGGTGTCTGAAATCCTCAATGAGATATGAAAACTGCTTATCGGTCTTCTTCTGAAGTTGTTTTGGCAGTGACGTATACTGCTTTATTGCTCCATCGGTAAGCCTAATCAACATAGTTTTTAAGCTTCTTATGAAACTCAGCCGTGCTACCGAACTCAATAAACTTTCCCCGCTTGATATCTTCAAGACCCTGCGTAATAGCGTGTGCGAGTTCACTATCAATCGTTGATGTCTGCGGTTCAAGGATTATTTTTCCGTTTGTGTGCTCCACAGTGAGTATCTGTCCCTCTTTGAGCGAAAGGGCATCACGGAGTTTTTTAGGGAAGCGTGAGTAGTCCACGCTGTTGGAGTTTGATTGTATTCATAAATTCAGTATATATGAATTTCAGCTTTTGTACAATCAGGCTTTTTCATCACTGACTGCTAACCCAGACACAACACTACCCTTCCTAATTAAGGATACAAATGAATTTCGCTAGAATTTTAGGATGAACTTTTATTGAACTTTGATATAATTAATTTCTAACAATAACACTTAATATCTATGAAAAAAGCATCTGTTTGGTTTGAGATTTATGTTGATGATATAGAAAGAGCAACAAAATTCTATGAAAATGTACTTGATACAAAATTAGAATTATTAGGTGATCCAAGTCATCAAGGTTTAAAAATGATGAGTTTTCCTGGTGATATGGAGTCATATGGTGCGGGTGGCGCCTTAGTGCAAATGGAGGGTGTGCAAGCGGGTGGCAACAGTACCATTGTATATTTTGGTTCTGAAGACTCTGCAATAGAAGAATCAAGAGTAGTTAGAGCGGGAGGACGTATCATGAGGCCTAAGATGAGTATTGGGGAGTATGGTTTTATTTCTCTTTGCTTTGATACAGAAGGAAATATCTTTGGTATACATTCAATGAAATAAACGCTGTTGGATCGCAATTTCACATCAAAAATATGAAATATGGCGTGAATATATGCTAAAAAGTAATAGAAATTCACGGTGTTTCATAGGTGGTGCCGTTGTGTAAAAAATTGACTTTATTAAAATTCCATTATAGTGTTTTTACACCTTGCCGAAACAAGGCGTTCTTATCTCGTATATTTGCGCTACAAACTATTTTAGGTACCATAACCATTTGAGAGGAAATGCAAAATGGCAACCGTTTCTCCCGCTCATTCAAGTAGTCTCGTCACCACTATACAGTGGATTCGGAGAATCAAAGGTCAGGAATACAGACCGTCTGCAGGTGGTGCTCCGAGCTTCTTTCCACCCACAGACCTTATCCACTACCTATCGCGTTTAGCAACAATCATCGAAGCTGATGGCAGTTTAAGTGGCAGAAACCCTCATGCAGAAAGGTTCGCTATCTGCCTTGCACACAATGGCAGGCTAAGTGACGCGTTCCACCTCTTTCAAGCGATTGTTCTGGACAATTCTCAAATCCTCTTCCTCAATAAAAAACCCACCCGCCAATGTTCGGAAGCAGTGGCAGACAAGCCTGGAAAGTTGGGCTATGAAGGTTTGTATCGATTTGGCTTATTAGCGCTTAAGATGAGAAAGAAGCGGTTAGCAAAACGACTCTTTCTCGAGATAGTCGACAAGACGCCAACCGAATGCTTTCCCATCCGCCTGCAAGACATCCGGATCGAAAGTCTCGAACTCCTGAGTAAACTTGGTGTGAAGAAACTAGCATCTAGACGTTTGGTAATTGACGAGCATAAAGCTGCAAAATCTCATCAGTACTGACTAACCAACCACCCTACCGAAGCCGTCTGGCTTTAGTTGGGCGGTTTCTTTTTATACTCAATAGGTACTTACATCCAAAAATGTACAGTCTTTCCTCGGGATTGTTGAGTGAGAAAAATTTTTCCGTGAGTTCTCTATACAGTAGTCAATACGAGTGATAGAATCTGCTTTGATTTCTTGTTATTTAAAGGAGAATCCTGATGTTAGAATTACTGTTTCTGTATCTTGTTGGTTTTATCGTTGGTCTTGTGTTGGGTATATTTTCTCCCATACTCGTACCTGCATGGATGATTGTTCTTTTTGGGGGACTTGGGATTGCTATCGTTTCCGAGGCTGTGGGACATTGGGTTCGATTGAAGTATCTCTATTCACGAATGTTGGTGTGTACCGCTGAGTACTCATAGACGAATGAGAGTATATTGAATTTTCTAACTTGGATTATAAACAAATCCTTCCGCAATTTTCCAAACACCTTTCTCTCTGAAGGCAGGAATGTTTTGTCGGCGCGCAGCATTAGAGATTGCAGATGCTGATGCATGACTAGTTTTTGCATAATCAGAAAGAGTCACAATTTTATCACCCTTAAGATACGTGATTCTTTTATGGAGTGATTCCGTGAGAGCAAGAGCGAGTATCTTTTCCATTTTCTTCGCTGTCTTTTTGTCTCGATATTCAGTAAAGGTGCTGTAATACTCTTTCTTTTCTTTATCACGAATAATAATACCTGGAAACCCAAGTCTTTGTAATTGATAGTTTATAAGGACACGACCAATACGACCATTACCATCACAGAACGGATGAATCGTCTCAAACTCGAGGTGAAATTTTGCAATTTTATCCAAAAAAAAGTTTGAGAGATTACCTGTATATTCGGAAAGTAATGAGTCAATCATTCTTTCAACATGTTCTGGTGCGGGAGCGACATGTGTACCAACCCGAACGTATTCACCTGTCTTTCGAAAACGGCCTGCAATCTCATCGTTGATACCACTAATAAGCATCTGATGGAGAAAAAGAATTACTTCTTTATTTATTTCGAGCTCTTGCGATTTGTTCCTAATGTACGCAACTACTCGAGCGAGATTCTTTGCTTCAAAAACTTCTCGAACAGATACCTCTCGAGCCACAGCCATTTCCAAAAGAATCTTCTCTGTCTCTTTGAGTGTGAGTGTCGAGTTTTCGATAGCATTAGAGTTGTAGACTGCCTCAGCCACTTCAGCCTCATCTACTAGTACCAAGAGTGATTCTTTGCCTTTTTTGAGAGTCTCAAAGGCAATCTTGAGATTTTGGAGTCTCGTTATGATTGGTTTGGTGATAGCCATAATGTTTAGTTAATTAACCTTTAATATTATAGTGTTTTCACACCTTATTGTCAAAGTTTAGTGAATAGGTAGTTAAAATAGACACTTATTCACTAATATTTACTATGAGAGACGAGTAGCATAGTGATATACATACATCAGAAAATCCATAGGCAGTTTCTAAATGATAATATTTTAGAAACAGTATGCAAAGGAAAGAGTGTCTCTATACAGTAGTCAATACGAGTGATAGAATCTGCTTTGCTTTCGTGTTATTTAAAGGAGAATCCTGATGTTAGAGTTACTGTTTCTGTATTTTGTTGGTTTTATCGTCGGTCTTGGGTTGGGTATATTTTCTCCCATACTCGTAACCGCATGGATGATTGTTCTTTTTGGAGCACTTGGGATTGTTATCGTTTCCGAGGCTGTGGGACATTGGGGGTTTGGCCATCGCTGGCATGATCACCGTTTGGGTTTTTATATCTTATGGCCTGCGGTTGCTGTTTGCACTCTACTCGGCTTCCTTTTTGGGACCGGCACAGTGGGCAACTTCCTTGTCGCCGTTGGTACACTTCTCAGTTGATTTTCCCTACCCACAATCCACCAAAATCGCCTGACCTTGGTCAGGCGATTTTCTTTGTTCCCAGGGGAGCCCTAGGGAACTTAAATTGTCATACGACCTAAACAGTCCATGTAATGGAAGAATCCTCCTGTCGACGGAGCTTATTAAAAGTTTCCCGAGGTCGGTCCTCGGGAACCTTGAAAAAACCCCTCCTAATCCGTGTCTCACTTAATAGACACCAATAAGAGTACATCACTTGGAATGAATAATGGCTGAAACAATAATGTAATAAGGTTCAACTACGTGAAAGTAGAAACGGTAACTTTTATCAATCCTTCCCTGCCAGAGATTTTCAAAACCTTGATACTTTTTTACTTTTCTTTTCACTCTCCTTTTCACTTTTCATGTAGTAAGTTCGAACTTGTGGTATCGTATGAGATATGCAAACAACTCAAAAAAATATTTATATTATTATTGCTATTATCCTATTTGTATTTTTTGCTGTCGTATGGAAAAACGGTTCACTCAATAATTACCTTCCTTTCTTTATGACGACTGATGGCTGGAATAAATATGAACGTGAAATAAACACACAAGAACAGGATGAGTCGTCTATTGTTTCTGTCATATATCATTCTGGACAAGAGTCTCTCGCTGTCAATTTTAACAATTCACATAATACAGTTACTTTTACACACCCAAAAACCGGAACAATAACTTTGCCTCAAGCCATCTCTGCTAGTGGTGCTCGGTATGCTAATGCAGATGAAAGTATTGTTTTCTGGGAACACCAAGGGGAAGGTTCTTTGTCTGTGAGTAGTATTGAGGTCTTCAAAGGAACCCTTAATTCAAATGCCCCATCAGATGAAAATACAATTATGGTTAGATAATTGCGAACGGTTTTTCATTATACACCAGTCCGCGTTCAGGAAATAAATAAAAATCACACCTCATACGGTGAGCAAATTACAGTCCCTTACTCTTTCTTTGCATACATACATTTTTATATGCATGTTGATTATGTAGTATACTTGGGACTTATGTAACACATTGATATGCACGATAAAAAACCAACGATTTTTATTGTTCTCGACGAGTGGGAGCATCGCGAGGAAACTCTCGATAGTGCCATTGCGGAAACTCTTGCACTTTTTTGATACGATTCCCGGAGTCGGACCTTGAGAACAAGGATAATATACACTTCTAACATATACAGTGAAGTATAATAAAGTGTATGTCATCTGTTTTTATATATATCATAATTGTCTTTCCCCTAGCATTCAAAAATGATGTAATTGCGAGGTATTTGGGAAAACTATTCAGTCAGACAATTTTTTCTAATAAAAAGAATGAGACCTATTGGACGGTTGTTGATCGTGTAAAAAGAAAACGCGCATATATTATTCTGGCACTTATATTCCTGATACTTGGCATATCGTATCTGGCATATCAACTCTTTGTACATACGACGTACCTGCACGACACGTATATTTATAATGACGTGTGGTTTAGCATAATACTTCTTGTTGTTGCATATTTTGCTCAAGAATTCATTGTCCAAAACGGAACACATACTGATCACACAAAACACGTCGACAGAGTTACGATACAAAAAATTCTAGAAAACTTATCAAAAACGGCAGGCATCGAAACGCCACAACTGATTATGTATGCAGGAAATATGCCAAAACTCTTCTTACACCTAAGGACTATTGGTGCCCCACAACTACATGTCAGTACGAGTTTACTTCAATATTTTAGTGTGAGTGAAGCAGAAGCATACATTGCACATGAAATTGGCCACTATCTTTCCGATGAGATATCAACGAGAAGGACTGTTGAATGGTTAATTACTATAACTAAAGTTGTTGGGCTACTCTCATTCTTACTTCTCCTTGGAACCATACACCCGTTTTTACCACTCATATGGCTTGGAATGTATGTCGCAATTGTCGTCGGGATATTTTTAGATGAGCATAAATCATTAAACAACACTATTGGGGCTGGTTTAGTCTTTTTAGTGATGAACCCGATTCATTTGATTATCGTACTGATCACGGGATTCATTTACTACACCATGAATTATGGTGAGGCAATTTATGCAGACCTTAAAGCACTTGAACTTACTCGTCATCCACAAGCACTCTATTCTGCATTGAACAAAGTATTAATGATTGTACAAGATGAGACATATCAGGAATTTGCCTACTACTCACCTTTCTTTTTAGCAAGTACGTCAGAAAAAGATCAATCTTTCGAAGAACAACTCATTGAAGAAAGGTTACGACTAATAAAAAGTTTTGACCCTACAGTTACCGAGTCGTATAGCCCAATAAAATTATTAGCCTGCAGCGTGTGCGGCCATACACTTACACAGATTGATGCATTAGGGCCACACGACATACAGAGAAAGGCCTGGGTATGTGGTGTATGTATTAACATCTGGTTTGATAAAGGTTCATTCTATTCACTATCGAGTATTGACACCAAGGATTATTTTGTAAAATATCTAGACTCTGGTACACAACGGAGCAATACGCAGCAACCTTATATGTGTCCTCACTGCCTGGTACCACTATTCGACATACATGGTGGAACTATCCCAAAAGATATTCATATTTACTCTTGTTCCAGTTGTCAAGGTAATTTAGTAAGTATCAATGATTTCTTAAATTATACACAATATAGACTCTCGCTATAGGTTTTTGATGTCTGACCTCAAGAGCAACAGGACACAACTTTCTATCTTTTTTTAACATATACATATCTATAGATACACACAAATTATGTAGTATACTTGGAACTTATTTAAAATATTGATATGCACGATAAAAAACCAACGGTTCTCATTGTTCTCGATGGATGGGGGCATCGCGAAGAGACGCGCGATAATGCCATAGCAGAAGCGCCGACACCATTTTTTGATTCCTTGTGGAATACCTATCCTCATGCGCTTCTTGAAGCAAGTTCGGAGAGTGTCGGTCTTCCCTCTGGCCAGATGGGAAATAGTGAAGTGGGACACATGACCATCGGTGCAGGTAAAATTATTGATACCGACTTACTCCGCATATCAAAGGCGGTAAAAAATAATGAGTTTGCGACGAATCCTGCTTTTATAAAACTATTTGACCATGTAAAAAAGCACGATTCGGTGTTGCATATCAAAGGGCTCCTCTCCCCGGGAGGAATCCATAGTCACAGTAGCCATCTGTACGCTTTTATGAAGGCGGCAAAAGAGGCGGGTGTAACAAAAATAGCCATTCACGCATTTACCGACGGACGCGACACAGGGCCACGAAGTGCAGCACAGTATCTCAAGGAACTTGAGGACGTCATCGATGATTTAGGCATCGGATTTATTGCCACCACCGCCGGACGTTTCTATGCAATGGATAGAGACAACAACTGGGACAGGCTCGAGCGTGTTGAGGATGCAATTTTCCATGGACGATGTGATAACACTGAGCATACATGCAGACCATCTGAGATAATGGAGAAGTTGTATGCAGAGGGTGTCTTTGATGAGCATGTGAAACCCACCGTTTTCCTTGATGAAGAGGGGCACCAGTACACGGTGATGGATCATGATGGAATTTTCTTTTTTTAATTTCCGCTCTGATCGAGCGCGCATGCTCTCGAGTAAAATTGTGACGCATGCAGAGAAGAAGGATTTGTGTTTTGTGACACTTACCGAGTACGAGAAAGGAATTCCTGCGCATGTTGCATTCCCTCCAATAGAAATTACGACAACGCTCGCAAAAGAAGTTTCTGATGCCGGACTTTCACAGGCACACATTGCCGAAACAGAAAAGTATGCGCATGCAACATTCTTTCTCAATTGCTGCCATGAACTTCCCTACCCTGGTGAGGAGCACATTCTCGTACCGAGTCGCAAAGACGTACTCACGCATGACCTCGCGCCAAAAATGCGTGCAAAAGAAATTGCTGATAAGGCGCTCGAATCCATAGAGAAAGGAACTGACTTCATTTTTATCAATTTCGCTAATGCCGACATGGTGGGACACACCGGCAATACAGAAGCGCTCCACATTGCACTTACAGAAGTGGATACGCAATTGAAGCGTGTGGTGGAGGCGGCACTTTCACACGATGGGGTTGTGCTCATTACCGCAGATCATGGCAATGCAGAAGAAAATATCAACCATGAGACGGGTGAAATGCATACCGCACACACCACCAACCACGTCCCCGTTATTGTGACCTCCCATGAAGAAAAAATTGAAAACGGGACACTCGCTGATGTGGCGCCCACTATCCTTCACTTAATGAATCTTCCACAGCCGGCAGTAATGACCGGCAGATGCCTCGTACACCCATAACAAGGGTGTGACGAAAAATAACTTCCCTGTATACTGTGCACTTGCACTTTATATTTATTAACGTATTAAATAATCAGCATGTCTAAAATTGTAAACGTACAAGGACGAGAAATTCTTGATTCACGCGGCAACCCAACCATCGAAGTTTTGGTAACTCTTGAAAGTGGAACGGAGGGAGTAGCAATGGTCCCCTCGGGCGCATCCACCGGTGCACACGAAGCAATAGAACTCCGCGATGGTGATAAGGCTCGCTACAACGGAAAAGGAGTTTTGAACGCGGTCGCTCATGTAAACACCGAACTCAAAGAGGCTGTTATCGGTATGGAAGCAAGCGACCAAAAGGCACTCGATGATGCCATGATTGCACTTGATGGTACAGAAAATAAGGGACGCCTTGGAGCAAATGCAATCTTGGGTATTTCACTTGCAACCGCTCGTGCATCTGCACTCGAGCAATCAATTCCCCTCTATGCGCATATCAATACACTGTTGCACACTGATAAAAAAGTCGCGCTTCCCGTCCCTATGTTTAATGTCCTCAATGGTGGTATGCATAGTGACTCGGGACTTTCTTTCCAAGAGTTTATGCTCGTCCCTACGGGCATAGCAACATACAGCGAACAACTCCGAGCTGGAAGTGAAATATTTCACGCACTCAAAAAATTACTTGAAGCCAAGGGCTTTGTCACCAGTGTTGGAGATGAAGGAGGTTTTGCACCACGTCTCACGAGCCATGATGAGGCATTTGAGTACCTCATTAAAGCGATTGAAACAGCGGGGTACGTCCCTGGTGAACAGGTATCTATTGCACTCGATACCGCATCAACTTCATTCTATGACACGGGTCTCAACCAGTATCTCCTCAAGCCAGAAAATAAAAACCTCAGTACCGAAGCAATGATTGCACTCTACGAAAGTTGGATTCAAAAGTATCACCTCGTTTCCATTGAGGACGGACTTCAAGAAGATGATTGGACTGGATGGGCAACGATGAAAGAAACACTTGAATCAAAGAAGCGTTTCGTATTTGCGTCACACCCAGAAAAACTTGAAACAGCATTTATGCTCGTTGGGGATGATTTGCTCGTCACCAATCCAAAGCGCCTACAGCAAGCAATTGAGGGAAAGTCATGCAACGCAATTTTGATTAAGGTAAATCAAATCGGCACCCTCTCAGAGACTCTCGAGTGTATTCGACTCGCACAGACACATGATATCCGTGTTGTCGTGTCACACCGTTCAGGAGAAACCGTTGACGACTTCATCGCCGACCTCGCCGTAGGTACCGGTGCAGAGTGTATTAAAACAGGCTCCCTCTCACGCGGTGAACGCCTCGCAAAATACAACCGCCTCCTCGCCATCGAGTCCGAAATTTCTAATCCCTAAGGTTCCCCTAGGGATTACTTCCAATTTGAGCAGATAACTCAAAATCACCCATTACTGGGTGATTTTGTGTATGGGTGATTTCTTGTTTTTATTATTGGAGACGGTAGCCCATTTCACCGTGGCTCGCTATGTCGAGTCCCTCTTCCTCTTGCTTTGAGGTTACACGGAGTGGTGTAAACATCGAGAGCACTTTGAGAATGATGTAGGTCGCGACGAACGCATAGAGTGCGGTACATAGTACAGCAACAATTTGTGTCCATACGAGTCCTGCATTTCCAAAGAGTAATCCGTCGTTCCCAAATGAGTTCACGGCTTTCTCAGCAAAAACTCCCGTGAGTATTGCTCCCACGAGTCCTCCCATACCATGTGCTGCCCACACATCGAGACTGTCATCAATACTCGACTTATGCATGCGCCAGTACACCGCGAGATAGGTGACGACTCCCCCGATGAGTCCAATAGCAATTGCTGATACAGGACCAACGTAGCCTGATGCAGGAGTAATCGAAACGAGTCCACAGACTGCACCAATAGCCGCTGCCATCGCAGAAGGCTTTCCATTTTCCGCATATGAGAGAATGACCCACGCAAGGGCTGACGCCGCTGCTGCAATATTCGTTACAACAAATACTCCCGACGCAAGTGCTCCTGCACCAAGTGCAGAACCCGCATTAAAGCCAAACCACCCAAACCACAGCAATACAGCACCGAGAATAACAAACGGCACGTTGTTTGCATTTGAGGATGGATGTCCTGAGGTAATACGCTTACCAATGAGGAGTGCTGCTGCAAGTGCAGAAAAACCTGCACTCATGTGTACGACAGTACCTCCTGCAAAGTCGAGCGCTCCCGAGTCTCTGAGCCATCCTCCAATCCCCCACACCCAGTGTGCAATCGGGTCATAGACGAGTGTGGTCCAAAGTAAAGTAAAGGCGACAAGTGCTTTAAACTTCATACGCCCTACAAACGCACCAATAATGAGTGCAGGTGTAATAATGGCAAACATTCCTTGGAACATCATGAACATAAGGTGTGGAATTGTCGCTGCGTAATCAGCATTCGGGGCATACCCGACACCCTGAAGTGCGAAGTAATCCATGCCACCAA
Source organism: Candidatus Kaiserbacteria bacterium (assembly GCA_016699245.1). Classification (NCBI taxonomy): domain Bacteria; phylum Candidatus Kaiseribacteriota; species Candidatus Kaiserbacteria bacterium. The sequence goes on along the minus strand of CP064968.1, from coordinate 144,759 downwards.
TAATTCCTTTAATATCTGTACCAAACACAAGACTGTACCCTACAATCACCCATTGAATACTCACAAGTGCAAGAATAATAAACGATTGTTTAAGGACACTCACCACGTTCTTTGCAGATACCATGCCACCATAAAAGAAACCGACAGCAGGTGTCATAAGCATCACGAGCGCAGTAGCCATGAGCATCCACGCGGTATCCCCCGAATTAATACTTGCAGGATCAAAATCGCCCGCAGAACTTCCGGCATACCCCATTGCAAGGAGACTTACAAAGCCCCCGAGAATAAGTAGCCAGAGTGAATATTTTTTTAATGAGTTCATATTACTTTTGTGACTAATAAAATGGTCTTTCTAAGACTCACCCCTATATCACATTTCTTTATGCACACCTCAAAATGTATCCATAGGGGTGAGTCCGAGACGCTTAGAATTTTGTCCAAAGGAACTGGTTGGTCACCTCATGGTGATAGAGCACCTCGGATGCCTTAATGTAGCTTCCGAGTGCCTTCGGCGATCTATCGGCTGCAATTTGCTTGAATAACGCGATGCGCTCTTTACTTTCCTCACCTAATATTTTGCCAATGAACTTACTCGACTTAAAAAGAGCAATCGCATCGTTGATATTGTCGGGCAAGAAGCGAAGTCGGTCACGTTTATTTTCATCCTTCTTGAGTGATTCTCCCTCAAGCCCAATTTTGAGAATCGTAAAGAGAACGAGGTATGGATTTGCATCCGGTGCTACTGAGCGCACTTCAATACGAGCTGTTTTTTCATTTCCTACAGGAATACGAATCATTGAACCTCTGTCGAGTGCCGACACTTTAATTTGATTGGGCGCTTCAAAATGCGGGTCAAGACGTCTATAACTATTGACTGATGGATTGAAGATAAGACATATCTCCGGTGCGTGATTGAGCAATCGTGAAATAAACTCCCATGCAATTTTTGAAAGACCATCTTGACCCTTTGCTTCATGGAAAATGTTCTTCCCATTTTTTTTGAGTGAAAAATTCGTATGCATGCCGGAGCCATTGATACCGGTAAAGGGCTTGGGCAGAAATGTTGCCGTCATACCGAGGTTTCGAGCAACTTGTCTGCAAATGAGTTTATAGAGTTGCACATTGTCAGCAGCACGCATCACTTCCGCATATGAGAAATTCATTTCAAACTGCGACGGTGCTACTTCGGGGTGATCCTTCTCATTTTGGAATCCCATCGCTCGTTGTGCTTCAGCACACTGATCAATAAAGATGCGGAGTTTGTCCATGGGAAGCGAGTGGAAATATCCACCTGAGCTCACCAGTTTAAATCCCTCTCGTGAGGTAAAGTGTTGCTCAGCTTCCACCCCGTCGACAAGGAATCCCTCAATCTCACCTGCAGAATACGCAGTGAGACCCTGCTTCTTTTTTATCTCCGTTGTGTACTCTTTGAGTCTCCCTCTGAAATCATTTACATACGGAGTTCGGTCACGATTGAGTACGGTGGCAAAAAAAATGACCTTTCCAGGTCCGAATACATCTGCGGGGAAAAATCTAATACTTGCCCAATCTACTTCAATACGCAAGTCTGATTCATGTTGTTGTGTGAATCCTCTGATTGATGAACCATCGAAGGTGAGATTTGAAAGTGAACTCAAAAGAAAGTTCTTATCATAGTCAAGCATATGGAGTCTTCCTTCAACGTCACTAAAACATATAGTGACTGCCTTGATACGCTTCTCTTTCGTGAGGTATTCTGTGTACTGCTTTTGGAGTACCTCGGGCGAAAGCTTCTCTGCATCCTCTTTTGCTTTTAGATTGAGCGCTTCAAGTTCTGCGTAACTTAACTCTAAAAAGTTCTTGAGTTCTGATTTATATAAATTATTCATAAATTAATATAATTACTACCTAAACTATATTAATAGTATACATAGTTATTATAAAATAGATAATAATTAGCAAGAATAACACAATAAACTTACTTTTTAACAGTTTGTCAAAACACGCGTACTTATTGAATTTAGGCAATCACTGTTTGAACTACTCTGGAATAATGTATCTCGGAAGTAGCAGTTAATAAAAAACAACCCTGACAACAATTAAGTGTCAGGGTTGGGTTAACGTTCTCGCTTTTGATTCAACCAACGAGTTTCCACGGAATCTCGGAGCCTCCTTTGAAGACCTGAACGCCTCCGATCTTCTGCGGAACGACATGTGCCATTCGTTTGATGGTCATTGTCTCCGAACTCACCTTCATGCCATACAGCGCGAGAAAGTTCTCGGACATGAACGGACCGAGATGTTGGAGGGCGTTGTCTTCGTCGAAGATACCTGTGTAGAGCTCGACTGCTATCGGTGCGGTGAAGATGCCTGCCGCGCAGCCGTAGCAACGAGACTTCACACTTTCATCATGCGGAGCTGAATCGGTTCCTGCACCAAAGCGGCGATTGCCCGATGTCACATACTGCCGGACCCTTACGCGATGTTCTTCGCGCTTCGGCACAGGCTTGCAATAGTTGCCTGGGTTCATGCCACCCGAGAACATATCGTTGCGATTAATCATCAGATGATGAGCAGTCACCGTCGCATAAATGTCATGACTTGCTTGTGCTACGAAGTCAGCCGCGCGTCCATCCGTGAGATGTTCGAAAACCACCGGCAGTCCTGGGAAGGACTTGAGAATGGGCTCGAGGTCGCGCTCAGCAGAAACGATTTCGCGATCAAACTCATCAACATCATCTTCGACCGCTTCGAAGTGCCCGAGGAGCGGAATCCTGTGTTTCTCCATTGCCTCGAACACCTTATAGCGGCCGAGAAGATTCTTCACGCCGTGTGCAGACCCGGTAGTTCCACCTTGGCCTTTTTGATTGGCCATATAGAGTTTTACCGCACGCCAGACACCTTCTTCGAAACCACGCACAACTTCCTCGGGATCGATGTGATCCGTTAGATAGAGCGTCATACACGGTTCGAATTGATCTTTTGCATTCCCGATAAAAGGAACGCGATTCATGAAGTAATTTCCACGCACTTCACTAATCCGGTGACGATAGGCTTTCGCTTTCTCGATCGTGGAAATCGGATCTGCTAGGTTAGGCATGATGACCGCTCCCGTCGCACGCTGCCTGAGCGTAGACGGAAGAACGGCTTCCATCATGTCGTTATCGCGGATGTGAATGTGGCGATCAAACCACCGAGGGATTGTTACCGAGGTTTCTTTCATGAGTTTTCTCCTTCATTTCTTTGTTGACGAACGAGGTTGGTTTCCACGGAGTCCGCAGATGAATTGCTCCGAAACTAATCGCTTTCGCGCCGAGTTTCCGGAGTTTTTCCATGTCTTCGAATTCCATGACACTTGGACCAATCACGGGGATTAATCCTTGTTTTGCAAGGGCTTCAACTGCCACCCAGTTATGTTTCTGTGCAGGCTTGCCGGAGACGCCTCCGCCTCCGCCACCGACTTGCTTCTCGAGCTTTGCCAAAGGAGTCAGCTCACCGTTAGTGAAGACTGTCTTCCACGGTACGCTGTTGAGAGCAATCGCTTCAGCGATACCAACAAGTCCGCGCGCAATGGCGAGATAGTCTTGATCGGCTGAGAGTTTGACGATGATGGGATGACGCGAAGCGCGTTTGACCGCCTTCACACTATTCACCACCATCTCTGCTTGCTCGATTGCGTGGCCGCTATTCGGACATGAGACGTTCACTTTAAGCGCAACAAGATCAAAGCAATTGAGCATCTCCGCCATTTCCACCAGTTCCTTCTCCTCGCCAAAGATAGATCCGGCAGTCGGGAACTTTTGGAAATCGATTGTGGGACCGACTTCACGGCACCACCACTCGACACCAGGGTTGGTGAGCCCAACCTTGTTGACCGCTCCGCCTGGAATCAGGCGGACACACGTCCATGGCTTCCACCATCGCAAATTCCCAGGACGCGGGTTGCGCGTCAGAGACTTGATGACGGTAGTGAAGAGTTGGGGTTTGATGAGACCGAGCCACACGAATGGTCGTTCCCAAGGCCAGCCCCTGCCATCGAAGGCAAGAGATCCGCTTGCGACCATGTGTTCGAAAGCATGTCCATTTGTGAGAGTAATCATGAGAAAATCCTCCAGTTTTGGTTGTTTCAATGTTCAAAAGAGCACATTAAGCCGTGCTGTTGGCTTTACGAACTGAATCGACTCCAAAGATACCTTATCCGAAAATAGATATAAAATCAAACGTATTTGATTAAGACATGAGCAACTCCATTGTCTGAGATCATTACTAGTATGGACAATAAATAAAGTGTCGCAGTTACTCATTGCGCAAATATAATCTTTAGAATTCTTTTAGGAATTACACGAGATAATTACTCTATGGGACACACACCACTGCTCTTTTCTGAATCTGGAGAAGAGTCCTCGCCTTGTACTACCTGATACTTCGCATTAATATGGTCGATAATATTCTGTGATTCATATAGGGACACATCTTCATCAATGAGAAACGGGACTTGTCGTTTCCCTCCAAGGGTAATGAGTTCATTCATAACAGCATCATCTGCAATATTCTTCATTTCATACGGAACACTTTGTGAATCAAGTACCCCAAGCACTCGAGCGCAATATGGGCATCCTGTTTTTACATAGAGAGTTATCATAAATTGAGTATAAATAGATTAAGATGAAAATAAGAAAATATTTTTTCTAATACGGACAATGCGCGACCCTGTGCATGTAATCGTCTGCTCTGTATCGTCGTAGTATACCACTGTGCGTTTCCATAATTTCTTTCTTGCATGATTTATTTGTCATTCATAAATAGCAAAATCTTTTAGACTCCCCCATCAAATTTTATGTACCCTCGTACAAAGATTCTCATTCAAATCCTGTATACTATGTAAAATGAAAAAACATAGCCATATTTGGAAGATACTCATATTTGATATGTTTGTGATTGAGTTTGGCCCAGTGGGTGTATTCTTTGTTGCGTATTATCTCTTTGATTTTCTTAAGGCAGCCCTAGCCCTCGGTGCGGCAACGCTCGTAGCGCTTGTGCTTTCACAGTTTGTGAACAAGCGAGTACCGTGGTTTGCGATTTTTTCTGGCTCTATCACTATCCTCACTGCCCTGCTCACGTACATATTCACTGCCCCCTGGATACTTATCATAAAAGATTCTGTGTACTATGGACTTTTTGCTCTGTTTTTAGGCGTCAGCCTATGGCAGAAGAAGTCTCTTTTCAAGACTTTTTTTGGTCATATCTTTGCTATTACTGAGGAGGGCTGGCGCATACTCGAAGGGCGGTGGTTTATTTTTTTTGTATTCTCTGCTGTTTCGAATGAATTAGTACGTATGTTTCTCTCGGCCGATGAATGGGTGCTATATAAGCAAGCTATTGTATTTGTCTTCCTTGGTTTTGGCCTCTACCAATTCCGCGTCAGTATGAAACATCGCCTACCCGAAGCAGACGCTATCGGCCTACGGAAGCTATATAATAACTAGAATTGTTACTATCAATAATCCACATAATGAGGATTAAAGTATTATTTTTATATGTATATAATATATAATTAACCAGTGCAATACTCTTTTAATCAATAATAGTTTCAAACACATCTATTTTAGATCTATGCAAAAATTAATTACTACTTTCAGCATCGTTGCATTTATGCTCGTTGCTACCCCTATGGCTCAAGCACAAGTGGAAGTTGATGGAGTACCTGGTACAACCACAAATAATAGTGTTTCTTGTCTTAAGGCTACGGTAAAGACTCGAGAAGCAACACTCAAGACAGCAGTAACAACTTACAACACTTCAATCCTTAAAGCGTACACAGAGCGCGGAGAGGGGCTCGAAGATGCGTATTCGCAAGAAAATAGCAAAAATATTAAATCCTCAGTCAAAGAAGTGTGGGGAGCCTTCAAGAAAGATATAAAGGATGCGCGCACAGCCTGGAAAAATGCAAAGAAGGGCGCGTGGGCAGAATTCAAAACAGACCGTAAGGAATGTCGTACTGAAAGAGGTGTTGACGATTCAGCAAACATAGGAGGAGAAGTATAATACGCATACATCAAAAACAACTATCGAAGCATATTCGATAGTTGTTTTTTGTATACTATGTAATCATCTCCGCACGTACACCTGTTACACAGTGTGCAAAATAAGCATATACTTGAGTATATGGACCGAAGCACTGAAAAGCAGGTAAAACGCATACTTTTACGTATGTTCTCTTTCTTATGTATTCTTGCATGTTTATATGCACTATGGATTTTTTATCAAGGTTCTCGAAATAGTAATCAAGGTACTGTTCCCGGAAGCATTGAGGCAGTGATTACTCCATCGACTCCAAAAGCGAAAATAGACGAAGGAACAGAGGTTCCACCTCCCAAGAAACTTTTTACATTTATCACTATCAAAGATAGTTGTGATGTTCATTTTTTGGGCGAGTGTGTGCGTGTGCGCGGGGGCCCCGGTGTCTCCTTCCCCGTAGTCACGAAACTGCGCAATAATATTCTCCTTATGGTGAGCACGACTACTGTTGAGGCTGACGGTCATACGTGGTATCAGATTGTCTTTGATGAATCACTCGCCTATCCTGAGCGTGTTGCAAGCAAATGGTATGTGGCGGGAGACTTTGTTGATATTTTTACTGATGAAGGTAATAAAACAATCTGGGAAAACGAGAGTGCTACCACCACAAAGCGTGTCATTGTCGACAGGAGTGAGCAAAAGCTCTATGCGTACGAGGGCGAGACACCTTTTATGGAAATAAGTATTTCTACGGGACTTGAACTATCCCCTACTCCGCGCGGTACATTTACCGTATTTAAAATGACCCCGACACGATATATGCAAGGTCCACTTCCTGGGTATACCGATGTGTATGATTTGCCCGGAGTACCTTGGAATCTCTACTTTACTAATGAAGGCGCAGTGATACACGGTGCATACTGGCATGATAGTTTTGGTATACCCTACTCGCATGGTTGTGTAAATCTACTTCCGAGTGATGCAGGAAAACTTTACGCATGGGCTGAGTTGGGCATGAAAGTAACCGTGCGGGACTAGACCACGTAATGTGTATTGTTGGCAAGGGTACTCACACGGTACACTGATAACGTTTTGCTGAATACAAAGTTCATTGTTGGTGTTGTGTGCGCAAGTGCGATTTTTATCGCACTTGGGCTTATACCAAGCACTACCATTACGTACAGCGCTCCTATCCCTGCTACCACCATTAGTGCACCTATTACCGAGGTTGCTACTTCCTCGTCTCAGACTATTGCAGAAATAGATACAGAAGAAGAAGTAATGACTGAAGAACAGTCGCTACCAGAAATACTTCCTGAGCCAGAGCCCACCCCAGAAGTGGTTATAGAAGTGAAAGAAAAGTGCAACAACCGAAGGCTGATGTTACACAAAAGACAGATGTCTTCTCCGTTCCCTTCTATTCTCAACTCACCGACATCACAGCGCCTGCGTGGAAGAAAATAGGTTGTGGTATTGCAAGTCTTGCAATGCTCATTAAGTTTTATAATCCCGATTCATTCACCTCAGTCGACACACTTCTCAAGGAAGGTATTGCTATAGATGCATACTCGAGTGCAGGATGGACCTACGCAGGACTTATAGAAGTCTCACACAAATATGGTCTCGACGGCACCACGCACGATTTTGGAGGTTCGAGCATGGATGTCGCATTTGCTGCATTTGAAAAAGCACTCATCGTAGGACCAGTGATGGCATCGGTGCATTACACCTTCACTCCCACCAACCCCATTCCGCATTTAGTAATTGTAAATGGTATCAAGGATGATACGCTTTTCTATAATGACCCCGCGGAGCCAAGAGGCAATGGTTCTATTCCTGTTGCTCAATTCAAATCATCCTGGAAAAAGCGATACATAGAATTTTTCGTTTCGTAATCTAAACATCTAAACAGATCCTTCCTGTTTAAACAAAAAAGTTGTATCGTATCATTTAGCAGTTAGCATCGTGTCATTTTGATACGAAGTGATGGATAGATTGTACTGATTGGCAAAAAGTACTCACCGAAACAATAATTTTTGTTGATGAAATTATTGTTTTCATGTATCCTATATATATGAAAGAAGAAACCCTACAATATAACGTCATATTTACCCACGAACCGGAAGGGGGGTTTACGGCTCAAGTCCCGTCGCTACCGGGTTGTGTTAGTTATGGTAAAGACATTGCTGAGGCAAAAAAAATGATACTCGATGCCATAGAAGGATATGTTGCCTCGCTTGCAAAACACAACGAACCAATACCTTCAGATAAAGAAAACTACGTAAGCCTCATTTCTCTCCCGAGGGTAATGAATGTGTGACATGCCTAAGTTGCCTGCATTGACGTCTAAAAACGTTCTCACAATTCTGCAAGAGAATGGTTTTGAGATAGATCATACAACAGGAAGTCATCACATTATGTATCACTCAATTTCAAAAAAGCGTGTGACTCTGCCATATCATTCAAAGGACTTACCGAAGGGAACATTACTTTCCATTATTCGCATGAGTGGAATTGCAAGAGAATCTTTTAAGTAGATATGGAGAAATGGTAGCTGACCCCATTACCTCTCTACAAAACCCCAACAAACAGAATTCACATTCCGGGTTGTTGGGGTTTTAATTTTTGTCGACAGGCATCTAACTAAACAGGTCCTTCCTGTTTAAACTAAGGTCCTTCCTAACTAAACAGGTCTTTCCTGTTTAAATTAATGTTTCATGTATCAGTTATAAATTTGCAATTTACTGAGAGTTATTGCATAGTTGCAGTTCCGGCACATTTTATCAAAGGAGATACAAAGTGAAAAAAGAGGAGATAGCACGAGAAAATCATTTGTTCCTTGTAGTAAAAGTTCCAGCTTGCTTGTTTTCTGAATGTTTTCAAATGACGTTCAATGACGCATACTTCCTCATGCAAGACATCAGGATCGACAAGCGCGAACCTGGCCCGGAAGACTTTTGTCACTGTGCTTTCGATGGCGGGTATGTAGGTGTGACAGCGCAAGCGGCTGAAGTCATCAAAGATGAAAGTATTGACATGTTCACACTGGCGACTAAGCTGTACAATGCTTTCAAGCCGGGCGCAGATACAGGCGAAGTGAATGACCGCGTGACGGTAACGGTGGGAAATCATTCATTCGTTTTCGCAATCACTGACTATGAGACAGCTGATCCAGAACGGGGCTGGACTAAAGTTACCACCGACGACCTGCTTCAAGTACCGATTGAGCAGAAAGTAGATCGACGCGTCATCATCAGTCTTGCATAGTAGCCACCCCAGGGAAAAGCTTTCCCTCGGGTGGCTTTTCTTTTGTCCGTGAATTTATATTCGGAGATTCTCGATTGTTTTTTCAACAAGGTCCTTGAAGGCGACCAATTCCACATCAGTCTTGTGTGCAACTCCAAGGAGTGCGAGAGGTTTCAGAAAACTCATTTTGCACAAGAAAGCAGTCTGTTCAAGAGGGCGGAGTAGTTCCTCAATAGTAAATCTGTTGTATCCTCCATGCTGATACGCTTCCTCGGGACCAAATGCTGAAAGTACAATCTGCAACTTTTTGTCTTTTAATTTATCGCCCCCTTCACCATAGGCAAATCCGTATTCGAGAGCACGGTCTTCCCACTCCTTAAAAAGACCTGGAGTTGAATACCAATAAAATGGAGTCTGCACTACGATAATATCTGCTTTCAAAAGACTTTCTTTTTCTCTCGCAACATCAATCTCCCAATCAGGGTACGTTTCATAGAGCTTTCGAGTTTCCACACCTTCTTTTCCCTCAAATGCCTTTAATACTTCTTTATTCACGCGAGACTTATCGAGATTTGGATGTGTGACGATGTGATACACGTTTTTCATAAGATAGATTGATTATTGTAGGGGAATACTTCTTTATAAACTCAAATATTTTTGTGCCTTTTCCACTGCATCTTAGCACGGTGGCTCTTTTTTGTATTAAATTGGGAGAATACAGGCCCATTATTTATTTCTATTCCATCACAGAACCACAGCGCAAGCATTGACTTTCTTGAAATAATCATGTAGAGTTTTGGTCTTAGTTTCTTTATATTTTTTACCGTATGATTCAATCAATAACTGGTTTTCTTCGGAAAACAGTCGCTTTCTTTATGCCTCAAAGCACTCGTGCTAAGGTCTTTCGTATTGGAGGACTCATGTTGGTGCTTGTGATACTCGTTATCCTCGTTACTGGTGATGACACAACTACTGATGTAGCAGAGCCCTCCCTTCCTTCCGTCACTCTTGCGACCGTAGGGAATTTTGGTAGTGAAAGCACCTTTTCTGTAGTGGGTACCGTGCGTGCTATCTCCGAAGCAAGACTCCAAGCAGAGGCTGGTGGGCGTATCACCACCGTCAATACAAAAATTGGTGACCGCGTCACGGCAGGCAGCATTCTCGGCTCGATTGAGAATGGCAGTGAGCGTGCACAACTCCTTCAAGCAGAAGCTGGATATGAATCTGCACTCGCGAGTGCAGCGGTAAGTGAAATTTCTGTGGGGGACGCAGAGAGCGCACTCCTCTCTGCTGAAAACAGTGCCGTCACTACCTACCGCAATGCGTATATCTCTGTACACGACATCACGCTCGACACGGTTGATGTATTCTTTGGGAATCCTGAGTCACCCACTCCTGGTGTTCGTATTAGTTCTGAGGGTAAAAGCGACTACCTCAATACGTCACGCTATGCATTCGGAAAGACGCTTATACTTTGGCAAAAAGAAAGTACGTCACTCACGACGTCAAGTGACCTTGATGATGCACTTCGTGATGCAGAGGAACGTACAAAAGATCTTATTAGTATTTTAGATGCACTCGTCTATGCTGTAGGCAAGGCAGAAAATAATGATTCTCTCAAAGACAAGCTTGTCAGCGAATATATGCCCGGACTCAATAGTGCACGGACCTCCCTTAACGGTACCCTCAGTGCACTTGCAAATGCAAAAACAGCTCTCACCAATGCTCGCGAGAATGTGCGTCGTGCGCAAATTGGCGGCACCGAGAATCCCACAGCATCACTCGCAAATGCACAGGTGAAGCAAGCACTCGGCGGACTCAGAAGTGCACAGGTAAACTACGAGAAAACATTGGTGCGAACACCTATATCGGGCATCGTGAACGCGCTTAACATCACACAAGGTGAATACATCAGTATTGGTGCACAGACCGCAATTGTTGCAAACAACGGTCAAATCGCTCCTGCTATTGACCCCACAACGGGAAAGAGTGAGGTGAAAATTAGTGTCGATGAATCTCTTTCACTCAAGAATGGTAGTACGGTATCAGTCGTATTTTCTGAAAGTACAAAGAAGGAATCAACAGTAATAGTAGTACCCTTAAAGGCAATTAAAATGCTCGCCTCAGGCTCAGTGGTCTTTGGTGTAAGTGACACGAATACCCTTGAAGCGTATCCTGTGATACTTGGTGCAATACTCGGAGATTCAGTCGAGGTAACAGAGGGTATTACTCGCGAAAGTCGCATCATTACTGACGCCCGTGGACGCAAAGAAGGTGACCTTGTATCAGTAACCAAATAATAATATGCATGCACTTTGGTTTTTCTTTCTTCGAAAACGCGAATTTAGTCTGCTTCTCATTGCAGCGCTCGTTGGTATTGGACTCTATTCCCTCTTTGCGATTCCTAAGGAATCAGCGCCAGAAATCATTGTACCGATTGGTATTGTGAGCACGATATATCCTGGTGCATCTGCACTTGATATTGAAGAACTCATCACCAACAAACTCGAGCGAGAGATAAGCAATGTCGATAACCTCGACTCACTTACCTCAACATCGCGCGATGGTGCGTCTATTATTGTAGTCAACTTTGATGCGAGTGCAGATATCGACAAATCTATTCAAGATTTAAAAGATGCAGTAGATAGAGGTAAACAAGACCTTCCTACTGATGCCACCGATCCACAGGTAAACAAAGTAGATTTTGCCAACCAACCGATACTTCAACTCTCCGTATCATCTGATTTGCCGGCGCTTGAATTTACTGCACTCGCTGAGACCGTGGCTGATGAATTTAAAAATGTCCGTGGTGTTTCAGAAGTCACCATTGAAGGTGTTCGTGCACATCAAGTACAAGTATCAGTACGTGAATCGGCACTGAATGCATACGGACTCACCCTCAGTGATGTCTCACGTTCACTCGGACTCGCCAACCTCACGTTACCCATAGGTACCGTGGTGACTGATGACATTGAGTATGCAGTACGCTACGAAGGCAAACTCAAAGAAGTGAGTGAAATTGAAAACATTCCCGTGAGTATGGGTAGCGGCGTACCAGTGTACGTACGTGACGTTGCAACAGTGAAAAACGGAGTTGAGCGTGAGACGAGTATTTCTCGCGTTTCCGTAGCGGGTGCTCCGGCAGAGTCTGCATTCACACTCTCAATCTTTAAGCGTGCGGGTGTGGACGTAACCGAAATGTCGGCTGCTGCACTTGAAAGAATGGAATCCATGCAAAAAGAAGGTGGTCTCCTCGCCTCTTCACAAGTTCTTGTAGTCTATGACCAGGGAGAAACCGTGCGCACCGACCTTTCTGAACTAGTTACTACGGGTTTTGAGACTGTCGCGCTCGTCATCATCTGCCTCCTCCTCACGATTGGATGGCGCGAATCCCTTGTAGCAGCGCTTTCTATTCCACTTTCTTTTGTCATTGCATTTATCGGACTCTACGCGTCGGGTAACACTATTAACTTCATTTCTCTTTTTTCACTTATCCTTGCAGTGGGTATCTTGGTGGACTCAGGTATTGTGATTACCGAAGCGATTCATACACGCATGCAAAAGTACGGCAATGCGGATGAAGCGGCAAAAGCTGCAATCAAGGAATACGCATGGCCACTTATCGGAGGCACCATGACCACCATTGCAGTTTTTGCACCACTCTTTTTTCTCTCGGGAATTGTAGGTGAATTCATTAAGTCAATTCCCTTCACCATTATCTTTGTACTTCTTGCCTCCATTATTGTCGCGCTCGGCATGGTACCACTCATTGCGGTGTACCTCACCAAGCACTCGCATGCCAACCGTTTCGAAGCAAAGCAAGAAGAATATACAAGGCGCGCACAGGCATGGTATCGCAGTCATCTCATCACGTTTCTTAAGAATGCACGCGCACAACGATACTTCTTCATTTCCTTGGGTGTTGGCTTCCTTCTCGTCTTTATCCTTCCCATAAGCGGACTCCTTAAGGTTATCTTCTTCCCGCCTGAAAACGTGGACTTTGTTTTTGTGGAATTAGAGACGCGTCAGGGAACCACACTCGCGGAGACCGACCTTTCACTTCGTACTGCTGAAGAATTACTCTATGACAAAGGATACATTGAGTCATTTACCTCGACTGCAGGTGCGGGGTCTTCCTTCACGGGTGAGGGAAAAAGTGGGCAAAAATTTGCTAACATCACACTTACGCTGAAACCAGAACGTACTGAGTCAAGTGAAGAAATTGCGACAGACCTTCGTGACACACTCGACGTAATACCAAATATTGATGTAAAGGTTGCCGAACAACAAAACGGCCCGCCAACGGGTGCACCAGTGACGCTTAAATTTATTGGGTCAGACTTAAACGAACTTGCGCTCGCGGTGGAAAACGCAGGGAGACTTCTTGAATCCATTAATGGGACACGCGATGTAACACTGAGCACCAACAATAGCGCTACCGAGCTCATCCTCGAAGTTGATAGAAGCAAAGCAAGTGCTGCAGGTGTCTCACCAGGAATGATAGGCGAAGTGCTTCGTTCTGCAGTATTCGGCGTCACTGCGACGACTATCACCGAAGACGGTGACGATACCGATGTCATAGTAAAAATTGAAACTGATGCGAATGAAACTGATTTTGCCGCATCACCAAAAGTCACCCTCGATACCCTAAGGAACCTCACCGTCATAAGTGTGACGGGCAAGCCGGTGCTCGTCGGTTCTGTAGTACGCGACCGACTTGCACCCGCAAACTCAAATATTGCACATGAAGACGAAGAGCGTATTGAAACAGTCTCCGCGTATACCAAAGATGGTGTGACCGCCGCAGAGATTGTTGCAACATTTAAGGCGAAAGAGGCGGAACTCACACTTCCCTCCTCGGTACGCATCTCCTACGGTGGAGAAACAGAAGACATCAACAAGTCATTTACCGAAATGGGGCTTGCCTTCGTAGCAGGACTTGTCCTCATGCTTGCAATTTTGGTACTTTCCTTCAACTCTATCCGTTACTCTATCTACCTATTGCTTGCTGTACCGCTCTCACTCATTGGCGTCTTTGTGGGGCTTACTATCACTGGCCAAGCACTGTCCTTCACATCACTCCTTGGAGTCATCGCACTTGCGGGCGTTATCATCAATCACGCCATTATCCTGCTCGACTCAATGATCCACTACCACAATGCAATGAAGCCTGGGGATTCACTCATTGAGGTGGTTGCTGACGCGTCCGTATCTCGCCTTCGACCAATATTCCTTACCACCATCACCACCGTAGTTGGTATGATTCCACTTTCAACCATCTCTGATTTCTGGAGCCCGCTCGCATTCGCCATTATGTTTGGACTTTCCTTTGCAATGATTCTCACCCTCGTTCTCGTGCCTGCTCTCTTCTACAGAAACGAAAAGAAAATCGAAGAAAAAAGACGCGTGGTATAACTCATACCATCCCCAATTAATCCTCCAACACCAAGTCTCGATATTTTCGGCTTCGACGCATATCGTGTGTTTTCGTTTATTGCTTGAGGTATCTTCTTCGAACAATGAAAACCCCAAGGAGCGTGAGCGCAATTACGACACCGACGACGATGATACCGAGTGTATTGTATCGTGTCGAAACTTTGATTGACGTACTATTTCCTGCATGGTCATATGCAATAACAATTATCTTCGTCTTTCGTTCTTGATCATGTAATACATACACACCATTATTCACTTCTGTGGTCGTGGTGCCTTCCACAACTTCATACCTCGCGATTCCAGAGATATCATCAATTGCATTCCAACTCAAAAAATGCTTTCCATCATACGCATCTATATCTTGTGAGATTAGAATATCTTCAAAGCGAGGCGGTGTTGAATCGATCGATGCTGCGTTTATTTGATTTGGTTCATTCTGAGCAAGTGATACGGTGAGTGAACGTGAGGAAACACCTTCTTTAGTACCGATTCCATCACTCTGATATGCTGAGCCTCCGAGCCACGACGTGGTAATTTCTCCTGGTTTTTTTGAAAAGATTCTCATGCGAAATAGTAATACGTCTCCGGAAAATGTTTCGGGAGTGCCGCCGGTGAATCGAATCACCTTTTCTAAAGGTGAGTACTCAGGGATACTTGGCCAGAGTGTCAGTGCGGAACCACCGGTTTCAACAATAATTGAGGAGACGGCTGATAGTCCTGCACCAAAGAGCCCTATCGTACCCTCAACCGCATTAATGGGTACCCCATCCGGATTCATCCGCACTTCAATAATTGTTGCCGTATCATCGGGCACAAGTGCCGGAACCACTTCAAATGTCACGTGCGCTGCAAAGGTGATTTGCGCACAAAAAAACAATATGATAACCACACTGATTTTATAAAAATGAGAAAGATGCGTGAGTGTCATACAATTTATTTATAGAGAATCGGCTTTTTACCCCATTGTGTCAGAAGAATAGAAAAATCAACCACGTTTACTTTTGTGTCACTATTGATATCCACACAAGGATTGGGGAATGGTGCAGGTTTGTTATACGACATGAGGAAAATTGAAAAGTCGACCAAGTTCACAATCTTATCTCGGTTAAAGTCACCGCCCGAGCAAGACCGAGACTTACTTTTTGACCCACTGCTTCCCCCTCCTCCCCCACCACCACTGGGTTCACTCAGTGTCGTAAATGATTGGCTTGCATACGAAGAATCAGAGCCAAACAGGACTTGCACATGAAACCAGTAGTTGCCGATTATTGGTACCGTAGAACTAAGGCTCGTATCCCAACTCTCTCCCGGAAGAATAAGTTTTGCTGCGGTGGAATTAAAAATATCATCCCCTCCTCCACACAGATTAACGTCAGAATTCGTCACACACCACGTGTACTGGTACTCGTATGCAACCGCACCTTCGTTGGTAATTCTCACCGATGTACTGATAGTTGGAATGGTTACATCGCTCATACCAGTGACGAGTACCTGAGCGGGAGCACCCGGTGTTGCGCTCACCGGTGTAGAAGCGGGGCCTTGACCAATCGCATTCACTCCAGAAACCCTAAAATCATAGGAGGTATCATTGGTAAGACCCGTTACTGTTACTGATGTACTTGTTGAAACGGAGTCAACAAAAACAGCCCAAACGCCCCCAGTTGTGAGCTTATATTCAATCACATAATCAATAAGTACCGATCCCCCATTCGATGCTGGTGGCGACCATGAAAGATCGACACTTCTGTCAGAAATAGAGACTGCGAGATTGAGAGGGCTGAGTGGAGTAAATAAGCCCGTTGTTATGGTTGCATTAATATCTGCTGCATAACTCACCACAAAATAACTGAGAAAAGCAGTAGCGCACAGGATGAGTATAGAAAAAACAAAAACGTAAGATTTTGAGACCATTAAAATTACTCTTGTGTTTTCTTTTTTCGTAAGGAAACGTCCAGGGAAAAGAATCGCGCAAAGATAAAAGCAACGGCACCACACACGAGAAGCCCTAAGCCAATCCATGACCACGGTGCATATATCGTGAGAAATGTAGAAACTCTGTACGTCAGTGCGCTCCAAAGATTTGCATGTACAACATCAAAATAGAGTTTTGTAGCAACAGCAACACCTACCGATGTTCCTGGGCCACCCTCCGCAACTGGTCCGCTTTCGAGAAAAGCAAAATATTCTCCCGGATCAGTTTTCACCGGGACTGACATCGATATCTGAACTTCCTGACTTTCACCTGGTTCTATCGTGAACGTTGCAGGAGTAAAAGAAAACCATGATTTTCCTGGTCGTAGTTGTGGATTGTCCTGATGATACGCAATATTCATTCCATACGTAGTCGTTTCATCTCCGGTATTAAACACACGAAGGCTGGGAAGTGAGTAAATCCCCCCTGGCTTTATGGATTCTGTTACTCGAATCTCACCTGCACCCATCCCCACACCAACTTTCGCAAACATCTCCTCTGAGGAGAGTAAAAATAGTACAGAAACAATCCCAAAGACAAACAGAATTTTTACTAAAACTGAGTATGTGGCTAATCGCATGTAGATAGGTATACCATATTTCATCTAAATAGGTAATTATGGTGTCGTCACCTGCACGGTAATAGTGAGTGACTTTTGGACGAAGTCTGTGGAGACAGTTGGTGTCGTGAAGCGGAAATCAACGTTTTGATTTGTGAGTGAGGCAAACGTTGATGATGCGGTGAGATATACGTCAGTAGCCTGAAGCGTCCCGTATGTTGATCCCGTCGTTGTTGATACTTCGAGTTTAAAAATATCCGAACCAGGACTTGTGCCGAGAGTCCACAATGTACCATTTGTTGCATTGCTCGATTTAACATTAAGCACTGCAGCCGAACCATCATTAGAAACGGTTTGTGTTTGCGCGGTGCCAACGGTCGTTGTTGCGGTATTGAGCGCCACTGAGCCAAAGGCGATAGTACCATCAGAAACAGAGACTGCAAGATTCGTTGCGGTCACGGTAGCAGTCACCGTATCAGTACTCTGTGCAAAAGCATTCATACCACCAAAAACAATCGCGATCGAAAGCATACTTACTACAATGAAAAAAAGTTGGTGTCGTGCTTTTTCTATTACTCCAAAAAGTTGGTGGTGATTAAGATGGTACATAGTATTTAATTAATTCTATTATATTGTATCAAGTAACATCATGATTACTTCACGCTTATCAACATTTTTTATACTTTCTAAAACTATGGGGCGACGGCCTGGACTGTAATAGTAATTGATTTTTCAACAAAATCAGTGGTGCCGCTTGGCATCGTGAGTCTAAAATCAAAATCTACCGTACCACTTGGTGTCACAGACGGATCTGCAACCACGTATGTACTGCTATCGGGCATTGTTTTCCACGTTACTCCCGTCGTTGTCGAAAATTCATGAGTATACTGATTACTTCCAATTACTGATGCAAGAAGCCAGCTCGTCCCGCCAAGAGCGTTACTTGAACGAATATTTATTTTTTCATTAAGGCTTCCCGTATTTTCTGCTGCCTGTGTATCCCCACCAACGGTCGAACTCGCTACACTCAGGTCTACAAACCCATACTGTATTGTTCCATCACTGGTAATTGATATCGAATAGACTGGCACGGGTTCCGGCTCCACCCAACTAAAACTCACCATCGCAAAGTCCCATACGTTCACGGCATTCGTGGTACTTGCACCATCCGAGTTCGTTACGAGACTGAGTGACATCTCATTATTTAAGGTATCAATATAATCCTCAGGGTTTGTGAGGTACCCTGCCATACCTCCTGAGGTAATACCACCAACTATCAAGGGATCAGTGTATGTCATAGCAATTCCTGGTGAGGAACCGACGAGACTTCTGCCTCCTGTAAGGCCGGTGAATCCTGAGTAGTCCTTCACGGCAAGGCGCACCGTACCCGCTCCTGCACCGTTCATTGCGCGTCCTGCCCAGTAGATACCGGTGACAGCACTGTTTCCCGGTACCGCAACCGAAAACCCGATGGTTGCTGATCCCGCTTCCTCAATTGCTGCATCACCGTCGGTATCGAGTGCATAGTATGGAGTACTGTGATTCGTTGATTCATCTTGTGTCTGGATTGTCCATGCATCTCTGTTCCCGCCGGTGATATCAATGTTTCGTGTTCCGGTGCAATCATTTGCACCAAAGCTGTCGGTGCTCCGCAGCCCTGTGTTCGTCGCAAGTTTTTCGATGAGCCATTGGTTGTCTCCTGGAGCAGTGCCGTATCCTGCAACATAGAGATACCCACCCTCCTGTACGACGGCAAGTGGCTGGTCATCACCACCATCTTCAGAGAGTGTCGTACCGTTACCGGAGAACGTCGTCGAGGCACCTGTTGTTATGTCACGGGCATCAACACGCCACGCACCGTTGCTCACATTTCCAATCGCGTAGAGTGTGGTGTCATCGAGTGCGAGTGCGGTTATCCAGTCAGCACCGGTACTTGGGTTATATTGCATAATACCATCGGTATCGAATGCAGTTTCAAGTGCGCCGGTCGCGATATCGCGCTTTTCGATGCGCCACTGGTTGTTCGTGGTTGAGGAGTCGTATCCTGCAACGAAAACATGTGTGTCGGTAATGGCGAGTGCGCGTATTGTATCGACACCAGCAGAGGGGTTTGTCTGCACCACTCCATCGGTATCAAATGCACCTGCGGCACACTCCCCTCCACCCGCACAAAGTGCACCGGTGGTCTTGTTGCGCTTCTCGAGACGCCACTCGATGTTCCCGGAGAGGTTGTCGTATCCCCCGATGTACAGATAGTCGCCATCCACCTTGAGCGCCTGCGGTCGTTCGTCGCCCGAGGCAGCAAGCGTGCTCGTCGCGATACCATCTCCATCAAATGCGGTAACGAGTGCACCGGTGGTGATGTCATACTTATGAATGCGCCACGTACCACTCGTAGTATTTTCAACTCCTGCCACGTAGAGGTAACTCGCATCAGTGGCAATCGCATTGATGTGATCGAGGCTTGCTGAAGGATTTGTGGTGATAATGCCATCCGTATCAAACGCGGTTTCGAGCGTACCATCGGTACTATCGCGCTTCTCGATACGCCACTGCCCCGTGCCCGCTGCTGTGTCATACCCCGCAACAAATATCGCACCCGAGGTTGTGGCGATGGCGAAAATTTGGTCGGCACCAACTGAGGGATCGGTTGAGGTTGCGCCACCAACACCAAATGCCGAGACGAGGTCTCCGTCGGAAAGATTGCGCTTCTCTATGCGCCACTCATTATCGATTCCCGCACTGTCGTATCCCGAAGCGTACATATACGTACCATCTGAGGTGAGTGCTTGGATACGATCCGCTCCTGGCGCAGAGGGGTTTGAGGCAATGCGTCCTGCAGTGTTTGATCCAAATGATATTTCACAACTGTTCGTGTCGGTGTTGGTAGTGCCGAGCATGAGGTAGATGGAGTCGATGCGAATTTGTGTCGTCGAGTTTGAGAGCGCAGAGACACCCACCCATATTTCGTTTGACGCATTGATGTAGTCATCAATGACGATGTTGTTTAAGGCAAAGTTGTTGAAAAACCCGTTGGTAGAACAGTCGAGTGGTTGTGAAATATCTTCCCAGATACTGGTATTAAAATTGCGAATCTTGAATCGGTACTGGAGACCAGCCGTTGCGAGAGAACAGAGTGTCTCGGCGTTCACGAGAATGGTATTCATGCCGGTGTATGTCTTCACGTTCTTGAAGGTGAGGTAGAAGTTTGATGTAGTCGCAACCGTACCGGGGACACCGAGGTAGATATTATCACCGGTAGTCACCGCGAATTGTGCGGTCACGGAATGGCCGACGCTAAAGGTGTTGCCATAGTGGCCACTCGGCGTGCCGCCTGATTCCTGTACAAATCCTCCCGCGTGATAGACCGGGTCGACGACCGCGTACACACGAAGGTAGTCAATGGCGATTTCGGACACGCTCGATGAGGCAGAGAAGTATCGGAATTTCATCTGATCGGCACCGTTGAGGAAGTTCGTGAGTGGCGTATCAACCGCTGCTCCCCCGGTCGTGCCGGTAGACCAATACCCGTTATAAAGGTGCCACTGAAATGGGATACCGGTGCTGTGTACGAGGCGTTGCGGGCCTTGCAGTTCATTTTGTGTTGAGGGTACGCCACCCGCCACCCGTACATTCACTGTCTGCGGCATCGTCCACATCAGTTGATGACGTCCAGTCACAAATCTGTACCTCAGTTGCAAGAATGGTCGCATCGAGGTCAAATTCTGTTTGGACAATGAGTTTGTTGGCGCCGTTTAACTGTACCCCACCCATGGTGAGGTTGACATCAAGTCCGCTTGCTCCTGCCCCAGCGACGACCCAGTGATAGTTATCGTCGGAGAGTGTTCCCTTCCATGAACCCACATTGACTCCTTCAGTAGTATTTCCGGTAGCTGAGGTGATGGTGGTGGATGCGCCGGTGACGATGGTGCCATGCGTGGGGGTGAATTGATACGTGGCGCTTTCATGATCAGGATCCTCCACCCAACTAAAACTCACCATCGCAAAGTCCCATACGTTCACGGCATTCGTGGTACTCGCACCATCCGAGTTGGTCACGAGACTGAGTGACATCTCATTATTTAAGGTATCAATATAATCCTCAGGGTTTGTGAGGTACCCTGCCATACCTCCTGAGGTAATACCACCAACTATCAAGGGATCAGTGTATGTCATAGCAATTCCTGGTGAGGAACCGACGAGACTTCTGCCTCCTGTAAGGCCGGTGAATCCTGAGTAGTCCTTCACGGCAAGGCGCACCGTACCCGCTCCTGCACCGTTCATTGCGCGTCCTGCCCAGTAGATACCGGTGACAGCACTGTTTCCCGGTACCGCAACCGAAAACCCGATGGTTGCTGATCCCGCTTCCTCAATTGCTGCATCACCGTCGGTATCGAGTGCATAGTATGGAGTACTGTGATTCGTTGATTCATCTTGTGTCTGGATTGTCCATGCATCTCTGTTCCCGCCGGTGATATCAATGTTTCGTGTTCCGGTGCAATCATTTGCACCAAAGCTGTCGGTGCTCCGCAGCCCTGTGTTCGTCGCAAGTTTTTCGATGAGCCATTGGTTGTCTCCTGGAGCAGTGCCGTATCCTGCAACATAGAGATACCCACCCTCCTGTACGACGGCAAGTGGCTGGTCATCACCACCATCTTCAGAGAGTGTCGTACCGTTACCGGAGAACGTCGTCGAGGCACCGGTCGTGATATCGCGAGCATCAACACGCCACGCACCGTTGCTCACATTTCCAATCGCGTAGAGTGTGGTGTCATCGAGTGCGAGTGCGGTTATCCAGTCAGCACCGGTACTTGGGTTATATTGCATAATACCATCGGTATCGAATGCAGTATCGAGTGCGCCGGTCGCGATATCGCGCTTTTCGATGCGCCACTGGTTGTTTGTGGTTGATGAGTCGTATCCTGCAAGGAACACGTGTGCGTCGGTAATGGCGAGTGCACGTATTGCATCAATACCCGAAGAGGGGTTTGTCTGCACCACACCATCGGTATCAAATGCACCTGCGGCACACTCCCCTCCACCCGCACAAAGTGCACCGGTGGTCTTGTTGCGCTTCTCGAGACGCCACTCGATGTTCCCGGAGAGGTTGTCGTATCCCCCGATGTACAGATAGTCGCCATCCACCTTGAGCGCCTGCGGTCGTTCGTCGCCCGAGGCAGCAAGCGTGCTCGTCGCGATACCATCTCCATCAAATGCGGTAACGAGTGCACCGGTGGTGATGTCATACTTATGAATGCGCCACGTACCACTCGTAGTATTTTCAACTCCTGCCACGTAGAGGTAACTCGCATCAGTGGCAATCGCATTGATGTGATCGAGGCTTGCTGAAGGATTTGTGGTGATAATGCCATCCGTATCAAACGCGGTTTCGAGCGTACCATCGGTACTATCGCGCTTCTCGATACGCCACTGCCCCGTGCCCGCTGCTGTGTCATACCCCGCAACAAATATCGCACCCGAGGTTGTGGCGATGGCGAAAATTTGGTCGGCACCAACTGAGGGATCGGTTGAGGTTGCGCCACCAACACCAAATGCCGAGACGAGGTCTCCGTCGGAAAGATTGCGCTTCTCTATGCGCCACTCATTATCGATTCCCGCACTGTCGTATCCCGAAGCGTACATATACGTACCATCTGAGGTGAGTGCTTGGATACGATCCGCTCCTGGCGCAGAGGGGTTTGAGGCAATGCGTCCTGCAGTGTTTGATCCAAATGATATTTCACAACTGTTCGTGTCGGTGTTGGTAGTGCCGAGCATGAGGTAGATGGAGTCGATGCGAATTTGTGTCGTCGAGTTTGAGAGCGCAGAGACACCCACCCATATTTCGTTTGACGCATTGATGTAGTCATCAATGACGATGTTGTTTAAGGCAAAGTTGTTGAAAAACCCGTTGGTAGAACAGTCGAGTGGTTGTGAAATATCTTCCCAGATACTGGTATTAAAATTGCGAATCTTGAATCGGTACTGGAGACCAGCCGTTGCGAGAGAACAGAGTGTCTCGGCGTTCACGAGAATGGTATTCATGCCGGTGTATGTCTTCACGTTCTTGAAGGTGAGGTAGAAGTTTGATGTAGTCGCAACCGTACCGGGGACACCGAGGTAGATATTATCACCGGTAGTCACCGCGAATTGTGCGGTCACGGAATGGCCGACGCTAAAGGTGTTGCCATAGTGGCCACTCGGCGTGCCGCCTGATTCCTGTACAAATCCTCCCGCGTGATAGACCGGGTCGACGACCGCGTACACACGAAGGTAGTCAATGGCGATTTCGGACACGCTCGATGAGGCAGAGAAGTATCGGAATTTCATCTGATCGGCACCGTTGAGGAAGTTCGTGAGTGGCGTATCAACCGCTGCTCCCCCGGTCGTGCCGGTAGACCAATACCCGTTATAAAGGTGCCACTGAAATGGGATACCGGTGCTGTGTACGAGGCGTTGCGGGCCTTGCAGTTCATTTTTTGTGTTGAGGGTACGCCACCCGCCACCCGTACATTCACTGTCTGCGGCATCGTCCACATCAGTTGATGACGTCCAGTCACAAATCTGTACCTCAGTTGCAAGAATGGTCGCATCGAGGTCAAATTCTGTTTGGACAATGAGTTTGTTGGCGCCGTTTAACTGTACCCCACCCATGGTGAGGTTGACATCAAGTCCGCTTGCTCCTGCCCCAGCGACGACCCAGTGATAGTTATCGTCGGAGAGTGTTCCCTTCCATGAACCCACATTGACTCCTTCAGTAGTATTTCCGGTAGCTGAGGTGATGGTGGTGGATGCGCCGGTGACGATGGTGCCATGCGTGGGGGTGAATTGGTAGTGTGCAAGCGCCCGATTCGTCCTTATAAACTGCCCAACTTTTTCACCAACGAGAAGGTGTCGTGTGCCAAGAATACACACGCCCATAATAAAAAAACTAACACCCACCATGAGTATGTGTCTTTTCGACAACGCTCGTATGTATGGAAAGAGCCGCTCTCGCATCATGATTCACTTTTTACTTTACTGAACTCAAGTACGTTCTCTGAGGAATTAAATAGTGCTTCCCACGGCTTGCCATTTTCATCTGTAAATGGAAGGAGAAAGACTTTACTTTCCTGGTCATCTTGAAATGGAGTTGCAAATATTGATTCTTCATCAACAGCAAACCCAAAGAGTGTTTGTTGATTGCGATCAAGCCAAAATATCGTCCGTTTTTTAATACCGATCGGTGCATTCTCATCAACAGCCCCTCCTCCAAGAATTTTATTCCAAAAAACTGCACCTGATTGCGGGTCAGTGACGGAGTACCAAAACTCAAAGACTCCTCCTCTTTCGAGTACAACCGCTCGAATATTTTCCGATTGGACATCAGCCTTAATTGCACCAACGTCAAAATTTGGTTCGCTATCATTTTGTAGGGTGGGCGGAGCGACTTCCTCTATGACCGGTGCTCCATATCCGACTTCGAGTCGCATTGAATCAAAAATAATCTTCGTCGTTTCTCCATCACGAACGGTGTATCGAATAGCAACGCGTAGGTTTGGTATTGCATCAATACCTATAGGTGAAAGATCAAATACTGTATCCTGTGCATCATCAAATCCAACATTCCCAAGCTCTTGCCATGTCACCCCATCAATCGTATACCGCACTTCAAAGAACTTCTCAGCCTGATTTTCAATCAAAATATCTTCCGAGACAAATCCTGAAGTGGTCGAAATAGACTCAGTAATTATCACTTCAGGTTCACTTCCTTCAGTTATTACTATTGTATTTGTTGCAACTTCCTCTTCAATCTGCGCATTAACTAATGAATACAAATGATTCCATGAAACCTCCTCAAATCCCACAGTCTCCGATGAATTATCACTCGCTTCGGGAGGCGAATCAGAGGTGGATTCTTCTATAATTACTTCTTCAGGCTCATCAATACTGTCTACAGGAATAACCGCCTCTGAAGAAGGTTCTGTTTCTTCAGGAATAGCAACGTCTGGCTCTACAGGGAGTTCCTCATGCAATGATTCCCCTAATTGCTCTTCAGGCGTAGGTAGTTCATTCATCACCTCTTCATGAGTACTTTCTGGAGTCACCTCTTTTGGAGAATCTTCCACTGCCCCATCAGAGACCACGCGCGTCACCGGTGACCACGTAAGATGGAGTGTAATATTGTTTACAAGAGCATCTTCGGGAACAACTCCTTCAAAATCACTCCAAAAGTGTTCATACTGTATATATTTTTCAGTTCCTGACTCATGCGTCATCTCAACGCCCTGCTCGAGATACGTGTCTGAATGAAAAATAGCAACGTCTGCTTCTACTTTGAATGCTAATAAGACTGGGATAAGAAGAATAGCGAGCATCACAAAAAAATAGGTAGCGTATCGTGACCATAACATAGGTGCAACCGCGTGATCTCTGTATTTTATATCCCTCATTACAATCCTATTGTATCAAATCAAATGAATAAAAAATGATTCTATACACGAATTGAATTCATACTCGACAAGATACTGTATATTTCACCGTAGCATTCTGGATGAATGAGTATCATCACATTACTTCGCAACCTCTCGGCACACAAAATACAAGACGTTGACAAAAGCAGAGTGTTTCTAATATACTCCCTGAGGAATCACGAGGAAGCACCTACTACCACTTGTACTTGAAGGAGAAGCAAATGTCGTCTACGCATAATAACCCCCCAATTATTACCCCTAAATTAGGGGAAAGAGTCTGGCTCGAGCTTATTAAACCAATCGATAAGCTAATCGAATTAACTGTATTTAGCTCCAATAAACGTTCGAAGAAAGAATACCAAGCGGGATACTATCCAGCGACGTGGACGAAACTTCGATCCAGGGGAGAAGAACTTACAGTACTTCTCATTGATAACACCGACGCCGGTGTCGAAAAATCGACTTTGGACGATCTCATTGCAAAAGGTCACGCCTCCATTGCATAGGCACCAACGGTGCAAAAATCCCCCTGCATTTTCGGGGGGTTTTTCGTACACGGCTCGCTCACTTTCCTAAGTTGTGATATAAGGGTTATTGAATTTTCAAACTTTGTTCATTTTTAAGGAGAAGGCGCCATGCACCCCATAATCTATTTCACAACAGTGGTTGAGCATTTTTGCAATCTGCTTATATTGCAACTTACCACACTTTCCCGTCTTGATACAAAAGACCCCTTGTTTCACGAACTTTTTCACTCCTCAAGAAAAATAGCGCTTGAATTACTCAAGGTACTTGAACAGGTCGAAAATCAATGGTCTGGAGACGAACTAGATGCCGTAACGAAAGAGCTACACTTCATGATGAAAACCTATGAGTCTATTCAAGAAAACTTAATCGACGCATATCGAAGTAGTCATATCAGTCGCACAGACTTTGATCGACAGAATGCAGAAGCAGAAATGTATACTGAGCTGTTTAAGGACATCTTAATTGCTTATGAAAACTTCATGCAGAGGACATTTACTACTCAATTCAGGTATATGTGCAAGATTATTATTGACCCTGTGAAACAGTTTGATACCCTGCGACAACCCGTGACGATATAAAGTCTCCGCACCATGAATCCCCGACAGCGCAATTGTGCTGTCGGGGATCTTTATATGATGACTATTTCCTTGTCTTCACAGCATGACGCACATTGTGAACACATGTACACAAAAGTGAGATAAAAAGAACCCCGCGCTTCGCGCGGGGTTACGGGGTTAAGAACAGGTTTCAGAGTGATTCATTGGCCAAATCGGCAAGGCGTGAACGCTCACCACGCTGCAAGATGATGTGTCCCACATGTTTTTGACCTTTGAACCGATCAACGACATAGGTAAGACCCGACGACCCTTCCGTAAGGTAGGGTGAATCAATCTGCCCTATGTTGCCAAGACAAATCACCTTGGTGCCGGGACCGGCTCGCGTGATGAGAGTTTTCATCTGCTTCGGTGTAAGATTTTGAGCCTCGTCGATGATAAGGTATCTCCTGAAAAATGTACGGCCACGCATGAAGTTGAGTGACTTCACTTTGATACGATTCCTTATCAGTTGATGTGTCTCCTTTCGTGCTATGTCCGAAGGAATATGATTGATACCGTATGCACCGTCATCCTTGGAATGATTCCCATCCACTGATACGAGCACTTCAAGATTATCTTCGAGTGCACCCATCCATGCCCCCATCTTTTCTTCCTCGGTACCCGGAAGAAAGCCGATGTCCTCGCCAACTGAAACGGTGACTCGGGTCATGATGATGTCACCAAACCTATTTCCATCAATCGTCTGGTGAAGACCGGCGGCGATAGCGAGAAGGGTTTTACCGGTACCTGCCTGCCCAAGCAAAGATACAAAATCAATGTCCGGATCAAGGAGCAAATTACACGCGAAGTTCTGCTCACGATTTCTCGGGTGAATACCGAAGACAGAGTGTTTTTGATTCCGGTAATTCACGAGCGTCTGGAGCACTGCATGATCCCCTGACACTTCACGAACGATACATTCGAGATCGAGTGACTCCGACCAAAGCAACTGATTGACGTAAAAAGTAGAACAGAGTGGACCGGTAACACGATATGTTGATATCCCACTCTGCCTATCTTTCTTGGCCACCATACCGTCTGAATGATTTGACCAAAAATCATCAGGAAGTTCCAGAGCGCCCGAGTAGAGCAAATCTGAATCTTCAATTACCTTGTCATTCAGATAGTCTTCAACCATGTAGCCAAGCGCTTTCGCCTTGATATACATATTGATATCTTTGGTGACCAAGATAATCATGCAACCCTTATACACTTCACTGTCTTGCATGTGGGTGATCACCGAGAGAATTTGATGATCAACCTTGGTCATTGGAAGGGATGTAGGAAGTGCGCCTTCCATATTTTTGCTCTGCAAAAAGAGACGGCCCGTCGCAAGTCCTTCTGATGGACCAGTAAGATCGATGCCTTCAGTAATTTTGCATCCCTTTACATCCGCAAGTTCCTTGATTGCGCGTAAAACTTGACGCACATTTCGGTTTATTTCCTCTTTTCCCTTCTTGTGGTTATCGAGTTCATCAAGCGTCATCAACGGAATGAAGACGTCGTGTTCTTCAAAGCGGAAGATACACGTGGGGTCATGCATGAGCACATTGGTATCGAGCACAAAAATCTTTCTCATGCCTTCACCAATACTTGATACGTCGCACGCACGATTGGCAAATTTGCGAATTGCGCGCACGATGGGAAGTTCACGAGGTGGTTCTTGTCTTATTGATTTACGACCGGTAGCAGTCTTTAAGCGAGTGCCATTTCTTCTTTCAGCCACGATACACCTCCTGGTGTGTTAAATTGTTGAAGAACGAGGGGAATTACTACGCCTGTTATACAGGTATTTATGAAAAAAGCAATAAAAATATGGATATCTTATTAGTTTTCAGAGAATGATACTATAAAAATAATTTGAAATAATTTTTATTAAATAAAACCAGTTCAATTAAAAAAGCCGCCGAAAACCCTAGGGGCTTTCTGGCGGCTTTGCACATCATACTTCGATGCGTTTTGCTACTGGGTTTTCGGTAGAGATTCCTTGAATCTCGTACCATTCGTTTGGTGTAGTGACATACGGAGGAGATGAACTCATCACTGTCTGCACACACAACCTAGGTATACCCCCTTCGTTTTTGAGGCCTGAGCAGCACTCCGGGTGGTAGAAATACGAGAACACATCAGTTTGACTACCATCGCGATACAATTTGCTCCAGATGCAAGTAATAACCCCGAATTCAAAACTTGCACCAAAGCATATCTTGACGTCTTCAGGCTTCTTAATGTCTGCATCAACAAGCGCACAAGCCTTCTGCGCCAGCGCTACCAGAACTTCTTGACTGGATGACACAGTACTTCTCTCAGAATCTCCCATCTTTTCCTCCTCAGGAATATGAAATATACTCAAAAAACTGCACCATATTCTGCCACGGATATTATATGTGTCCAACACTTGTCCAGCCGACTCTCTAGACAAGGCCCACACTGAAGCACATAATCACAAAACCATGAACCAGTCTCAAGGTGAGAAAAGTATCGACATAAAAGACCAGGGCCAAACACCAACGACAACTGGTAGTGTGCGGGAAATACTTTCACGCCCAGGACCAATTCCTATTATTGAGTTTGTACAAACGTGTATTGAAGAAGCATACGCACTTCGTGCATCCGATATACACATTGACCCCACCGAACAAGATGCGGTCGTGCGTTTACGCATTGATGGTGTATTACAAGATAAGTGTACGTTCCCAAAAAATATTCTCTCTGAAGTCATTTCACGCATCAAAGTGCTTTCTGGGCTCCGCACTGATGAGCACCAGGCAGCGCAAGACGGGCGCTTTCGTATGCAAACCGGCACCAACGACACCAAGCCTATCGATATTCGTGTTTCTATCACTCCCACCTACTATGGGGAAAATGCCGTCTTGCGTCTCCTTGCCGATCACTCATCCAATTTTACACTTGAGATGCTTGGCTTTAGTCCTCAAGATCAAGAAAAAATTGAACGCGCCATAGCGCAACCCCACGGAATGATTCTCGCCACAGGCCCCACAGGCTCCGGAAAAACTACATCCCTCTATACGCTTATTAAAATGCTCAATAAAAAAGAGGTATCGATTATCACTATTGAAGACCCCATCGAGTACGCAATTCCGGGTATCACACAAATTCAAATTAATACTCGTACCAATCTCACGTTTGCACAAGGACTTCGCTCAATTTTGCGCCAGGACCCCAACATCATTATGGTGGGTGAAATACGTGATACAGAGACGGCAGGCATTGCAATCAACACTGCACTCACCGGTCACCTTCTTCTCTCCACACTTCATACGAATGACGCAGCCACCACACTTCCCCGTCTTCTTGATATGGGAATCGACGCATACCTTGTGGCATCAACAATCAATATCGCCATCGGTCAGCGTCTTGTTCGCAAAATATGTCCACATTGTACCGAAGCACACGCACTCACTGAGGCAGAGCGCCATAATCTCCTTCGCATACTCCCCGACCGCCTCAAACAAAATCTTAAAAACATTCCGAATACTTTTTATAAAGGTAAAGGCTGTGAAGCGTGTGATCGTACTGGATTTTCGGGGCGTATCGGAATATACGAAGTACTTGTTACTTCCCCTCGTGTGCGCGAAGCAATTCTTGAACGCAAATCTTCTGTCGTGCTTAAAAATATTGCGATTGAGGAAGGCATGACTACCATGTTTGAAGATGGATTACGTAAAGCAGTCGCAGGCAAAACCACCCTCGCGGAAATTCTTCGTACCATAAGTGAGTAACTTATGAAAACTTCATATTATTGACATTTTGTCAAAAAAGATGTACAATATACTCATATGAATTTTCTTTATGCGCTCCCAAAATGCGCTTTTAGTATCGCTATATTTTTAGTCATTTTATTTGGGTTTAGCCTGTCCGCACATGCAGCAGATGTAACCCTTACCGCCTCCCCTACCTCGGTGTCTATTGGTCAGTCTATTACTGTCTCATACAGTGTTGCTCCAACCTCATATAGATCGAGCGACAGTATTCTCATGGTGAACGCGGATACTAACTACATCGTGGCAACACAGCGTGTCGGTGATGCGCAAAGTGGAACCAAAACATTTTCCACCTTTAAGCCGGGTACCTATGTTTTTAAGTATCGTGCAAGTATTTCAAAATACCCCATACTTGCTACTTCAGAAAGCGTTACGGTCAACGTCCCGAGTGCATCCCTCTACACACTCTCGGTCAATAAGACATCGCTCCAGAGTGGTGAATCCCTCGTAATAACCTACGCAGCACCTACGGGCGCGCACCAATCTTCGGACAGTATTGTGCTTATTGATACGGCAACAAACAGAGTGGTGACTTCTGGGTCACTCGGAAAAATCTCTTCTGGCACAAAGACCCTTGTAGTACGTAATCCCGGCATATACACCGTAGGATACCGTCTGGGAATTACCGGCAGACCCATCATCAAAACCGTGGGGCCAGTGACCGTGAGCCTCCCCGATGCATCACAATATACACTTACCACCAATGCAACAACCCTACGCATGGGTGAGCCACTTATCGTAACCTACAGGAGTCCAGCAACTACCTATCAGTCTTCTGACAGTATCATCGTGTTTGATACCGTTACAAACCGTGTGGTTTCTTCTCAATCAATAGGCAAAACGAACACTGGGACGAAGACATTCATCCTCCGCACACCCGGTAACTACACTATAGGATACCGCATAAATATCACAGGGAGGCCCGTGGTAAAAACAGCAGGACCAGTCATCGTACAACTTCCCGATGCATCTCTCTATACCCTCTCGACAAATATAACTACAGCAGAAATTGACCAGCCGATTACGATAACCTACGCTGCACCGGCGTATGCTCACCAATCTGGTGACGACATTATTCTCTATGATGCTGAGACCGATAGACAGGTTTCCTCTGTGACGGTAGGCTCCTCACCCTCAGGAACTAAAACAATAAGAATACCAAAGGCAGGCACATACTACTTTGGGTACAGAATCTCTACTACGGGATATCCAGTAATTGTAAAAAGTGCGGAGATTAGTGTGGTGTATGTAAACCTCGAACGAATTGAAAACTATCCACTTCGAAATGGACCAGTCATTGCACTCGGTGACAGTATCACCTTTGGACGCGATGCGACGATTGGCAATGACTATGTTTCTCTCCTCAGTGAAAGACTGAGCGTGCCTATCATTAATGCGGGAGTAAATGGAGATACCACCACTGAAGCACTCGCCCGTCTCGATGCTGATGTGCTTTCAAAGAATCCTTCACTCGTTATTGTATTCCTCGGAGGAAACGACTTCTTGCAAAAAGTGAATACCGCAACAATCTTTTCAAATCTCGACACGATTGTGGAGCGTATCACGGATGATGGCTCCGCAGTGCTTATTCTCGGATACAAAAACTACTTCTTGATTAACTATGACTCACAGTACCGAAATCTCGCTTGGGACAATGGTGCAGCGTACACCCCCAATGTGATGGAAGCTATCCTCGGAAATCCATTCCGAACAACCGACCTCGTCCACCCCCGCGACAACGGCCACGACCTCATCGCCGACCGCGTAGAGCCATACCTGCGAGCCCTCTTGAACAGATAATATTGGAAATCAAGAAAATCCCCACGGCGTGCTCCGCACGCCGTGGGGATTTTCGTATCAAAGTATCAAGACGTCGCCTTGTTACTTTTTTTAAGACACCTCTGTCTCTTGACACTGACCCCATGACAGGCACATCATTTACATCACACTATGCACTCAAAACTGCAAAATCTTGTTGCACGATTTCGTGGACCATCTCGTGACCAAGTGAATAATACAATCACTTCACACACAACCTCCTTCCCTACTGCTTCAACTCTTTTTCTTCATTTTTCAATTCAAGAACAAGTCCTCTTTGCAAAGCGACTTTCATTCTTGGTGAAAGCAGGTGTCTCCATACTCGAAAGTATGACCATGATTCATGCGCAAACCAAATCAAAACGAAAGCGAATTATTTTTTATACAATCATTCAGGACGTTTCTGCGGGACAATTTCTTTCCACAAGTCTTGCAAGGTATGAACATCTATTTGGTGAATTCACCATTAACATAATTCGCATTGGCGAAAACAATGGCATTCTCTCAGAAAACCTTATATACCTCGCTGATGAACTCGCTAAAAAACAAGCATTAAAGCGTAAGGTGCAGAGCGCACTCGTTTACCCAGTTTTCATCACCATTGCAACACTCGGCGTAACGAGTCTGTTGGTGATGTTCATTTTCCCGAAGATTATGCCTATCTTTATATCTCTCAATATCGCCCTCCCTCTTACCACACGTATCCTCCTTGCGATAAGCGTATATCTAGAAACATGGGGGCTAGTAACTTTTTTTGGCTTGATTGGTGCCGTACTCGTCTTCATTATTTCACGGAACGTGTTCCCCCGGCTTCGCACTATCTCTGACTGGATTCTTTTACGACTTCCCATCATCGGCAACATAGCTCGCGCGTACAACTGCGCCAATTTCTGCCGTACAGTAGGGCTCAACATTTCTGCTGGTGTGGGTGTCGTGGAAGCAATGCGCATCACTGCCCGTGTTACCAAAAACACCATATACAAAAATGCATATCTCGATATTGCAGAGCATATTGAAAAAGGTGAAAAAATTTCTACCAGGATGATGCACTATCTCTCCATCTTCCCTGATATGCTTCCCCACATGCTTCTTATTGGCGAAACGACAGGGAGTCTTTCTGTTACGCTTAGTTATCTGTCGAGTCTCTATGAGACTGAAGTAGATGAAAGTACAAAAAGTCTTTCTAATTCAATTGAGCCTATACTTCTTATGACTATGGGTATTTTGGTAGGGCTCATTGCGGTGTCAGTCATTACTCCTATCTACGAAGTCACAAAGCACCTCAGTAATTAACACGAATAGTATGAGAGAAATTCTGCAAAGAGGATTTACATACATCGAACTCCTCATGGTTGTAGGGCTCACCGGTATCATCCTTTCCTTTGGCATAGTCATGAACATGGACTCTATTGCACGCGCGAGTGTTCTCCAGGAACGCGATCTTTTTGTATCTCTTCTTCTCTCTGGCGCGCGGGCGAAGGCTCTCGCAAATGCAGGTAATGTATCTTACGGCGTTCATGTCGATACCACAAATCATCGGTATGTACTTTTTGAAGGAGAGATCTTTATCGAAGGGACAGCGAGTAATCGTATTACTCCTTTCACGAGCGAACACATCACCATCACACACAGCGCTGCTCATGAAAATATTATCTTTGAACGGCTTTCCGGAAGTGTATCTGAAGGCGCAGGAATACTTACCATTTCAGGCAATGGTAAGGAGCAACAAATCACCATTAACGATGTGGGTCAAATTGATTGGTAAGACACTATGATATTTTTCCACATCGCAAAGTTATTTGAGAAAGGTGTGTGGGGACGAGGCCGTACCTCGTCCCCACACACCTTCACTTCCGGATTTTCCACTATCGAAATACTTATTGCATTTAGTGTCGGCATAATTTTTCTCTCTGCAGCAATAATGGTTGTCTTTAGTGACCCCACACTCGCCCGCCAAATATCACTTGAAAGTGGCCAAGCTGCAGCGCTTGATGCACTCCTCGACAGTCAGGGTCTTGCAAGTAGTTCCAATAAATTTGGCGCGCTCATGGGAAGCATCACCGAAAACTGGAGCGCACTCATCCCCACTACTGATACATCGGACTCCGTGGATATCTACACATACGCTTCACCCGAGGTTACCGATATTTCTCCCTGCGTAAAGGAAGTGCTGGGAAAAACAACCTGGACGTCACTTCGTGAGCGTCAACACCAAATTTCATTCGGGACTGCGCTCAGTAATGTCAATATTGCCGCGTCCTACGGCCGCGGCGCCTGTGATCCATTTCCTCCTGGCGATTGGGATAATCCAGAAGTTACTGGGTGGAGCGTTACACCAAGTTCTTTTACTGGTACCACTACCGATATGGATGTTGCGATACTTAATGGTACTTCGTACGTGTTTATAAGTGGGAAATCTGATACCACAAATGAGCCTGACCTCATGGTTATTGACATCACCAATTTAGAATATCCTACAGTTGTCGCTGAGGTCGATTTTACCCCATATGGGTATAATAAAATTATTGTGGTTGATCAGACGGCGTATGCACTTCAAAATGATACAACAAATCAGATTCACATACTCGATGTATCAAATCCTGAATATCCAACATTTGTGGGTGCCGTCACTATTCCCCACACAAACACTGCAGTTGGTCGAAGCCTTTTTTATTATGACGATAGTCTCTATGTGGGAACGCAGTACCTTGCGTGTCCTTCAAGTTGCGCTGTGACACAGAATAATGAGTTCCATGTATACGACGTAACTGCTCGCACTTCTCCTATACATATTAAAAGCCTTAACATCAACCACAACATTAACGATATTATGGTGAGCGGGACACACGCATATCTCGCCACCTCAGACAACACAGGAGAATTACAGATAGTTGACATACGTTTACCTGCGACAATGGTTCTTCCTGATGACTCGGGTATGAAATTCGATCCAAGTGGTAATGCTGATGGTATAAGCGTGTATGCGCTTGGCTCATATGTGTATCTTGGGCGTGCTCGTACCACGAACAGTGATTCTGATTTATATAAAATTGATGTCAGTGACTCAAACATACCCATACCTACAAAATGGAAAAAACTTGGTCTGGGAACAAATACTAAGGTGCTTGATATTATCGTGCAGAGTGATGTTGCGTTTTTGATAACCTCCGACCCGAGTCAAACATTTCATGTATGGGATGTAAAAAATGATAATGACACCATCATTTCCCCTATAAGCACCTGTGACAATACTTTGAGTCACTCAAAATCTGTTGCGCTTGCCTACTATCAAAGTTATATTCTTGTTGCAAATGAAAAAGATGCAAAGCTCGACATTATACGCGACCAACCACATGTGTGTACTCCATAATAAAAACGGCTTCACACTCATTGAAACCATAATCTATGTGGGGCTTTTTGGAATTATATGCTCAGGTATTTTCGTCAGTATTTACCCATTCTTCACCGGCGCCGAGCGGCTTTCCCGCAATATTACAAACGAAGATGAGTCTTCCTTTATTCTTGCAAAAATCCGATATGCACTGATCAACACCATCACTACCCCTCAGGGTGTCATCACCACGCCTGGCGAAGGAGAAACAAGCGACACCCTTGTACTTGAGCAAGACAGGCATGTCGCGTACATATTCACTCTCGATACGGGAAATGCCTTCTGTACGCCACCACTCATTTGTAGTCAAGTAACGCTCATGGACCATGGGAAGGACCCTCTTCCACTGAATGCTTCTCGTGTCACTATAGACAACATAACCTTCACCCATCACGCGCCTGTGGGCGACGCGCCACGTTCCCTCGAAGTATCTTTTCGTGTGGGTGATATTCCTGTTGGACCTATTCGTTATTACCTTCATTTCTAATATGAAAAACTACACATCACAAAAGGGTTTCATTGCACTCATGTCTATCACTATTTTGTCGATAATGTTTTTTGTAACAACACTTTCGCTTGCACAATTTGGTATTGCGAGTCGTTTCTTCATGCTCGAACTGGAAAATAAAAGTGCAAGCGAACATCTTGCTGAGGCGTGTGTTCATATAGCACGCATCGCTACGTACAATAATCCCTTGGCTGATATTTCAAATCGAATAATACCTGTGGGTGAAGAATCCTGCACCATTCTCAGCATCACTCCCCAGAATAATGAAAGCATTGTTGATGCAACTGCCAATCGCGGTAGCGCACAAACCACGTACCGTGTCGTGATACATAATGCTAATGGTGATTTCGTCTCATGGACTGAACTGTAATTTCTGAGAGCGAAAAATTGTTTCCACTTATACGCAAAAAGTATCTTGCTGAGATAGTGCAGCAGGAGTACCATTTTTGTACACCTTTTTGATTGATTATAAAAATTAATTGAATGTACAATGAACAAACGTACAAAAAGTAGACATGGGGGCTTCACACTTATTGAGGTCCTTATCGTTATTGGTATCATTGCAGTCTTGGCTGCAACCGTGCTCGTGGCGATTAATCCTTCACGCCAATTTGCACAAGCAAACAATACACAAAGGGCAAGTAATATAAATGCTATCTTAAATGCAGTTGGACAGTACACGTTAGATAATAAAGGGACTCTACCAAGTAATGTCGACGCCGGTGCAGAGGAGATTACTGATGCACTGTGTGATAATTTGATACCAAAATACCTTTCTGCTTTACCCACTGATCCAAAATCAACTAAAAAGGGTGCTCCAATAAAAGACTGCAACGATGTTGCCCCCGGTGCTGTTGGTTATGAAGTTTTAGCAGATACAAATAATAGAGTCGTTGTATCTGCACCCGATGCTGAAAAAATTGATAACGTTACACCAATCATTGAAGTTACTCGGTAAACCAATCCATTAATAAATAGTAGCAAGAACTCAAGAAATCCCTCGGCATATAGTGCATACCGAGGGTTTTCTTATAAACAATTATATATACGTAGCAAGGTGACGCCTTGATACGTATATATTACGAGTTCATGCGGTAGGCCAACCAAATACCGACGAGTGCACCGAGTGTACTAAAAATCAATGATGAAAAAGAGAAAAAGCCAGCTCCCCACAGTGCAGGAATGTATCCACCAACTACAGATCCGAGTGCCATA
Organism: Candidatus Kaiserbacteria bacterium; assembly: GCA_016699245.1. Taxonomy (NCBI): domain Bacteria; phylum Candidatus Kaiseribacteriota; species Candidatus Kaiserbacteria bacterium. The sequence continues at coordinate 107,255 of CP064968.1, read as the reverse complement.
AATGTCCATGTATTGGAACCAGTCATAGGCATAAGTATATCAGAAGTATATATGGTAATTCAGCGAAGAAGTGTATGGTGTACAATATTGCCATGCTCACTCAGATATTTATATTCACGGTTGCGATACTTATTGTGATGCGGGGAGCGATGCTCTCCACAAAATACGCAGCACTCCTCGCGCGGAGTTTTCATCTTTCACAGTACACAGTGGGCTTCATTGTTGTTGCAATTATTTCTATCCTTCCGGAAACCTTTATTGCGTTCAATGCTGCGCTTGAGGGCATTCCCGAGTTTGGCTTTGGCATGCTCATCGGCTCCAATGTGGCCGACCTCACGCTTATTGTGGCACTTGTGACACTCTATGCGAGGCGTCCACTTCGTGTGGAGAGTAAGATTCTCGTAAGTCATGCACTCTACCCATTCCTGCTCCTTATCCCTATTGTGCTCGGGCTCGACGGACATCTCTCCCGTGTAGATGGGGGCGCACTTATTATTGCAGGACTTGTCTTTTATATACTTACCTTGAAACACACAAGTGGTACGGAGGCAAAAAGTGAGCCACGTGCGCGGAGAGTACGCGACATACTCCTCCTCATCCTTGGTATTGCACTCCTCCTCATTGGTGCACACTTCACGGTGTCTGCTGCGTCTTCACTTGCAGGCATGTGGGGTGTGAGCCCGGTGCTTATTGGTATGCTTATCGTTGGCTTAGGTACCACCATTCCTGAACTTTCATTTTCTATTCATGCCGTCAAGCATGCACACGACTCACTCGCCCTTGGTGACATACTCGGTACCGTACTCGCCGACGCCACAATCGTCGTAGGCCTTCTGGCGCTTCTAAGTCCATTCACCTTCCCTACCACCATCATTTATGTTGCAGGAGTCTTTATGGTTTCTGCAGCATTCATCCTCTTCAGTTTCATGCGTTCAGGCAGAATGGTAACAAGCAAAGAAGCGTTCGTGCTCATTGTTTTCTGGCTTACCTTTATACTCATAGAGTGCATTGTAAATATATAAGTACTCCACGTAAAAAACAGCATCTATTGTTTTTAAAAGGCGGGGGTAGGACTGGGTTTAAAAACAATAGATGCTGTTTTTTAATACACTACACTCATTTAAATGTTGCGACTTTTTTTAAGTATTCGTCGACGGTGATGACGTACTCGGCATGGCTCCAGACGAGGGGTGCGGTGGAGAGGTGTTCACCGGTGTAGGGGTGTATCTGCTCAGGCAAAATACCACTAAGCGTTGCTCTATCACACGTCCAATGAAGTATTTCTACCGCTCGTTCCAAATCCGCTTTACTCTTTGCGATACGAATGTAGTAGCGTGCTACCCAGAGTGTCGTAATACACCACGCATTCGGTGGTGCGCTCTCGCTTGTTTTGTAGTACCTGTCTCCCTCATAACGCATGAAGCCGCCAAATTTTCCGGGTACTTTAAGCCGCTCTATCGAACGGGCAAATGCTGATTGTACACGTCTATCCGTCACCTCAAGTACCCCAAAAAAGATAATGCCAAAGAGGCTACTCATATCGAGTGTTTTATCGTAGGAAATTTTCCCCTGCTCATGCCGTACAGACTTTATAAATGTTCCGGACGAAACATCATAGAGATAGGTAAGCATTGCTCGCTTGATACCCTCTGCAGTATTACGATAGCGAGTTGCATTGTCACGCTTTCCGAGAAGTGCTGAAAGTTCTGCGGCTCCCGTAAGCCCCGCATACACCGATGCAGCAGTATAGGTTGATGAACCATACTTCTCTTCCCAGAGGTCGTATGAGTCTATGGGTAAGCCGGTCTCCTCCTCGAGATAGCCATCCATAAAGTTTGCACAGGGCTCAATAAAAGAATTATACAAAGACTCGATGAATTCTAAATCTTTTGCATACCGATAATGGTCGGCGAGCATGCGAAGTACCGTTGCGGTTTCATCTTCTTGAATCGGTAATTTGAAAACACCATTTTGCACCCATGGATGCCATGAACTCCCCAACACTCCATCAACACGGTATTTATGCATGAGGTATCCGTCTGGCTCCATGCACTCTGCCATAAATTTATAAAAGCGTTGCGTGACATCAATATGTCCTGCTCCATCGAGAGCGCTCGCTATAACAGCCGCATCGCGAGGCCAGACGTACGCATACGTATCACGCCCCTGATTGAGCATATCGGAATCAGATGATGCAATAATACCGCCACGGTTGTCGGTGTGTGTGCGAATCACCGCAAGGGAGCGCTTGTACTCCGACACAATGCGCGCATCGAGGGTATCGAAGACGCGTGAATCTTTTTCGGTCCACGCTTGCCAGTAGCGCTCGGTAGACTCGAGGAGAGACAGAGGGGTTTCCTCGAGTATATGATGATGGAGCGCATGAGCTTCCTGAACCGAGTGCCCCACCGTTACCCAATACCATGCAGTCTCTGACGCATGTGCTGGTGCGTCGAACGTGAGTCCAATCACTGAGTCAACCGAGCCATGTTCAATTGGGTTACGCGAAAGGATACCGTCCTCTGCATCAGTAAAGGAGCCACGCTTCCCCTCAATATCAAAAAGTCCTACTGTGTAATCCTGAAAACTCTCACCTGCAAGTGTGGCGTGTACCAAGAATGCATTATGTCCTTTGTAGTGCATAACGGAGCGCACACGCGGGTCGTAAAAAGCGGTATCGCCACGTCTTGACTCAGTAATACGAAATTCCTGCCCGAAAAAGAGTTTTATTGTACGGTGTGCATCTCGTTCATTCGTAATAACAATCTTGCGAATGAAAAGATTTTTTTCATTGTGTACACCATCAGTAATATGAAGTGACACTCCCCGTGAAGAATTTTTTGCAAGAATATCGCTCGTGCCTGAATACGCCGAATATCGAACCTCAACCGACCATGATGGATCAGAAAGCCATGCGATAGCACCATCCACCCACACACCAATACGATGCACATAGGAACCACTTGCGCCGCTCACATGATTGGCATGTCCCACATACGGGAAATAAAAGTCACGCACCAAACCACGACTATCGAGGCCGACGAGAAGATTCCCGTTTCCAATAGTGATAGAGCGTGACATATACTAGATGCTGTAGATGCGGAGTCGAGTCACGACTACGTCATGTGCGGTGTTGAGTTTTTTTGATTTGCGAAATGTTTCAGCAAGCTCGGCGTCACCGAGGACATGTTGAATCCACTCAGCAAAGTCATTGCGTCCTTTTGAAACGTGGTACGCAAAAACGTCATCGGACATTGAAGCAAGTGCTTCTTTTAAATCGACAAGACTTGAAAGAACGCGACCATCAGTTGTCCAGAAACATTGCTCGCTTGGAGCATAGGCAAGCTCTGGCTTTGCCTTTACTTTTGAGGATGCTTTCTTTGTAACTTTCTTTGCGGGTGTTTTGGTAACTTTTGGTGCGGCCTTTGTGGCTACTTTTTTTGTGGGCATAAGAACTAATGAACTAAACTCTTTTTATTAAAATGTGCGTGGATGAACTTTTCGACGAATACGGTGCACTGCATCTCTTATGCGTCTGAATCCAGTACGGATGAATTCCCATACTCGAGACCAGAAACCTTTCTTCGGCGCTCGTACCACTTCTGGTACTACCTCCGGACGCAATGCGTGCGTTACCCTTAATTGTAAATTACTTAAGGCATTCATGAAAGCGATATACGCGTCATATGGGGATTGGTAGGGGCTGAAGTATGCGTGCACATCACCATCTTGAAAATATTTTGTACACATATAATAGAAATGATCGGAGGTTTGGAGGCGTCGCCACTTCTCGGTGATATCTTCATCATCAGCCTTGAGTACATCTTCCTCCATACGGTAGATTGTAGAAATGGCATCACGCTGAATGTCATTCCCTACCCATGCAGTGAGGTCGCGATCCGTGTCAGCCCAGGTGAGGATGTGTGGTACATCAATTTCTCCTACGGAGCCATAGGATTCAACGGTTTCACTTGCAGTTTTGAAACTCGTATCGCTACGGGAAAGTATTTTTTCTGGAAGTGCATTCAAGAAATTAAAGATTCCCGTATTTTCCCATTGGTGCTCACCAAAGGTTTCAAAGTCCATAAAGAGGTTAATGGTTTCACCATCTCCATGATGAGCGTGCACCCACTCAGCATACGTTTCTGAGGAAAGTGGATAACTTTCCCACCCTTGATTACCAAAACGAAATGCAATGTCGTCAGAGAGTTTATAATTTTTAAGAAGTACTTTAATCGATGAGCAATCTTTTGGTGTGTAGAGATAGTTGGGGCTGCGCCATCCGAGAATCGGGTCCCATCCCTCAGCCATGATACCGATATAGCCATTATCCTCACACCATTTCGCAAGTGAGTTGGTGTATGAAAGTTCGGTGTTGCGAAAAACGCGTGGTGTATACCCAAAGAGTTTTTGTACTTTTGCTTTATGCTTAGCCACCTGTGCTTCAAATTCTGAACGTGAATAGAAAAATGCGAGTGAGTGGTAATATGTATCAGCAAGAATCTCTACTCTCCCCGTTGCTACCAAATCTTGAAATGCTTTAAGAACCTCGGGTAAGTACTCTTCAAACTGATCGAGTACGGTACCGGAGAATGAAAGTGAGAAACGAAACTCGGGATAGCGTGCAAGCAAGTCACCAAGAAGTCGAGTCGTTGGAATATATGACTTCGCTGCCACCTTACGTAAAATGCGTTCGTTATTTAAATCGGTTTGATCGTTTGCATTAAAGTATTCATTATCTTTACCGATATCAAAGACACTGTATTTCTTGATACGATACGGCTGATGAACATGAAAATAGGGGCAAACAGTAAGCATACGATATTCTACCTTTTCGTGTGAGCCCAATCCAGTAACTTTTTGTATAATGCGTGTACTTTGTCTGCCGCCCTTAGCCAGGTAAGGCGGAGGAGTTCCTTTCGTCCTTCTTCTACCAACTGTTTATTGAGTACCCTATAATGAAGGGCGGCAATAATCTTATTGGCCATCTCATCAATATCCCAAAAATCCACCTTAAGTGCATGCGTGAGTACCTCTGCCACGCCTGACTGTTTCGAAATAAGGACCGGCGTACCATGCTGTATTGCTTCAAGGGGTACGAGGCCAAAGGGTTCAGAAACGGAAGGCATCACGAGTAAATCTGCTGCTTGATACATGCGATCACGATCATCATCCCAGAGTGCTCCTGCGAAAATGACATTCTTAGAAAGTCCAAGTGAGCCGACGAGATGCATGATTTGATGCTCCATATCTCCCCATCCTGAAATCACAAACACAACTGACGGGTCATAGTCAACCACCTTGCGTGCCGCCCGGATGAAATGGTCTACACCTTTCTGGATGGTAATGCGTCCGTTATAAAATACTATTTTCTTTCCCTGGGCTTTGAGTTCACTGAGCACGGGGGATAAAATTGGTGGCACAAGGGGCTTAATACCATTATGCACCACCGAAACCTTTTCTGGGTCAACACCATAATTATTAACGACAATACCTTTCGTGTAATTGCTGATGGCCACCACTGAATCGGCAGTCTGAAATGCATGGCGCTCGATAGCATAAATATCAGGATCAACATTATTGCCTCCCGCTTGATCAAATGCCGTAGCATGTACATGAAGCACTAACGGTTTTCCTGTTGCAAGTTTCGCTGCCACTCCCGCAAGGTACGAAGTCCAATCATGAGCGTGAATGAGATCAAATTGTTCACGCATTGCAATGCAATACGCTGCATCTGCATAGCGATACACCTCGTCAATGATACGGCGCGAAAACTGTAAACGTCGCCCTTCAGGAGTGAAATATTCTATAAATGACTGCGCATGCTGGTACGGCAAAAGTCCTGAGGGAAACACATGAATCGTTCCTGGTGTTCTGTTTGCAAAAATAAATCGCTGCCCCCCGATTGTGGGCTGCTCACGAGGTAACACAAAAACAATATCGAGTCCGAGTTCGATAAGTTCTTCCGTAAGGCCGTGGCACGCAACGCCAAGACCGCCGTTTTTCATGGGTGGATAATCCCACCCGAATGTCAAAACCCTCATGACGTATTAAAATAACTGTGCAAGTCAATAGACAGGAAGACTTCTACAGTCGTATTCATAATATCACGCCTTTACTTTATTTTGTGTACTCAATGATTCTTGAATAGTGCATAAGTATTATTTTTGTAGCAAAATATCCTCAGCACCCCTCCATAGAGGAGGTAAGACCATGGAGAGCAGATATTTTATTTAAGAATCACATCCTTTTCTGGCTCGATGATATGCGGAATACGAAGCGCAAGGAGTGCAACAAATGTCGAGAGAATAGCGGCAACATAAAACTGGAATCCAATAGCCATACCAATTGCGGCTGCAAACCAAAGACTCGCAGCTGTCGTGAGGTTACGCACAGAGGTTCCTTCTTTTAAAATGAGTCCTGCACCAAGGAAGCCAATACCGGTCACCACCTGTGCAGCAATACGTGAAGTGGACTCGGGATCAACCTGCATTGAAAGATAGGTAAAAAGCATAGAACCCAAAATCACCAATGAATGGGTGCTAATGCCTGCGTCTTTTCCGCGTGATTCACGCTCAATACCGATTGCAAGCCCAACAAGCAACGAAAGACCGAGATTAAATACAAACACCACATTTGGATCAGTAAACAACAAAAAACTATTCATACAAAAACTATACGGCACGATTGTTACTTTTCATAGTGCATGATACTGCATAAAGTGTCTCTCTATGAGTATCAAAGTATTGACAGTTTATGTTTTGTATATTACTCTTACGATACCTTAAGATTCTCGTGTAGGGCTCTCTAGGTTCGAATACCATTTCGGTTTATAACCTGCACAGCCCTCTCAAATAGAAAAAATTATGAACACATCAAACCGACCATCGCGTCGGGGTCCGTCTTCTGTGCGTACTGCCGGAGGACGAACTCCTTTTACTCGTACAACAACACAGGGCGCTCGTCAGAGCGATTCACGTGCACCGCGGAGCGCATCACACACCCCATCACATCGTCGCGAAGGCGGCCGTGATGCAGGAGGTGAACGCCCACGCACTTCACATGCACGCACTTCTGAACGTTCTTATGAACCACGTCGTGAAGGTGGTCGTGATAGTGGCCACGCACGTGGCAGCTTTAGTGGCGGCAGTCGCGGACGAAGTGGTAGCGGAAGTCGTCCCTTTACGCACAACAACAATAGTGGAGGTCAGCGCACCAGTCGCGGTCGTGTACTCAAGACCTTTGACGTATCAAAGTTCATTAACAAAAATCCCGTTGTCGATACTGAAACCGAAGTCTTTACTCCAAAGCACAAATTTACTGAATTTGGTTTGGACAAAAAACTTGCATTCACGGTAACCTCATCAGGTCTTACCACCCCTACCCCGATTCAGGATGAAATCATTCCACACATCATGGAAGGACGTGACGTAATTGGCCTTGCAAACACCGGCACTGGGAAAACTGCGGCCTTTCTGATTCCCCTTATCGACAAGACCCTTCGCGAATACTCACGCCAGACACTTATCCTTACGCCTACCCGTGAACTCGCGATTCAGATTGAAACTGAACTCCGCAAACTTTCAGCGGGCTTTAAACTGTATTCCACCACCTGTGTGGGCGGTACGAACATTCGTCCACAAATTCAGGGACTCAAGCGCAAGAATCACTTTGTGATTGGTACACCTGGACGGGTGATTGACCTCATTGAGCGTGGTGCGTTTAGAAACAGCGGTGTAAGCACGGTGGTGCTCGATGAAGCCGACCGTATGCTCGACATGGGATTCATCAACGACATGCGTCTCATTCTCTCAGGTATCAAGGCCGACCGTGAGACACTCTTCTTCTCGGCAACAATGTCTGACGATATCAAACGCCTCGTACACGACTTTCTCCGTGACCCTGTTACGGTGTCGGTAAAGAAGCAAGACATTACGAATAGCGTCCATCAGGATGTAGTCCACTACGGTCACAGCGACAAGTTTGAGACACTTACCAAATTACTTGGTGATCAAAGCCTCAAGCGTGTACTCATCTTTGGTGCAATGAAGCACAGTGTCGAGAAATTGAGTGAACAACTCATTGCTCACGGTGTCAGTGCTGAGTCTATCCACGGCAACAAGTCACACCCACAACGTCAACGTTCTTTGAAGCGATTCAAAGATGGTCACGCACGCGTGCTTGTAGCCACCGATGTGGCTGCGCGCGGTATTCACGTCGATAATGTGACACATGTCATCAATTACGACCTTCCGTCCAGTTACGAGGATTATGTCCACCGTATCGGCCGCACCGGCCGTGGTTCTGAAAAAGGAATGGCGCTGACCTTTGTACAGGGATAATAGCCACAAAAAAGACCTACGCTAGGTCTTTTTTTGTGCTTGTCTGCTATACTATTTCTCACATGTCTCATATCGTAGAATCTATTGAAGAAGAAATCCAACTCCATCTTTCCTTTCTTTTTAAGCTGAGTATGTGGTGGCGCATTTTCTACGGGTTTTTGCGTCTTATTTTGGGAACCTCTTTGCTTAAAATTACAGGACAACCTCTTTCTGAGTATATGTATTCACTCATGTCTCATGAACTCACAGGAAAGACAACTGATATTCTCCTCGGAAAGGCATACGTACTTTTAAATACACACGACATCACCGTCACCTATTTCATAGCATTTTATTTTATCTTTTGGGGGACTGTTGACATCATACTTTCCCTTTGTCTCCTCAAACATATAAAAAAGGCATTTCCTATTGCTATGGGTCTCATCGCACTTTTTATTTTCTATGGCATAGTACGCTTTACCATTACGCATTCACTCGTACTCGCAGGAGTCATTATCGTTGACCTTGTGATTCTCTACCTCATTCATGATGAGTACCGTGCGCTCTTCCGTACTACTTCAAAATCTTCCACACCTTCTGATCCTCTTCTCCATCAATCTTAAAGAATGCAACACCCTTGAGACCATACTTTTTTGCGAGGTTGATTTTATCCTCCATTGCGCCCACATCTGAATACCATCCCATTTGAAAATACACTTCCTTCCCTGTCTTATTGGCATATGCTAGTGCTTTCGCGGCAACTAATTGCCCTTTTGGTGTGTTTTTAGGAATTTTGAGTGAACTTGGGAATTTCACTTTAGAAGACTCTGGTAAATAGGTAAAACTCATTTCGCCTGCGTCATTGCGTGTTGGAGTCACTTTGTTTTCCTTTGCTATATCAAGAAGGCTTGGTACATTCATTGCACCAAGTTTCCAATAGTCACGATACCAATTGGGAGCCACCATCACCGCATAGTGATGCCCATATGAAGAAATACCAACAACAATTTTTTCTTTTGGAATATCTTTAAGTGTTTGCTGTATTACTTTTTCTACCCATTCTGCATCAGCGACAGGCATGTATGGCTTACCGGAGCGTTCTTCATTGAGTTTAATATCGGCGCGTTGTTGATCATATGCCATGATTTCTACCTGATCGCAGTATTTCGCGATTGCTTTGTAGTCATTAGCGTAATTTATGACAGCAGGTACTTCTTTGTACAGAGACGAAGGGGGTGTACGTGCTTCTATAGTGCAGAGGAGAGATTTCTCACCAAGTGCATCGTTTAGTTCCTTGAGAAAGAGTGAAAAATAGTTAATCGTCTCTGACTTCTTACCCTCATAGTCGATATCCACGCCATCAAACTTTCCTTTCTTCACCATCGTAGTAATTTCTTTGATATGTGCAGTACGAGTGGTGGTTGCACTCAAGACCGTATGAATGCTCGCCCCATCACTCCACATAACAGTGGGAATTACTTCCACTTTCTTTTTCTGTGCAAGTTTGATGAAATCTTTCCATTCTTTGTCAGTGAGCCCGGCCTGGTCACGAAGTTCGCCTTTGGTAGTCACCGTAAAGGCAAACGGGTACACCGCATCAATACTTCCCAGATGCTTTTTTGCATCTTTAATGGCCTCTGAATCACGCCAATAGGGCATCCAACCCGATACTTCTAAATCGTTTGAAGAAGTAGCGGCGCTACTTAAGGCTGGCGCTCCAATGAGCGTCATAAGACAAGAAATAACAAGGAATCGAGATATCATGAATTTTCAAGGAAATAATAAAATAGTAATGTGTACTTCTAGTGACGAATCTAGTAAGTATACCTTACACAGGTATATACCCTGTGCATCTTGTGTTTATTGTTGTGTAGTGTTATAGTCTTCCTTACGTTTTGAATGGTTCGAAACGTGTTTTTTCAACAAATGGGAGCAAGCAATGGCTAGAAAGAAACGCAACTGTGACCATGTACGGAGCATCAAGAGGGCCGTCGCAAATTGGCTGAAGCATGCCCAAGAACTTGATTACCAGTTCAGGCAAGAAGGTGAACATTTCAAGTTGGCAATCGGTATCGCAAAGCCAAACTCGCGAACCCCGATGCTCAATTCGGTGCATCTCGACGAAATCCAAAACTTTTTTGATACTCTCTTGAAGAAGTTCAATCTCGTCGTAAAGGAAATCGAGAGAGCGGCCCAACGTTTGGTGCTCTACTTCCAACTCCCGGTCTATACGACCTAGGCGCTCTCTGTGCCACATGAGGCGATTCTTCGGAATCGCCTTTTTTCATACTTCTTAAAAGTGCTATATTTGTATGTATGAATCCCTACCCTATATGGGCTACTGTAGAAAAAGCTGTCGGCGAGACGCCACTTGTGGCAGCGGAACGCTTGCGGGAATCCCTCAGGATTCCCGCAAGCGTTCCCTTTGCCTACGCCGGTCGACTCGACCCTATGGCGTCAGGAAAACTACTTATTCTCATTGGTGATGAGTGCAAAAAGCAAAAAGAATATCACTCATTTGATAAAGAATACTGCGTGGAAATACTCCTTGGTGCACGATCAGACACAGGTGATGTGCTCGGACTCATCGAGCCATGTTTCCTCCCGCCCCTTACACGAATGGACATCTCTGGAACACTCTCACGGCTTCGTGGACCTATTTCACTTCCCTATCCGCACTTCTCATCTAAAACAGTACGTGGCAAACCACTCCATACCTGGGCACTTGAAAAACGCCTTCATGAGATTGAAATCCCTATGAAGCACTCCATTATTCACCATGTCACACTCCAAAGTGTGCGCATGGTAACACGCGAGGAGGTACTTGAGAACGTCCGTACAAAAATCGAAACTATTCCCAAAGTCACTGAGAAAAGCAAGGCACTCGGAGCAGACTTTAGACGCGACGACGTGCGCGCGTCATGGAACCAGTTTGCAACTGAAGCACCTTCAGTACTCCCCCTCATCACCGTCACCATTGTCGCCTCTTCGGGTACGTATATGCGCTCGTTAGCGGGGTATGTGGGAGCACAATTGGGTACAGGCGGACTCGCATATTCTATCCACCGCACCAAAATCGGCCGCTACTTCTCCTTTGGTCCAAAGACCGGTCTTTGGACCAAGCGGTTTTAGGGCGGGAGCACCCAACCACGCTTCGTTGACTAATATCCTTATTTTTGGTACTATCGTCCCACTATGTCACAGGATAAACTAATTAAACTTGTCTCTCAGGGCGACTCAAAAGGTGTCGGAAAAGGTCATACGTATTACACAAGAAAGAATAAAAAGAAGCTCGCTGACAAGAAATTTGAGTTCAAGAAATTCAACCCAATCGCACAAAAACACACTGTTTACAAAGAGAAAAAATAAAGTAAAAGACGGGGTCAGTACCTCGTCTTTTTATTTATTTACCCTCATCTGCGGGATTGTACTTGCCCTGTTGTGCAAGACTGTTCATCTTTGAGCGGAAGAGAAGCATCTTTTGTGCTTGTGGAATATTTTCTGATTTACCCTGCCATGCTACAAGTACCGGTTCCTGAATCGCGCGTGAGTACGAGAATGTAATAGGCCACGGTTGTGGACCAAAGGCCGCAATAGCTTGGAGATTCTCCGTAGCACGCTTTGAGGTTTGCCCTCCAGAGAGAAATACGATTCCTCCCACCTCTCGTGGGACAGAAAGTTTAAAGGTGCGAAGTGTTGATGCAGCTACTTCTTCAGGCGTGGACTGCTCTTTGTATGCGTCGCCCGCAAGCACCATACTTGATTTGAGGATGAGTCCTTTCAGGTCAACATGGTATTTCTTCAGCACCGCAAAAAGTGTCGTGAGTGTACGGGTAGTCACCTCTTCTGCCTCTTCAAGAGAATGGTCACCTTGGAACATCACCTCAGGTTCCACGATAGGCACCATGCCCTGTGCTTGCACACTGAGTGCATACATAGCCATTTGAACTGCATTGAGTTCAATACATTCATCAGTGGGGACATTGTCACCAATGGTAATTACTCCCCGCCACTTGGTGAAGCGTGCGCCGATGTCATAGTATTCCTTAAGTCTATCTTCAAGACCATCAAGTCCACGCGTTATCACCTCTCCTGCTGATTCCGGAAATGGCTTTACACCCATATCCACCTTAATACCCGGAACAATCCCTCGTGCTACAAGAATATCAACAAAGGGTACACCTTGGTCGGTACTTTCTTTAATGGTTGAGTCATAGAGAATAACGCCCGACAGGTACTCCTCAATAGCTGGCGCTGTAAAGAGCATTTCGCGAAAATCTTGGCGGTTGCCTGGCTGGTTGGGTAACTTTGCAATCTCAAGACGCTTTCCTGCAGTTGCATCACTTTCGTCAGCAGCAAGCAGACCTTTCCCTGGCTGCATCAATTGCGCAACCGTATTATATAAATCAGTATTATTTCTCATATCAAAAATTGTACCACGTGCCAGCAAACAGTCCCGTACTCTTGTGTATATCAATCTTGAGTAATAGATTCGAAACACGTATAGTCTCAATATGAATCAAGATGAAGAGTGGCTACTCAAGGAAAAATACCACGGTGAGAAATCCGAAGGTTTTTCCACCGACTGTATGCGTCTGAAAAATGGTGAGCCGCTTGCATATGTAATTGGCTCAGTTGCCTTTTTAGGAACCACCATTTTTCTCGACATTCCTACAACGAGACTCACAGGCGCTCGCCCTCTCATTCCCCGCACCGAAACTGAGTTTTGGGTGGAAAAAGCGATAGCAGAAATGTCAATGCAAAAAGAAAAGTCGCTCCACGTACTCGACCTCTGTGCTGGCTCAGGCTGTGTGGGCGTTGCAGTATTACATGCTCTTCCCGAGTCGCACGTTGATTTTGGAGAAATAGCCGAACACCACCATCCTACGATTTTCAAAAATCTCACCGAAAATACGCTTGACCCATCTCGCTCCTGTATCTTTGGTGGTTCGCTCTTTGATGAAATCACTGGCACGTATGATTATATTTTGAGTAACCCTCCGTATATTGATAAAAACCTCGGGCGCGTAGCGCCCGAGGTCGAAACCCATGAACCCGCTCTCGCTCTCTATGGTGGCAAGGATGGCATGATATTCATTGAAACAATTATAGTGAGTGCGCCCGAGCATCTCTCCCCTACTGGTGTACTTTATCTCGAACACGAACCCGAACAAGTGACCGCCATTCATGCATTCGCTCGTATGGCAGGCCTGACTCCTACCACGCATCCCGACCAATATGGAGTTCTTCGGTACACACGATTTACTCGCGATACGTAAATATTTGTGTCACAATACTGTCTATGACGTCACCATTCTGGCAATATATGCATTTTACAAGTGAAATGCTTTTTTTTGTTCTCATTCTTTTTTTTACAATCCACGGCATCATTCTTAGTTACCATTGGTTCACCTACGGAACGAGTAAACAGATATCTCTTATAGCACTCGCGACATACCTCACCGGAGGCGCAGTCCTCTTCTTAACGCTTTCTCTCGGCATCAACACGCTATGAAAACTGAAAAGATTCAACTCGATGATGATGAGGAAATTCTCCTCCAAGTACGGAAACACTGGTTTGTACTTTGTATGCATGTGATTAGTATAGTTGTACTTGCTATCCTCCCCCTTCCTTTTTTTGGTGTTGCAACAAGTAGTACAACCATCACAAAACTCATCCCGATAAACGATGCCTTTGTCGTCACACTCTATTGTGCATGGCTCATCATACTCTGGATGGTGCTCTTTAGTATTTGGACCAACTACTACCTCGATGTGTGGACGGTCACCAACAAGCGACTCATTGCTACCGACCAGCAGGGTTTCTTCAGGCGCACTATGTCGAGTTTTCGCCTCGAACGTATGCAAGATATCAGCGTCCGTGTCGATGGCATTCTTGCGACATTCCTCGACTACGGTACCCTCGAAATCCAGACAGCGGGTGAGGAGAACCTCTTTAAAGTAACGGGCATTCCATGCCCCGCAGATATCAAGGCGCTTATTGTTAATTCGTCTGATAATCTCATGCCACATCGCTCCCCTCAGACTCAATCCGAGGTATAAATTCTTTCTTGTGTTCAGCACAACTTTCACATACAATAAAACTACATTATGACCAATAAATTAAGCACCGAGGCCTACAAAGGTACCCGAGACTTTTATCCAGAAGACATGGCCGTGCAAAGGTACATTTTTGATACCTGGTCAAAAACTGCTGAGTCATTTGGCTTTGCACGTTACGATGCGTCTATACTTGAACCCGCAGAACTCTATCGTTCAAAAACAAGTGAAGAGATTGTTAATGAACAAACATACACCTTTATCGACCGTGGCGAGCGAGAAGTGACGCTTCGTCCAGAAATGACCCCGACGGTAGCGCGTATGATAGCCGCACGGAAGCGGGACCTTTCCTTCCCCGTGCGCTGGTATGCTATTCCTAATCTCTTTCGGTATGAACGCCCTCAGCGTGGCCGACTTCGTGAGCACTGGCAATTGAACTGCGACATGTTTGGGGTCAATGATATCGCGGCTGAGATTGAAATGATTGCACTCGCCTATCACACACTCACCGCCTTTGGTGCTACTCCTGACACATTCAAAATCCGCCTCAACGATCGTGCGCTCATGGAAGCATGGTATGCGCACATCTTCCATCTCGACGCAGACTCTATCCGTGCAGTCACCCGTATTGTCGACCGCAAACATAAAGTAAGCGCTGCGGAGTTTAAAATGATGCTCGGTGCAATCGTGCCTGACACCGACAGACTCATAGCAGGCCTCGACGCGACAACACCTGAAGCGCTTCGTGAAGAAACCACGCTCTCAAAAATAATCGACGCACTCAAAGAACTTGGTATTGCCAATGTCGTCTTTGATGCATCCCTCGCGCGCGGCTTCGATTACTACACGGGGACTATTTTTGAAGTCTTTGATACTTCCCCCGAAAATAGTCGTTCAATGCTCGGTGGTGGCCGCTACAACAATCTCACGGGGCTCTTTGGAGGTGATGCTGTTTCGGGTATTGGCTTTGGCATGGGAGACGTCGTTATGAAGGATTTCCTCCTCACCCACAAACTTCTTCCCAAAGACATCCATGTCACCGCTCCAACACTCATGGTTATTCCTACAGACTCCGCATTCAATCTTGAAAGTGAAAAAATAGCACAGACTTTCCGTGCAAGTGACATCCGCACTGCAGTCGACATCAGCGATAAAAAACTTGCTAAAAAGATTTCCGCCGCAAGCGATGGAGGTGCGCAGTATGTGCTTGTCGTTGGAAGTGATGAATGTGCATCACAGTCATTCATACTTAAACAGCTCTCCTCAAAGCAGGAGACCAAGGGCATTATTCAGGACCTGGTAACTTCTCTTACTGCGAATCATGCCTAAAATGTAATTGTATGCGATACGTCGTCTTTGACCTAGAAACTCAAAATACTTTTGCTGATGTCGAAAGTAATGACCCTAAGGACCTTTCGATATCGGTAGGGTGTGCATACGATTCACTCACGAATGAGTACACCACCGTGGCCATTGATGAGCTTCAGAAGCTCTGGCCCATTATCGAAAAGGCGGATGTACTCGTGGGATACAACAGCGACCATTTTGATATTCCTCTCCTCAATAAATATTATCCCGGTGACCTCACCAAGATGAAAAGCATCGACATCATGTCGTCGATTCGAGAATCACTTGGCAGACGCCTGAAACTCGACTCCGTAGCACAGGCAACTGTCGGCACAAAAAAGGCAGGCAACGGCCTCATGGCTATCAAGTGGTGGCGCGAAGGCGACATTGCCTCTATTAAAAAATACTGTAAACAAGATGTAAAAGTGACAAAAGAGATTTTTGAATACGCTCTCACAAATCATAAAGTCTTCTACAAAGAAGGCTCAAAAAAACTCGAAATCCCCCTCAACACCTCTAATTGGACCGCCGAAGCCGACCGCTCCACAACCTTCTCCCTCCCCTTCTAGTAATCATAAATTAAAAATGACGGACATCGGATGTCCGTCATTTTGTTTGTTATATCTATAGGTGCTTTCGCCATACATATGCGGTTGTCGCGAGGAGGGCGCCGAGGGTGTCTGCGAGCATGTCCTTTTGAGCATCCCAGATGTCGCCTTGGCTTCCGAGGTATGCAATGCCTGCTTCTGGATTAGCAACTGCTGCATATATCCACTCTATGAGTTCATAACTCATAGCCACGGTCGCAATCACAAAGATGGGATACGTAAAGAGAAGAAACTTATTGGCTACCAAGCGCTTTGTATAGAGCCACTCAGCCACTGGGTATGCATAAAAGCCCACGGAGAAGTGTGCAATACGATCAAAGTGATTACGCTCGAAATCAAAAAAATTGGTCACGTAGTCAAACGGTACAAGCGCAAAGGTCCAGTGACCGCCAATCGTATGCAGATACACGAGCACAAACATAAGTATGTATGCAACCGAAGAAAAACGAATACCTCGTGCATAGAGTATGAGTATGGCCGAGAGAACTATCCATATAGTGAGATTCTCATCAAACCAAATTGAGCGATCCACGGGGTTAAATGCGAGGATGGTAAAAAGTACTGCATAGCCCATAAGGAGCCATGAGAGTGTTTTATTTTGAAACATATCTTAAGTATACAGCACCCGACAACACAAAAAATAATTACCCACTCCCTCTGGGATAGCCATTTTTATTGCCGACTTACGATGTCGGCAATAGGATACGTTATTCCTTGGGGGTGATGTCTTTGTCTTTGGGGAGGCCCCACTGCCATTTGGGTTTTTCGCCTTTCTTGTAACAGACTGCTATGAGCACTCCTATGTAGAGCACGATGCGGAGAAGAAATGCGATTGGGGGGACGTCGGTGGAAGAGAGCGGTTGTGCAGTACGTATGGAATCAGTTACGAGTATGACGATGAAGCCGAGTATTGCCATCCACCCTTGCCACGTGACCGGCGTCCATCCCCACCCATACAACTTTCGTTTAAACCAAAGACCTTTTGGGTTATCCTTCATGTATGCACGATATTCATTTAAGATGTTCATAGTGATGTGATTAAAATACTTTTGATAATTTAGAAATGAAAGTGTTGAGTAAGTTAGAATTGCAAGATTGAGTAGAGTTCGAGGCGAAACGAAAATTACGACTGAGCCGCCTTTAATCCTTGGATCGCCTGTTTTTTCTCTGGAGGGGGGGGCTTATTGTAACGACTTACGACGTCGATTTTTCCTCCGGGGGGAGAAAAAATCGACGGACTCGACAATCATAGTCGCTTGCGCTCTTTGATTGTCGGTCACCCGAAGAAGGCTACGAAGAGGACAAAACAGGCGAGAGTAATCCGATACCAAATAAATGGCCAGAGGGAGTGATTCTTTATGAAGGTAATCATAAAGTGAATCGCACAAAGTCCAACCACAAATGCCACACCTGCACCGATACCGATGGGGACCCATTCAACCTGCGTGGAAGACGTGATAAGTTCGAGGAGTTTCTTCATACCTGAACCGAGAATAACGGGAAGGGCGAGCAGGAATGAAAAACGCGCAGCATCAGAGCGCGTCAGTCCCATGAGCATACCACCTGCGATGGTTACCCCCGAACGTGAAAAGCCAGGGATAAGCGCGAGCGATTGAAAGAGGCCTATCTTAAAGCCGGTCTTGGTATCAATTTCTCCCGTATGAAAATTATTGTCATAGACGTACTCTGCATACATAAATAAGAATGCACCCAAAATAAGTGTACCTGCGACAAGAATCGGATTACGAAAGATACTCTCCATGTATGACTCGAGAAAGATTCCCAGGATAACCGCAGGTACCGTACCGATAGCGAGCGCCTTTACAATGAGTAAATCCTTTGGATTAACGGGAAGTCGACCCAAAGCGCGAAAGACTGTTTGCACAAGGGCATAGAGTTCATCAAAAAAATACACGATGACAGCGAGTGCTGTCGCGAGCTGGAGAACTGCATCAAACGCAAGAGAATTAACTGCCTCTACATCGAGGAGTATATGCGCGAGCACCAAGTGTCCCGAGGAGGAAACAGGAATAAACTCTGTAATTCCTTGTACAAAACCAAGGAAACTGGCCGACAGAATATCCATATACCTACAGTATATCATGCGAAAAAATGACTGTGGTATACTTTTCCGTACACAGTGATTAATAATATAATCGAGCAATGCACATGAAATGTGCATTGATAATAAATTACGTATGCCAGAAGAAACCACACCACCACAACCGACACGACCACCGCAAGCCCCGCGCAACGCTCTTGGTGTACCGATAGCCATTGTGTTCTCTGCACTCCTCATAGCGGGTGCGATTGTCTATAGCGGTAATAGTAACGGAGGTAATCCAACACAAATCGGAAATGCAAAGCCAGGTACTGAGCAAGTCACGGGCAAAATGGAAGTAGCGCCTGTTACCGAGAAAGATCATATCTATGGTAATCCTAATGCGCCAATTATGATTGTCGAATACTCAGACTTTGATTGTCCATTCTGTAAAAACTTCCATGAGACTATGCAGAAAATCATGGAGACCTATGGTAAGGATGGTAAAGTAGCGTGGGTGTATCGCCAATTCCCTCTCAAGCAACTCCACCCGAATGCACCTAAAGTGGCAGCGGCATCTGAGTGTGTCGCGAGTCTTGGTGGCAATGATGCATTTTGGAAATTTGCAAACCTTCTCATTAGCGACCGCGGTGTGAACGAACCATCAAACCTAGCAAAACTTCCTGAATATGCAGTGAGCGCAGGTGTCGACAAAGCAAAATTTACGTCATGTGTTGAAGCAGGTACCTTTGATGCAAAAATCACTGCAGACGTAGAAGCAGCAATAAAAGCGGGTGCAAAGGGCACACCATACTCAGTAATGATTGTGGGCGACCAGCAGGGACCTATCGACGGTGCGCAACCATACGATGTGGTAAAGAAAATGATAGATACTATGCTCACACAACTTTCTGGGGATGTGGCAGAATAATATCTTATCGATTTCTGAGTTCTGACACTAGATGGCAATACGAAGACGTAGTTGGGTCACACGGCGCGTTTAAAAACGTGCCGTGTGCTATTTCGAGTCCCACACGGATGATTTCTGTTTTGAGTGCTTCAATTTCTTCCTCGGTGATAACATACGTTTCTTCATGAATCACTCCCTTTTCATCAGGCTCTATGAACGAGAGCGTACCCGTACGCGATGCGAGGCGTTCGTCACCCGAGAGTGCGAGGATGAGTGCGTAGAATGTGAGTTGACGCTTGTAGTCACCATTTGAATCTTTGGTAGTGCCTTCGATGTAACCACGCGTGCGTGGCTTTCCTGTCTTATAATCCACAACCCGTATGAGGATGCCATCAGTCCCAAAATCAAGACGGTCGAACATGCCCGTAAGGGGGATCTGCGGTAAATCAGTATTTCCTGTTTCAAGAACCACCTGTAATTTATACTCTTCCTTGGTCTCATGCGGGAGGGAGTCTTTTATATAATCGAGATATGAAAGAAGAACCGCAAAGCCCGCTTCATGGTGGCGAACATATTCCTCCTGGGTAATAGGAAGTTTCCCCAATTCTCGTTCGAGGTAGCCTTTTATCGTAGTAGCGTCAGGAAGTGTTCCCGTGTTGTGACGGTAGCGGAAAATACTTTCGAGCGCGCCATGAAGCGCGGTACCAAACTGTGCTGTCTCTGGCTGTACCTCAGGAATATGGAGCACGTTGCGGTAAAGATAGTCCCATGGGCTCCTCAAGTAATTATTGAGTGCGGTCGCGGAGAGACCACGTGTACGTACGGTGTGTATAAGGAGTGTCGTGTCGATAGTTTCTTTTGGCAATTGCAGTGTGATAGTGTCGCCGGGATTAAATGTGTCTTCATACTCCTGTGCACTTGGGTGAATAATAAGTGCTTCTCCAACGCCTTCAAGTAATCTCGTCGGCAATAGAGTGCGTCCTTCAATATTGGTTGCTGAAGAACTGAGGTAGAGTCCCACTTTTGCCCGCGTGAGTGCCACGTAGAGTAACTTACGCTCATCTTCGAGTGGGTCAAGCGCATCGGATTTGATGTGTTTAGCCACAGGAATTTTAAAATACTCCGCGCGTGCGCGGCCTCCCCACTTATTGTCGGTAAGGTGCGGGACGAACACGTGGAGAAATTCAAGTCCTTTTGCTTTGTGTGCCGTCATGACCTGTACCGCACTCCTTTCCGTATGAATATACGGTGCATTGAGTGCGATATTGTGAAGCACACACTGCGCAAACATTTCTTCTACATCTTTGAGCGTCAAGACCTTTCCCTGTTGTACCAAAACTTCCACTTCATCGTACAGACGACGAATAACGCGACTGCCCTCGAAAGGGTCATGCGCCACAGCATGATCGAAAAAACCACTTTCTTTGAGTATATACTCAAGAAGGCGATGTGGTGCTTCAACACCCATGCGATTGCGCGCATCGTCAAGCAATTTCACCATATGCATGACAGACTCAGTATCCTCGACTCCAATTGACTCAAGAAAATCAACATCCATCACCATACGCGCGAGGGGATTACTATAGGAACGATGCTGTGTAATACGTACAAGATCGGGCGTACGTACACCACTATAGCCGCTATGAAGCAGTTCAAAGAGTGCCCGTTCGTCGCTTGGATTTGTGATAGCGCGAAGCAGAATGCGAACGTGCGCAGTAATAGGATGCGTCAAGATATCACTGTCTGCCGATGACTCCGCCTGCACACCCTTTTTCCGAAGAAGCGTTGCTATCTCTTCGACTTCCCTATTCGTTCGCATGATAATAGCCACTTCATTTGCCGGAACATTTTCCGCAATGAGTTTCTCTACGGTATCGACTATATATGTATGTTCTACCGCCTCATGGCTAAAGTTTCGTGATTCAATATGGGCAGTTTCACCCCGTACTGCGGTAAGCGCTACGCGCAAGGCTGATGCAGGTCCCACCTCTGCAGTAATGAGTTCATGGGAGAGGTCGAGAATACCCTGCGCAGAGCGATAGTTTTCGATGAGTGCCACCGTGGTTGTGTGAGGAAACTTTTCCTCAAAGAAAAGGAAGTTTTCAAGTGACGCGCCTTGAAAACGGTAGATGGACTGTTTTTCATCTCCCACGACAAAAAGATTCGGACGCTCGTGAAATGACGCAAGGAGTTCGAGAATACGATTCTGGCTACCGTTTACATCCTGGTGCTCATCTGCGAGGACGTACTGATATTGCTCCTGGAGTGAGCGAAGCATGTCTTCATTATGCTCCAGTGCTTTTACCGTTTCAAAAATCATATCGTCGTAATCAACGAATCGTTGCTCCGCGAGGGCAGCCTCGTATGCACGATACACGAAAAGAAGTTCACGATTTTTCTGTACACCTTTTTCGCGGTCAATGTACTCGCTTCGTATTTTGCCTTTATGTGCACCTTTTTCATGAAACTGTGGTGTTGCATTGAGCACTACCTCTTGTTCATCAATAATATGTGCGAATGCATCAGGAGTGATATATTCTCGCTTCATGAGTGAAAGCGCATTCATGATAGGTGCAATATAAAATTGCGGATTGCCTCGTGGTCGCAAGAGTGCAATATTCGACCCACTCAGAATAGACTCAATGAGAGTGATTTTTTCAAGATCGGCAATCGGGCGTCCACCGACCGCCCGTTCATAGGCGTCGGGGAACGCACGAATAAGTCCTCCCGCAAATTCGTGAAAGGTGTGAATAGGCACGCGGTAGGCGGGCGCTCCTATATACGAGGCGAGACGCTCACGCATCGCACGAGCGCCTGACTCGGTAAAAGTAAGTGCCAAAATACTTTCTGGAGACGCGTCCGTCATGCGCAAAATATTTGCAATACGCAAGGTAAGAATCTGCGTCTTTCCGGTACCAGGACCTGCAATCACCATCACAGGACCCTCGATAGTATCCACAGCTTTTTTTTGTGCAGAATTGAGTCTGTTGTACGCCTCCAAAAATAATGATTCATTCATACAAATCTATTATACAGGGTTCTTCACAAGAACTCATTTCAACACCCTCACCCGTACCTTACTGTATATGTAACACCTGTTACATATACGGTAAGTATCAAAAAATCACAAAGAAGCCCTAGATCCACCAAAGGTGGGCTTCTTTCCTAGTCCGTCGCGGAAAGCGACATTAAACTTGTATCGGCGGAGGTGAGGAGTGACTAAATGTCACTCGCAGAGGTTGATGTAAACACAACCTACCGAAGAAGACTCTTCTGCTAGCAAAGAAGCCTGGTCCCACCTCTGGTGGGCTTCTTTACTAGTCCGTCGCGCCTAGCGACATTAAACTTGTTGGGGGATCTTCTGCTAAAGCCCCCGCTTGGTTGTCCAGAAAGCCGTCGGGTGGCTGAATACATAAAAATAGACGAGCTTCGCACCCTGGTTCCACCCTCAAGTTTGTCGCGCTCAGCGACATAAAAAATAGCATCGGCGGAGGCCGATACCTTCGCTAGCAAAGAAGCCTGGTCCCACCTCTGGTGGGCTTCTTTACTTTCCAAAACATAGGAGTATCATTTATGTATATGGAGATACGCGATATTACAAAAGAAGCGGTTCTCATCCCCGAAGATGGCACCTTTAAAGATGCAATCGCACTCATGATGAAAGAACAAACCAATTCTCTATTGGTAGTCGGTGATGATGGCGTTCTAACGGGAGAGGTGAACGTATCTGACCTTCTCGATGCTATCATTCCTACCCATCTCGATGGTGATAAGGTGTTTACCCAACTCGGCACGGAAGAACTTTTTGAATTAGCAGTTAGAGATGCTGAGGATAAGGAAGTGCGAGAATTCATGAGTGTGGATTTTCAATCAGTCCGAGTCGATGATTCTCTCATTACCATCGCGGGCACGGCAATTGCACATCAAACTGCACATATTCCTATCGTCGACCACGACGACCGCCCTATTGGCGTTATCTCACGCCGAGGACTTAAGCATATACTTGCGAAGTACCTCGGTATTCGTGATAATGCGTAAACTAAACCCAAAAAAATACTTAATTAGAAAATTCAGTCTGCGACACTACTAAGAAAACCACTGATCTTTTTGAGCATCAGTGGTTTTCTTTTTCATGTCATTAATAACTCTTTAGCCTTCTCGCTTTATCGTGTTGGCGAATCTTTTCGAGCGCTTTTGCTTCAATTTGGCGAATACGTTCACGGGTTACACCAAACTCCTTTCCCACTTCTTCGAGTGTGTGATAGGTGCCATCGAGGAGTCCATGACGCATCTCAAGAATCTTTCGTTCCTTGTCAGAGAGTGATGCAAGAATTTCCTGCATCTGGTCCGCAAGAATGCGGTGCGCTACTTCCTGGTCAGGAGAAATGATTTTATCATCCGCAATAAAGTCGGAGAGTCGTGAGCGGTCGTCGTCATCACCAATAGGAAGTTCGAGCGAGATAGTGTCCTGGCTGATTTTTTCAATTTGGTAGATTTTCTCTACTTCTACATCCATCTCAGTAGCAATCTCCTCTGCCATGGGGTCACGGCCAAGGTCTTGTGCAAGACGACGCGCCACTTGCTTGTACTTCGCCATGGTTTCTACCATGTGTACGGGAATACGAATCGTTCGTGATTGGTCTGCGAGCGCGCGAGTAATCGCCTGACGAATCCACCAGGTAGCGTACGTCGAAAACTTAAAGCCCTTGGTGAAGTCAAACTTATCTACCGCTTTGAAGAGGCCGAGATTTCCTTCCTGAATAAGGTCAAGGAGCGTGAGATCAGGACTTCGCCCAACATACTTCTTTGCAATAGAGACCACAAGACGAAGGTTTGCTCGGGCAAGAAGATTTCGTGCTTCAGAATCACCATCCACGATTCGCTTAGCAAGCACGCGCTCTTCGTGTGCGGTCAGAAGTGGGTACTGACCAATTTCACGCAAGTACATCTGAATAGAATCGTACGCATTGTCGTTGCGCTTGTATACATTCTTCCTATCCGTGAGGAGGTCGCCACCGGTCTCGTCGCCGAGCATGCCACCGCCGCCGATTACATCGATGCTTGCAGTCGCAAGACGCTCATAGAGTGTCTCAAGAAAATCTACATCACGCTCAATGGTCGGAAACTCTTTGAGAATCTCATCATAGGTGACGTAACCACGGCCGCGACCAATGGTAAGGAGTCCTTCTGCCTTATGCTCTTGAAGTAATTCGGTCTTTGAAAGTTTCTTCACCACCACTTTCTTTGCAGGTGCTTTTTTTGGAGCAACAGCTCTCACCACCTTCTTAGGAGGTGCTTTTTTTAGTACTACTTTCTTGATTACTTTCTTTGGAACAACTTTTTCTTTGGTGCTGGTGCTTTTTTGACTACTTTTTTAGCAGGTGCTTTTTTGAAGCAACCTTCTTTTTTGTAGGTGACTTAATAATCGCCTTTTTTGCAGGCGACTTTTTTGCTACTTTTTTCTTTTGTACTACAGCCTTTTTTGCCATTATGCGGGCAATTATACCCTAAAACACAGAAAAGTCCACAGTATCGCAGGGAAAACGCAGTGAGCATAATATTATTGTTTCTATAACGATATGCTATTGTATATGTTCCGCTTGCAGAGTGGTATGTTGTTTCCCCAGTCATATTGGACGCTAAAGCGCCCCTCCTTGGGGCCTTTATTCTTTATCAATTTTAACCGGTGCCTGCAGGAGTTTCTCTGCCTTCTTCATTTCAGTCAGAATCTCAATTTCTTTGACATCGTCCACACCTGCCTCAAGTAATCCTAGTTGCTTACGGAGTGCGCCAAGGTGGTCACGCGCCATAGTGTGGGTATAGTGTGTAAGTACGTCAGACACCTCTTCAAGAAAGTACTTTTCACGGAGCCCTTCAAGATGCTCTTCGAGAGTAAAAATCTCTGCTTGAATGAGGGGTGTGACCTCCGCTTCCTTGAATGCACTAAACGCCTCGGGGCTCAGAATTGTTTCCATATGAGCAGCAATACGCTCCCCTATCCATGAACGTTCCTCGACACATACATGCATAAGTGCACAAATATGATTATAGAGTCCTGTTTGGCGATTGGTGGTTAGCACTTCCTTACGGAGAACTGGAGAAGCATCGTGTGTACTCGGAGCCTTGGGCGCATTCTTATGGAGTGCTTCAAGTCGCTCTACTTCGTAGTGCACACCTTCTTTTGTAGCACCAATCTGTTCGGCAATGACACCTTCAAAATGCTCTCTATCAATACGATTCTCCATAGTAACGAGAAGGGGTAAAATTTCCTCTCGAACGCGGAGTTTATACGTACGCTCATCTTTCATACCTTCTTTGAGTACCCCAAGGAGAAATTCGACGACATGCACCGCATGCCCCACAAAGTGTTTAAAATCGACGGGGTTTGCCTTGATGATATCTGCAGGATCCTTCCCTCCTTCCATGCGCGCCACTTTTACATCCATACCCCGCGAAAGCATCATGCCTGCAATACGCTTTACCGCCGTCACGCCCGCTCTATCAGCATCAAGTGCAAGCACAATGCGTGTTGAAAGACGCTCGAGGAGTGAGAGGTGGTGTGGAGTAAAGGCTGTCCCTGAGACAGCTACTGCATTCGTGTACCCTGCCTGATGGGAAAGGACGAGGTCAAACTGTCCTTCCACGAGAAGCGAAAAATCATAGTGCCGAATCCCCTGCTTTGCCTTATCATACCCATAGAGGATGTCAGACTTAACAAAGAGTTCTGTCTCGGGTGAATTAACGTATTTTGGTGTACCTTCTTCCTTTTTCATAGTCCTTCCTGAAAATGCCACGACGCGCCCTGAGGTATCAAAAATCGGGAACATGATGCGATCACGAAAGACATCGTATGGCTCTTTCCCTTGGTCAGTTTTTTTAATGAGACCAGCAGCCAACATCTGTGCATCGGTATAGCCTTTCACACTTAAGTGTGTGCGGAGTGAACGCCATTCGTCTTTGGCGTAGCCAATGCGCCACGCATGCATAGTCTGCATGGTAACCCCACGCTCAAGGATATACGCATCAACGAGAGGCGCGCTCTCACGTGTTTTAAAAAAGTATTGTGTCGCCTCTTCGAGAAGTGCATATTGTATTTCACGCGCATCACGTTTTTTAGGGTCCTCAGGGACAAGTTCTACATGTGCCTTCTCGGCAAGAATCTTTAACGCACCTTTAAAATCAACCCCCTCCATTTCTTGTACAAAGGTAAACATGTCACCCCCCTTCTGTGAGGAAAAACAGTAATACATCCCCCGGTCAGGCGAGACGTAAAATGAAGGGGTTTTTTCATTCGTAAAGGGTGACTTGGCCTTATAGTTTTTTCCCGCGTTTTTGAGCTCTACATACGAGCCCACCACCTCCACAATGGTAAGGCGTTCTTTTATTTGTTCAACTGCCGTGCGTGACATAGTGTGGGTATTATACCCGATGTTCACCCGCACAAATAATTTGACATCAAATAATATTCGTGTTTGTACAGGGTAACCCTGTGTTTTTGAGAAATATCAAAAAAATAGCAAGGCGCCGCCTTGCTATTTTTTATGTTCTATTTTCTATTATCTATTGATCACGCACCCTCCTCGTCGAGGTGGAATTGTTTAATCGCTTCGTACTTGTTACTACCGACAAATCCTGTTCCGGCAGGAATAAGACGTCCGATGATAACATTTTCCATGAGTCCCGTGAGTTTATCTTCACTTCCGCGTACGGCTGCGTTGATGAGTACTCGGGTCGTATTTTGGAATGACGCTGCTGAGAGGAAACTCTTTCGTGAGAGCGAGGTCTCGGTGATACCGAGGATAAGGCGGTCTGCCTTTGCAACCTCCTTCCCTTCTGCCTTGAGTTTTTCATTGACCTCTACAAAGTTCCATTCCTCAGTAATATCACCAATAGTGAAATGACTTTCGCCCACGAGGGTAATCTTCACACGACTCATCATCTGCTTCACAATGAGTTCAATGTGCTTGCGCGCAATGGTCACACCCTGAAGTTCGTAAATCTTATTGGTCTCATTGATGATGTATTCCTGTGTCGGTACTTGTCCTGCGTACTTGAAGAGATCAGGAAGATGTACTGAGCCGTCAGTAAGGAGTTGCCCTTGCTTAACAGAATCACCTTCTCGTACCATAACCACACGACGGAAGTGCACACCATACTCAATAGAGTCATTCTTCTTTGTCGCATACTTCGAGCCAAGTGTTGGTGCAACGGTGATGATTTTCTCCTTTCCTTCAGTACGAATACTCGTCACAATACCGTCGGTCTTTGAAATAACTGCAGGAACCTTTGGTGAACGCTTTTCAAACACTTCTTCCACACGAGGAAGACCCTGAGTCACGTCTCCACCGACTGACGCAGCACCTCCTGCGTGCTTGGTATTCATCGTAAGCTGTGTTCCTGGCTCTCCAATAGCTTGTGCAGCCACAGTTCCTACTGCCTCTCCAATATCCACCAGTTTGTTCGTCGTGAGGTCGATACCATAACACTGCTGACACACACCATGAAGTGTCTTACACGTCATCGGTGAGCGTACCTCGACAGACGTAATGTCTGACTTCTCCACAACCATTGAGTCAGTACGTGAAAGGAGATGCCCTTTCTTGAAGAGTACTTCGCCAGTAGTCGTTATCGCGTCCAAGGCGAGGATGCGTCCACGAATCGCTTTGCTAAATGCAATCTCAATTCCTGATGAAGAGACGCGACCAATAGTGACACCGTCCTTAGTCTTGCAGTCTGGCTCAGTCACAATAGCATCCTGTGCTACCACGAAGAGACGACGGGTGAGGTATCCAGCCTTTGCTGTCTGGAGCGCGGTATCGGCAAGTCCCTTACGTGAACCGTGCGTGGTAATGAAGTATTCAATTGGGCTCATTCCCTCCTTCATGGAAGAGGTAATTGGGAACTCGAGTGTTTCTCCTCGTGTGTTGATGATGAGACCCTTCATACCAGCCATCATGGCAATCTGTCCCCATAGAACCGCGGGCGCCAGACTTCCACATGTCGTATACCGAACCATTCACATCAAGTGTCTCAGGTAATGTGCCTTCAATCTCGGTCTTCGTGCGGTGCCAGATTTCAATAATCATGCGGCGTCGTTCATCGCGAGAGATGAGACCCTCGTTAAAGAACGCGAGTACCTTTGCTTCTTCGCCTCGCGCTTTCTCGATGATTGCTTTCTTTTGCTTTGGCACGACCACATCGTCGATACCCCATGTGGTACCAGACTTTTGTTGCGTACTCAAATCCAAATCGCTTCATGCGGTCAACAATCTTTGGTACTGCGCCAATACCATCTACATCGATAATCTCAATGATGATGTTAAAGAGTGTGCGCTGCGTGATGACATCATTAATGTAATCGTGGTCACTTGGGAGCACTGAGTTAAAGAGAAGGCGTCCAACTGAAGTCTCAAATACCTCGCCCTTATACTGTGCATACTTCTCGGTATCAGTCGCAAGCACTTTCACCTTTGCACGAAGGTCAATAACCCCAAAGTCATAGGCAATAATCGCTGCGTTAGGGGAAGCAAAGAATTTGCCCTCGCCAGTTTGCACCTTCGATAATCTTGGTCATCCAGAATGCACCGAGTGCCATATCGAGAAGTTTTTCTGATACGACAGGGTCTGCACTTCCTGGCTTCAAGATGTTCTTGTTTGCAGAGATGATTTCCCGTGCCTCAAACTGTGCTTCTTCACCGAGCGGTACGTGTACCGCCATCTGGTCACCGTCGAAGTCGGCGTTGAACGCGCGACACACGAGCGGGTGCACCTGAATAGCATTACCTTCAATAAGTACAGGGCGGAATGCCTGAATACCCTGACGGTGGAGTGTTGGTGCGCGGTTGAGAAGTACGTGTCGATCTTTAATCACATTTTCGAGAATCGCCCACACTTCAGGTACGCCATCTTCAATCAAGCGTCCTGCACCACGAATGTTGTATGCGAGTTCTTGCTTCAAAAGCTGTGCAATAACGAATGGGCGGAAGAGTTCAAGTGCCATGTGCTTGGGGAGACCACACTGGTCGAGTGAGAGGTCTGGACCAATCACAATCACGGAACGTCCCGAGTAGTCTACTCGTTTTCCGAGAAGGTTCTGGCGGAAGTAGCCTTGCTTACTTTTCAAGTAATCTGAAAGTGACTTGAGTGGACGTCGCTGTGCCTGACTCATTGCAGAGTATGCGGTGTTGCCGTGACGAATAGAGTTGTCGATAAGTGCATCGACTGCCTCCTGAAGGATACGCTTCTCGTTACGGAGAATCACATCCGGAGCCATGATGTCGATGAGTTTCTTGAGACGATTGTTTCGGTTGATGACACGGCGGTAGAGGTCGTTGAGGTCTGAAGATGCATGACGTCCACCCTCAAGCGCCACCATAGGGCGAAGTGCTGGTGGAATCACGGGGATACGCATAAGGAACATCCACTCAGGACGTACCTCTGCATGAATCATTCCCTTAATGAGCGAAAGACGCTTGTCGAGCTTCGTACGCTCTGCAGCACCGGCGGTCTCACGCGCCTTTTCGAGTTGGTCGCGAAGGAGTACGAGGTCGAGTTTCTTGAAAATGTCGTAAATCGCCTCCGCACCAATTCGTGCGTCAAAGAGTGTTGAGTACTTCATTGAGTACTTGTGGTAGTGCATCTCATCGAGAATAGAACCAACGGTGATTGATTCAATTTCGTGCTTGATGTCACTCATGCGACCTTGGAGGTCTTCACGAGCAGTGTCTGAAGTGAGTTCCTTGTACTTTGTTTTAAACTCAGTGTCGAGTTCTTTCAAAATACGATTCTTCTCATCCTGACTTACCTTGGTGACGATATATCCCGCAAAGTACACCACCTTCTCGATTGATGCCGCTGAGGTACCGAGAATAAGTGCAATACGGCTCGGGACGCCACGGAGGAACCAAATGTGTGACACCGGTACGCAGAGGTCGATGTGACCCATACGCTCACGACGTACGATAGAGCGAGTGATTTCTACACCACACTTCTCACAGGTGATACCTTTGTAGCGTATACCACGATACTTCTTACACGCACATTCGTAGTCTTCCACGGGTCCGAAGATTCTCTCGTCAAAGAGACCGTGCTTCTCGGGGCGCTGGGTGCGGTAGTTGATGGTCTCGGGCTTGGTGACCTCACCCTTTGACCACTCGAGAATACGCTCTGGTGATGCGAGTTTGAGCGAAATTTCGCTGAATTGCTGGGGAGCTTGTGTTTTCATATGATGATTAAAAACTACGAATTAATAAGCGCGGTCGCTCGGCTCCTTTCGTAAATCGATGTCGAGTGAAAGGCCACGTAACTGATTGACGAGCACATTGAATGCTGCCGGTGTGTGTGGATGACTAATCTTTTCGCCACGGACGATGGCGTCGAATGCGGCAGAACGTCCCACAATATCGTCTGACTTAATCGTGAGCATCTCGCGGAGCGTATACGCTGCTCCATAGCCGAGAAGTGCCCATACTTCCATTTCTCCAAATCGCTGACCTCCCACCTGTGCTTTTCCGCCGAGTGGCTGCTGGGTGATGAGTGAGTAGGGGCCAATTGAGCGCATGTGGATCTTGTCTTCTACCATGTGGTGCAGTTTCAAGATGTACATGTAGCCCACAGAAATACGCTGTGCAAAGGTGTCACCGGTGCGACCATCACGGAGCCACAGTTTTCCATCTGAAGGGAATCCAGCGGCAACGAGTTCGGTCTTTACATGATCTTCAGTCGCTCCTGCAAATGGAGGCACAATAGCCTGGTAGCCGAGCGTATTCGCCGCCATACCGAGGTGCAGTTCGAGAATCTGTCCGAGGTTCATACGTGAAGGTACGCCGAGTGGTGTGAGAATCACATCAACAGGCTTGCCGTCTTCAGTGTATGGCATATCTTCCTCAGGAAGAATACGTGAGATAACACCCTTGTTACCGTGACGTCCTGCGAGTTTATCTCCGACGGATACATTACGTACCTGCGCGACGGTGATATGAATACGCTTGATAACACCGCTTTCGAGTTGGTCACCATTTTCACGGGTGAAGATTTTCACGCCAATAATGCGACCACGCTTTCCTGCTTCAAGGCGAAGGGAAGTATCTTTCACATCTTTTGCTTTTTCTCCAAAGATTGAACGGAGGAGGCGTTCCTCAGGAGTAAGTTGTGTCTCGCCCTTTGGCGTCACCTTACCCACGAGAATGTCTCCAGGGCGCACTTCTGCACCAACACGAATGATTCCTTCTTCATCAAGATTGCGGAGTTTCAATTCACTCACATTTGGAATATCTGGCGTGGTGACCTCAGGGCCAAGTTTTGTGTCACGCACGGAGACTTCGAGTTCATCGAGGTGAATGGTTGAGAACTTACTATCCTTTACAACACGTTCAGAAATAATGATGGCATCCTCGTAGTTGGCACCTGACCAACTCATAAAGGCGACGAGCATGTTTTGTCCGAGTGCCATTTGGCCCGTGTCAGTCGATGAAGTATTTGCGAGTACGTCGCCACGCTTTACCTTATCTCCTACTGAGACGGATGCGATGTGGTAGAAGGCAGAGAAGTCGTTGGTGCGCTGGAACGTCGTCAGTGTGTATTCCTTCTTCTTGCCATCTTTATTCTTTACGACGACGTGACGAGCGTCTACTTCCACTACTTCACCTGCTTCGAGGGCGGTAATCATACGGCCCGTATCACGTGCAGAGAGTTCCTCGACACCGGTGGCGACGAGTGGTGCTTCCTGAATGATGCAGGGAGTTGCCTGCTTCTGCATGTTACTACCCATGAGTGCGCGGTTGGCGTCATCGTGATTGATGAATGGAATCATTGAAGTCGCTACTGAGAAGGCTTGATTGGTAGCGATGTCGACAAACTCAATATTCTTTTTTGGCACAATGACTGGCTCGCCCTTAAAACGCGCTTCGACGATATCGGGCTTTATCTTCCCTGCATCATCAACTTCAATAGCAGCGTGTGCAATGTGGTAGCGCTCTTCTTCGTGAGCGTTTAGGTAGATAATTTCATCGGTCACCACACCTTTCTCTACCTTTGCGTATGGAGTCTCAATAATACCGAAACGATTGACGCGTGCGTACATCGCAAGACGAAGAATAAGACCAATGTTTGGACCTTCTGGTGTGTGAATAGGACAGAGGCGGCCATAGTGTGAGGTGTGTACGTCACGTACCTCAAAGCCTGCACGCTCACGGGTGAGTCCACCGGGACCGAGTGCGGAAAGCGTACGGAGTCCTTCAAGTTCTGCAAGCATGTTTTGCTGTTGCATAAACTGTGAAAGTTGGTTTGTGGTGAAAAACTCCTTAATCGCTGCTTGGAGTGGTCGGGGATTGATGAGTGACATCGGGAGCGATGTTTCTGCCTCAATCGTCGACATGCGGTCTTGTATGTTGCGCTTCACGCGAGTCATACCCACACGAATACGCTGTTGGAGCATCTCTCCAAAGTAACGTACACGGCGGAATCCGAGATGGTCGATGTCATCGGCAATAGCACCGGGGGTGTGATTTTGCTCAATGATGTTTTTGATGATAGTCACCAAGTCTTCTACAGACACAATGCGCTGTGCATCTGCCTTTGCATCTGTGGAAAGTCCGAAACGCTCGTTGAAGTGATGGCGACCAATTTCTGAAAGGTCGTAGCGAGTGGTGCTAAAGATGGAGTTAATAAACTCCTTTGCGTTGTCGACTGTGGCAAGGTCACCGTCACGAAGGCGACGGTAGATTTCGATGTATGAATCATCAGCCTGCTTTGCTGGATCCTTTGCAAGGGTACGGGTGATGTACTCATCAGCATGAGCAATACCCTTAAAGAGCTTGAGCATGTCTTTGTCGCTCGTCACACCAAGTACACGGAAAAGGGATGAAATAGGGAACTTGCGCTTGCGGTCTATTTTTACATAAATCACCCCATCAGCCTCAGACTCAATCTCTACCCACGCACCGCGAGCAGGAATGATTTTTGCACCAAAGAAGGTACGGCCCTTTGATTCATTTGTGGTAAAGAAAATACCGTATGAACGGGCGAGTTGTGGCACGATAACGCGCTCAACACCATTGATGATGAAGGTACCATTTTCGGTCATCACCGGAATGTCGGCGAGAAAAATCTCTTGCTCCTTCTCACCACCAAAGGTCTTGTTGTTGAGCGCAACGAGTGCGCGGAGTGGTGCCTCGTACGTGAGTTTGTTTTCACGTGCGTGCTCGGGAGTGGTCTTTGGCTGACCCAATTCATACTTTTTGAAAATGAGGTCGAATTTCTTATCAGAATAGTCACTGATAGGTGAAAACTCCTTAAAGACTTCCTTGAGTCCTACCTCAATGAAGTTGGTGTATGACAATCGTTGTGGTTCAACGAGGTCAGGCAGTGACACACGTGCGTCACGAAAATTTTGGAATCGCTTCTTTGGAAGCATTCCCACTGAGGCTCCTCCGTGCTGTGGTGCGTTAGACATACGTATACGTGTTATGTATAAAAGCAAAAACGGCATAACAACAAAATAACCGCACCCAAAGTGCGTTGTTCTAATGTCGTTTTTACTGTGCGAGTAATGTGTACATCACGTGGTCGTGATTACGGAACTTAGGTTCCCTGGTGCTCTTTCATATACAGCGCTGTATATGACCCCCCTCCAAACATCGCACATCCATGACTCATCCGAGATCTATTGCGTGCCGGAATAATACCAGACCCGCTCAAAAAGGTCAACAGTTACCTGTGGATTTTGGTATTCCCCACTCTTTTGGGAATGTCGGTGTCAAAACTCTTTTTCGGCACCACTTTATATCTGCACGCATAAGCCCCGAAAAACAAATCCTTTGGATTTTATTTTCGGGGCTTTGCTCCGCTCGGCCTGTGTGGCCTTGCGCGAGGCACCTAATTTTTAAGGAGCCGAACGGCGACTATAAAAATGGATGTACTCTCTGTGGTGCATATCTAAAGTGGTACCTCAACGAGTTTTGCTCTAAGCTTACAAAGTGAACAAATTCGTTGAGGCACAACTTTTGCAGGGCCTCGCGGACGTGAGAAAGTCTGGGAGACTTTCGCAAGAGGTTGTCGATATTTTGAGTTTACGAAAAATATCATACAACCTGAACAGCGACTGTAAGTCGCTCAGGGGAGGAGCGGAGCAAAGGCCTGGAAACTAAAAGCATTGCTTTTAGTTTTCATGCCTTATGCGTGCCCTGCAAAAGTTCGTGCCGAGAAAGGATTTGTGGTTCTTGTTGTGGTATCGAATAAGAGTTTTGAGGTACTCGAGATTGACTCACTAAACATCACTTCCTGAGCATCATACTCACGAGAAATATCCTGAGACATTTCCTTTACCGAAGGTCAAGCGAGTGTATCATCTGTAGAAATACATTAATAATTCCAATTAGTAGGTGCACCGGTTGTTCCTGTTGGCATGGGGTACGCGTCACCAATTCGAGCATCCATTGTATCGCAATTGAGGCCCGCTGTATGTTCAGACCATTGTTCGCTGTTACCATAATAGTATGAATTGCCATTTGCTTTCTCTGATTGGAGTGCAAATGTAGCACAAAGTTCAAACTCACCCACTCGCTCAGTGCCTCGAATAGTACTTGGTGTCACAATACGGTATGTGTATGCTGTGCCTGTTTCTGGGTCGGTCATCGATGCATTGCAATAATAATCGCGTGAATTTTTAAGATCATCAAGTGTTGCGGGAAGTACTTCATAAGTAATCGCATAGGAAGAAACACAATTTACAAGATTAGTGAGGTCGCTTGCACGGGTCACATCAAACGTCCGATTTCGCTCTGTCTTCGGAGAACCGCCCGCGAAGAAACCGAGAACAATCGCCACAGTCACTAGACCTGTTGTGAACATACCGAGGGACTTAAAGATTGAACGAGGTATATCTAACTGATACTGGACTTTCTTTCGTTCCAGATAATAGAACGCAAATATCATTCCTGCAATAACAAGGATAGTGAGTGCTTTCAAGAAGAAACGTGCTGATGCTTCTCCCTGCAACATCTTGTATACGACAGTAATAAGATCTCCGACTACCGTGACCGCAGCAACGAGTAACACGAGGTATGTAAGCCACTTGGTGAGTTTTGATTCAGAACGTCCTTCATCTTCTCTGAATTTCTTAAACCAGATGTGCATGGCGAAAAAGTAGAGCGGGTACGCAATGAGGAGTGCGGCAATTGCATAGTGAATAACATCGGTCTGCCAAGAAGAATCATACCAATAATGGACGGTGGCATCGAGTGGGTCTTTTATGAACTTATTGATGACTTGGTAGAAAAGCGTTCCAAGAGATGTGGCGGTGATACCGAGAAGAATGAAAGAGAAAAAATTGACCACCACATCAACCGTCGAAGATTTCTTCGTAAATATTTGACGATTACCTTCAGTGGGAACTGGTGTACCGAATACGACAAGCGCTGATTTGTATGCATGCGCACTTTCCTCTTCAGACCAACCGACGGCAAGCAGTTCTTCTTGCACTTCTGCCTTTGTAACACCGGCTCGTATACGGTTCGCAACATACTCCACTAGTGCATTGTCCATATCTAATAGTTATAGAGTTAATACAGTAAGTATAGTACGGAAAGGCAAATCATCAATGACGAGGTGGAGACAGACTACTGTGCATACCGTATCACCCCACACCAAACCCCGCAGCCCTTGAAGTGTTTTATCAAATTTAATTACTTTTTTTTCTCTCCTGTATCACCTTGTGATCCCCCGAGAGAAAGACCGGTGGGACTTTGTATTCTTTTTTCTTGTATGTGAGGATCTCGGGGCGGGTGTACATTTCCCCACTTGAGATACGTTCTTCTTCGAGAGATTCAAAGGTACCAAGGACTCCGGGGACTTGGCGGGCAATGGAGTCAATGATAGCGAGTGCGGGAAGTTCTCCTCCGGTGAGCACATAATCACCCACAGAGACTTCCTCTGCATTCAGTATCTGAAGGACACGCGAATCAATACCTTCGTACCTGCCTGAGATAAGTACGAGGTGCTCATACTTCCCTGCAAGTTTCTTTGCCATTGCGGTATCAAACTTCGCACCGCGGGGTGACATGATGAGTGTCTTCACTTTCCCCTTATCCTTTTTTCGCCCCACTGCCTTTTCCCACGCTTTGAGTATGGGCTCTGCGTACATCACCATTCCTGGGCCCCCGCCATAAGGACGGTCATCCACTTTGTGGTGCTTATCGGTCGTGTACTCACGAGGATTATAGTACGTCACCTCGATTTTCTTTCCACGATGCTTCGCACCTTTTCCCTTCTCCGTCTTTTGCGCACGACCAAGAATAGACGAATCGGTATATGCCTCGCAGATTTCGGGAAATAAGGTTATGACGTGAAAATGCATGATGATGACTAGTGGTTAAGGGCTCTTTTTTTCTAAAGATTTGCCCCCGCCCCCCCCCCGCAAGGGGAAGGAAAAGGGGGTGTTCCCCCCCCCCGGGCCCCCCCCCTTCCCGGCTGTTTTTTTTGGTCGGGGCTCTTTTCCACACAACTTTTAACCGGAAACCAACCAGAGAGGGTTTTTTTTCCTTTTTTTTTGGGGAACCCCCCCCCCCCCCCCCCCAGTCCCCCCCTTGGGGGGGGTTTTCTCCCCCCCCCCCCCCCCCCCCCCCCCCCCCCCCCCCTATTTTTTTTTTTACTTTTGTCCCCCCCCCCCCCCCCCCCCCCCCCCCCCCCCCCCCCCCCCTTTTTTGGGGGGGGGGGGGGGCGAAAAAAAAATTTTTCCTCCCCCCCAATAAAAAGAAATGGTTATTCCCGTATAATCAATACCCTTAATCATACAAATAGTCTTACACAACTCCCCCATTTAAACAAACGAATAACCGCGCGACGAAGATTTACAGAAGTGAACCTATTGTCTTGTTGCGAACATCTGCAGGCATCGAGCCGGTCAAATCAAAAACGTCAGACGGATGTCTGACGTTTTTGATTTGTCGCTGCCGAAGCCGTAAGAAAATTCCGCTGGGAATTTTCTGGTCGCAACAAGACAATAGGTGAACGAGTTTAGATACTCAGGGTCAAGTTGCTAGATGCGTAAGCCATCTATGGCTTCATCCAAAGATTTTGGAGCGGCTGGTGCATCATCGGCACCACCGTCAATAGCGCCCATATCAGCAGCAACTGCTGAAGGGACTGAGCGTGTACCACCTTCTGGTTCATTAATCTTGAGATTAACACGCGCATCATTCTTCATACCCACAACACGAAGGAGTGTGCGGATTGCCTTTGCGGTGTTTCCTGAACGTCCAATAATCTTTCCCATATCCTCTGCGTGTACATCCAAGGTAAGCAATACGCCCATCTCGTCAACGGTTCGATTAATCTTTACGGTTTCTGGGTGGTCGACAAGTGCCTTTACCACTTGTTCGAGAAATTGCTGATCTAACTCCATACTATGTGAATTGAGAACTTATTCTGTTAAGCGTCCATCTACGTTCATTATCAGGAACGTACTATAGAGAATGGTAGCAGGTAGAGGCTATACGTCAATACGCGCACATGAGGAGAATTCTCATGTGCGCGTATTGTGTGGTTTGAGTATTATGCAGCGACTGTCTCTTCTGCGGGAGTTTGTGCTACTTCTACAGGTGCTTCTGCGGCCTCCTTGGCTGCTTTTTCTGCGGCTTCCTTAGCGGCTTTTGCCTCTGCTTCTGCTTTCAATTTTGCTTCGTCAATGATTGGAGATTTTCGTGAGAGTGCATTCCTCTTCTTTCCTTCAATAATCTTTTCTGAAATGAGGAAGTTGTACACAGTATCTGAAGGCTGTACGCCATGACTAAGCCAATGCTTTGCCTTTGCGGCATCAATTTGAAAACGTCCGAGGAGTGGGTCGTACGAACCAATGAAATCAACATGACGCCCGCGTGAAGGGGCATTTCGAGAGTCAGTAACAACAACACGATATGAAGGGTTATTCTTGCGACCAATTCGTTGTAAACGCATCTTTAACATAGTGGGGTGAACAATACCAGAATGAGTACTAAAGGTCAACCCCGAGTATGAGCCACTTAAACCCCAATATTGCCGACATCGTAAGTCGGCAATATTAATCGTCCTCAATCTACAATTTTGATTGCCGACTTACGATGTCGGCAGTTTTATAGAAAAAAGGCCAGCTTCCCTTTTGGGGGTCGCTGGCCTTTGTACGAAGGGGAGGAACGGTTTAGCCTTAGATGCACAAGAGTCGATAACGCGTGAAAAGGCAGTTTTCTTGCGGACCGCAATTCCGGCAATTAGTATCTGTCTTACATTCGAAATATAGCACCCATGGATGTATGCCTAGATCACCTTCAACCGAAAAAATCGGCGGTTTGCATACTGGTTGTTCCAATACAAATGTCCTGTACAGGAATCTCAAGATTGATTTCTTCCGCTCCTAATCTGGGAGATTACACCTATATGGTTCCGGACGCAAGTCCGTGATACTATCAAGACCACATGGAAAAGAATACAGCAATATATGAAGGGGTTATTATGATTCGTGGAAAAGGTATTGGCTACGTTGCCCTACCCGACCAAGAGGAAGACATAGTCATCCCTACCGAAGCACTCTCATTCGCACTCGACGGCGATATCGTCGAAATTGAACTGAAACCAAAAGTCACCGGGAAGCGCCAAGAGGGCGCTGTCGTGCACGTAGTCACGCCAAAGCACACTGAGTTCATTGGTACCGTCCAAAAGAAGATGGGTGCCTACCGCCTCCTCCCCGACAACAAGCGTATTCATATTCGTCCCATTCTCCCTGGTGCCACAGACACCCACGATGGTATGAAGGTAGTAGTACACATTGATGCGTGGAAGAATCCTCTTACCGACCCCATTGGCACCATTGTGGAAGTCCTTGGGCGCGCGGGTGACCACGAGACCGAAATGCAGGCGATTATTCGGGGTGGCGGGTTTTCAGAAAACTTCCCTGAGCACGTCGCAAAAGCCGGACAGGAACTCTATGCTCGTAAAGAGCAAATTTTTGCTGATGCAGTGGAAGCGACCCTTGGTGACAAGGTGAATGCCGAAGGCAGAGAGGGTGTCCTGGGGCAAAGTCCAAAACGACGCGACATGCGCGACCGTACGACTTGCACCATTGACCCCGTCGACGCAAAAGACTTTGATGATGCTATTTCATTTTTCGTACTCCCCAATGGTAACTATGAGATTGGTATTCATATCGCCGATGTATCACATTATGTAATTGAGGAAGACATTATTGACGCTGAGGCGCAAGAACGTGGTACCTCTATCTACCTCGTCGATCGCGTGATTCCTATGCTCCCTGAGGTACTCAGTAACGACCTCTGTTCCCTTCGCCCCAATGAAGACCGACTTTCCTTCTCGGCAGTTTTTGAAATGGACGCACAGGGTAATACCCATGGTGAGTGGTTTGGTCAGACCATCATTCATAGCAATAAACGCTTCTCGTATGAAGAGGCACAGGAAGTGCTCGATAAAGGCGAAGGAGTCATGCATACCGAGTTACGTATCCTTATGGATATAGGACGCATCCTCCGCAAACAACGATTCTCTGATGGTGCGATTGCTTTTGACCAGCCTGAGGTAAAATTTGAACTCGACCCAAACGGCAAGCCTATTCGTGTCTATACTAAAGTACGTACCGAAACCATGCTTATGATTGAGGACTACATGCTTCTCGCCAATCGCCGCGTTGCGGAATTTGTGTATGAGCACACCAAGAAAAGCGGCCGCGACGCGGCGTTTGTCTACCGCGTACACGATGTCCCAAACCCTGAAAAAATCGAATCCCTTGGTATTTTCCTTCGCGCCCTCGGTCATGAATTCAATACCAAAAAAGGCGTTATCCAAGCAAAGGATATTAATGCGCTCCTTAAATCTATTGAAGGTACTCCTGAAGAAAACCTTATCAAGACCGCGACGATTCGCTCTATGGCAAAGGCAGTCTACACAACCAAAAATATTGGACACTTCGGGCTTGCCTTTAAATACTACACACACTTCACCTCCCCGATTCGACGATACCCCGACTTGATGTCACATCGCCTTTTGCGCAAGCACCTCGATGGCTCCATAATTCAAGGTCGCGAAATTGCGAAGTACGAAAAACTTTCTATCCAGTCCTCAGAACGTGAAATGACTGCAGTCTCCGCAGAGCGCGATTCTATAAAATACAAGCAAGTAGAGTATATGCTTGATAAAGTTGGACAAGAGTTTGACGGCATTATCACCGGTGTCACCGACTGGGGGATGTATGTTGAAGACAAGGTCTCACGCTGTGAGGGTATGATTCGTCTTTCAAGTATTAAAGGTGACTTCTTCACCCACGAAGCCACAAAATACCGCATCCGGGGTAATCGTACCGGAGTCACCTACACACTCGGTGGTGAAATACGTATCAAACTCACGCGCGCCGACATGGAGGAACGTGTCCTTGACTACGAACTCGTTGGAAAATAGGAGCATAGTGTGTCTTCATTCAGACATGAATCATTTCAACAGAATGATATGCACGATGTCTTGCTTTTTCTTGCATCTATTGTATAATATAGATTGTCAATTTAATGTTTTTTTGAAAGGAGAACGTCGTGAAGACCATCGCACATGACAGTAATCGCTGCAAAACAGAAGGTATCCTAGAGCTACACATGCTCGACGATGCAGTTTTGGATGAGTTGTGCAAGACACTTCATAGAAAGTACAACTTCTCTATCGTTTATAAAGAAAAATTCAGTCAAGAAAAGTTTTGGCTTCACATTCTGAGTGAAGGAATACTTCTCGAAGAAGACGTTGAT
The DNA here is from genome assembly GCA_016699245.1 of Candidatus Kaiserbacteria bacterium. Classification (NCBI taxonomy): domain Bacteria; phylum Candidatus Kaiseribacteriota; species Candidatus Kaiserbacteria bacterium. Next base: position 66,198 of record CP064968.1, on the reverse strand, counting down.
CTCGCGTGTCGGGGGATGGTTCTACAGTGTCCTCCATTAAACCAAGCTAAAGTCCCCCAGATTCATATTTCTCTGGGGGCTTTTCAATTGTTTCAATTCCCGACGAGAGAAATTGCATTTGCGTAAAACCAATATTTGTTACATAATCTTCACGTCACTTCTACAGAGGAGAGGGATTACAAGAAAGGACTTTGAAAATTTTGCTGACAAAATAGTATGGCCGCATACATGCAACTAAACATGTTTGTATCATCAACGTAGAGGAGTTCAAAATGGTCAAGTACACACTCGTTGTCACGGGGACGGATTTCGGAATCACTGATTTTTTGACGGCACTGCAAAAGATATTTGCGTTTGTTGTCTTAGAAACACCAAAGCGTGAACCCGGTCGCTATGAAGCCCAAGTACATTTTTCAAGGCAGGTGAACGATGAGCAATTAAAGAACTATTTGTCTCAATTCCATCCGTATGCAGGCGGCAGTATCAGTGATGTCGAAAATACGGCACCTGTACTTGCAAGTGCCTGCTGCTGCGAAGAATCAGTAGCATTGTAAAAGGACCACGAGCGCTACGCGCTCGTGGTCCTATTTCATTTCGCCACGCTCACTGCTTCGTCAAATTTTACAGAGAGGAGTTTTGAGATTCCATCACCTGCCATAGTCACACCATAGAGCACACCGGCGCGTCCCATAGTCTCACGGTTGTGAGTAATAAGAATCAACTGTGACTTCTGTGCAAGTGCAGAAATCATTTCACCATAGCGGCGGCTATTTGCTTCATCGAGTGCTGCATCGGTTTCATCGAGAATCACAAAGAGTGGCGGATTCACCTGACTCATCGCAAAAATGAGGGCAATCGAGGTAAGTGCCCGTTCGCCCCCTGAGAGCATATCAAGGCCACGTACACGCTTGTTGGGAAGCTTCACATCAATCTCAATTCCCTCCTCGCTCTCTTCCATAATTTCTTCAGAACCTTCCTCTTCGAGGCCACCTTCGCTTTTTTGTACCACTTTCGGTTTCACGCGTACGAGGTCTGCACTACCGCCACCAAACATAAGCGTGAAGAATGTATGAAACTCCGTACTTATTTTTTCAATACCACTCACAAACTGTGCATTTAAATCACTCGTCAATTCTGCAATAAGTGCTTCAAGTTTTGTAACCGACTCTGTGAGGTCGGCAACTTCATGGACGAGAAATTCATCTCGCTCCTTTACCTCCTTATACTCTTTGAGCACGTCCTCATTTGAGCCAGTACCGAGTTCCTCAAGGCGTATTTTCATACGTTCGAGTTCATGTTTTCTATTTCGTTGAAGAGTTCGGTCCTCACCTACAAGTACATCGCTCGAGAGTGGTTTTCCCTCTACATCCGTCACCACATACTCAAAATACATGCTCGCACCACGACCAATAAGCGACACTGCTTCTTGTAACTCACTTTTAAATTCTTGCCTGTCACGCTCGAGGACAATAAGTTCACGATCGATTGCATCAATAGACTTTTCTACTTCCCGTTGCTCATTCATAATGGCAAAGACCTCACGTTCTGCTTCACGACTCTCCGTCTGCTCTGATTCAATACTTCGTTTCAGGCTTTCGTACTCTTCCGCAAGTTTCTCTTCATCAACCTTGATGTGCAGAGACTGTTCCTCCACATGCTCACGTTCTTTCTGTTTCGTATGAAGTTCATGTTCCAAATCACGCACCTCGTCCTGCGCATCCGTATTCGCATAGTTGTGTGTGAGAAGTTTTTTGAGCGCATGAAGAATATCGTGAAGCGCACGTACGTAACCTTCGACATCAGTTTCTGCGTGTGCAGACTCTGAAAGTTTTTCTGCCTGCATAAGCACCTTTTCTACTTCTCCTCGCGGAATCGGCTCCGATGACTGTGATTCTTGTTTCTTTTTCTTTTCAGAAATTTGTCGTTCTATAAAAAGGATTTGTCCTTCTATCTTCCCAATAGTACGGGCGACTTCTTGTCGTGCATGACGTGCATCACGAATTCGTGTTTCGAGTGCAATGAGTGCATCACGTGTATCGTCGTGCTCGCGTACAACAAGTTTTTCTTTGGCGCGTGTGAGAAGCGTAGCTAGCTCGTCGCGGCGCGCAAGAGGGATACGCCTCGCTTCTGTATATCTATCATAGTGGTACGCGATATACGTATCCTCGCGCTTAAGGTAATCAGCATAGACAATCTGTAATTCTTCTTGGAGTGCCACGGAACGTTCAATCTTTTTTATTTGACGCTCAAGGAACTTAAGATGCGGAGCAACCTCCCGACGAAGTGACTCAACGTTCAAAATATTTTCACGCGTCTTTTTGAGTTTGCGTTCACTCTCAGCTTTTTTGAATTGAAATACTTTAAGTCCGAGTGCATCTTCTATCATTTCGCGGCGCTCACGCGCACTTGCAGAAAGAATGCGATCTGCTTCACCTTGAGAAATAATATGGTGCCCCGTGGGACCTATGTTGGCTGACGCAAGAAGTTCTTGCACATCCTTGAGGCGGGTCTTAGAACCGTTAATCGCATATTCATTCACACCATCGCGATTGACCACACGCTCCACAATAATTTCATCAAAATCGAGAGGAAAAACGCGCGTTCCATTTTTCGCAGGATTGAGAAGTGTAATCGTCACCGAAGCCCTATTGGCACGTGAGACACTCTCTGAGCCATTAAAAATTAAATCCTCACCCTTCTTACCCCGAAGTGACTTGATGGACTGTTCACCCAAAACGAATCGGAATGCCTCTGCGACATTTGATTTCCCCGACCCATTTGGACCCACTATGGCAGTAATCGGCGTCGTGAATGCAAGTTCGCCCTTACGCGCGAATGATTTGAATCCGTGAATAGTGAGCTCTTTAAGGTACATAGTTACTGAAGAATAATCACGTACGATGCCAATGTTGGGGTAACGCCAGAAGCAACATCAGCATACGGTCCCGCGCCACAGACAGCTGCAAAATTACCATTACTTGCAATCTCCATAGAAAGCGCAACAACAACTGTGTGTGGGGTCCCTGCACAGGTGTATGCACTTCGGTAATAATACTGATTCGTGCCTGCATTAATTGGGTCTTTTATTATATCCGTAACATAGGGAGCAATAGTCGTATCAAAACCAACTCCATCACCCAGAACTTCTGCAGGATTTGCTGGGGGTAATATTCCATCAGAGATAAAATCTTGATATGAACGAGACGCAACTTTCACGATTTTTAAATCACTCATACGTTGCTCATCACGAGCATGCTTTTTTGCATCTTGCATATTTGCATACGCAATCGTCACAATAAAACCAATGATTGCAATAATCATGAGTAACTCAATGAGTGTGAAGCCTTTTCTTTGTAGAGAGAAATTTCTCATTGTTTTATTCTATCATGAGTACCAGCCTGAATATAGAAATCATATATGCACATCTTACGCAATATGTTCTAAAATGTATTGGGTATGCATTTTAAAGCGGGTTCAAAAATTATATTCACTAAAGCTCATTAATTTCTGACCACCCCGCAACTTTTCTTTTGTATAGGTAGGGATGTTAATGAACAACACGAGAATTACCTTTTTCTTTTATAGCTATTTCCTTTAGGTTACGTAAATCGATGTGATCCACTTTTCTATGAATAGAGTTAATTTAGGCGCTCATACCATAATACGCAGGGCCTATGATGACTCCATAGGTGCTCGGGCTTGTCCCACCACTATAGGTACCACACACTGATGCCCAATTTCCTCCACTCTCTCTCTCCATAGTTTTTACATACACGACTGTGTAATCTATGCCGTTACAAGTGTAGACACTGTCATAAACATACTCGTATTTTGTATCAGTTGTACTTCCCCGTGGGTCACCGCGCATAATGGCTGTTAGATATGGCCCAAGGCCTGATGTTGCATTGTCGAGCGAACCACCTTCACCAATAACAATCCCCCCATATGACACGGGAACTTCGGAATTCATCTCCTTATACATACGAAGCGCAAGTACAATCTGTTTGATATCATTTTCACGTTGAGAATCTCGCGCAGTTTTTCTTGCTTCTCCTACACTGATAAGTACAATAGACGCAAGTACAAGTACAATCCCAACTGCAACGATTATCTCAATAAGCGAAAACCCCTTTTTATTATATATCATGCAAAAAAAATCTTAATACATCTCATATAAACATTCTATCATATGATTCTACTGAGAATACGGGGTGTGTTTATAGTCTGTCTAGAGCCAACCCTTTACCACTGCGCCTGCTTCTGCAGCAACTTGTTCGGCTTCTTGCTTTGAGCGTCCTTTTCCTTCGGCAATTTTTTCAGAACCGAGAAAAACACCTACCGTGAAGATGCGATCATGATCGGGGCCTGTTTGACTTAATGTATCGTAGTTGGGAGTGATATTTGAGTGTTCCTGCGCTAACTCCTGAAAGCGGCTCTTTGCATCCTGCCAAAGGCGCTTTGCAACAATAGTATCCGTCCTATCAAAAAGATTACGCCCCACAAATTCCTTTGCAGCCTCATACCCCTGATCGAGATACACGGCACCAATAATAGACTCAAATGCATTTGCAAGAATGTACTGGCGTGCGCGGCCCGTGTCTTTCTCTTCACCTTTTGAAAGCAAGAGGTATTCATTAATGTTGAGCTTCGCCGATACCTCAGCAAGGGAGTTGGTATTCACGAGTGCTGCACGAATAGCCGTGAGTTCCCCTTCAGGCTTTTCGGGATATTTATGAAAAAGAAAATCAGTAATAATAAGTTCAAGAACAGCATCACCAAGGAACTCATACCGCTCATTATGAGCCTGCATGGCCTCACGATGCTCATTGAGATACGAGCGATGGGTCATTGCAGTGAGGAGATGCTTCCGCTCATCAAAAGTCACTCCAATGAGTGTTTCCAGTTTAGTGAGGCTTGCATTGATATTTTGTGGGTCTGTCATGGGCGTAGGGTAGCAGAAATATGTAAAATTGGGAATAGCAGGTAATATCGAGAGTATTTCAGGCTCTATTTTCTATTCACTATTTTCTATTTTCTATCTTCTATCTTCTATTTTCTATTTTCTATTCAACATCCTACTTCCTACTCACGAGTACCGTGACTGCCTTGGTAACAATGGGCAAAATATCTTCATAAAAGTTAAGTTCGAGAATATCGGCAACCTTAAACCACTGTGCCGCATCGAGTCCTCCCTTTTCTTCGAGGGCGAGATTTTCGTATGGCGCACGTGCGAGGTAGTATACGACTTGCTTGCGCACCTTGCCCTTTTCAGGATGCGACGCAACATATTCATTTTTACCAAGTTCGGTCTCAAGTTCAACGGTGAGACCTATTTCGTCTTTAATTGAACGCGCTGTGCCTGCTTCAATTTCTTCACCTTCAACAAGTTTCCCCTTTGAGAGCGTCCAATGACCAAAGATATCGTGGACGAGGGCCAGGTACATCGTACCCTCGTGAATTGCATACACGACAGCCCCTGCGAGACGCTCAATGTCCATCTGCTCAAAAGGAATTTCGCGTTTCTTTTTAATCTTGGAACTTTCTTCCTTGCCTGGCTCCCCGATTTCTTTATATACGGCACCAAGTACACCGTTTACAAAACGGCTTGAATTGTCTCCACCAAACTGCTTCGCAAGTTCAATGGCTTCATTGATAGCGACTTTTGCGGGTACTTCATTGCGGTCTGAGAAAAGCAGTTCATAGAGACCGAGACGGAGAATATTGCGATCTACAGGAGCGATTCTATCGATAGGCCATTCGGGTGCAGCCTTCTCGATGATGAGGTCTAACTCAGATTGCTTTTGGAGTACACCATCAAGAAGCTTCTCCATGAATGGCGTATCGGACTTGTTGGGTGCAAATTCTTCGACGTTGCGCATGAGGGTCTCCACCATTGCGCTTTTTTCTATACTATTTAAATCCCACTCAAAGAGTGATTGAAGAACGATTGATCTTGAAAGGTGCCGATTTGCCATAAAAAATAATGAACTGTTACTACCCACTAGTGTATCAGACTTTCCTACTGAAACGTCCCCATTTCTGGGGACGTTGTGGATTCTTTTCTCTCTGGGTTATTTCTCTTTTGAAAGAATTTCTTTCGTCTCTGCTACGGGAGTGGGTACTTCGGGTGACGAGCCAAGCTCATTTTTGATTTGCTCGTGCTTTGCCTTGATACGTGCATCGCGCTTCGCCTTTTCGGCAGCGAGGTCAATGACCTGCCGACCATTATAGTAACCACACTCGAGACACATGTGATGTGGACGGCGTGAAGCACCACAGTGCGTACACTTTGAAAGTGTCTCCGCTTTTATTGCGTGGTGTGAACGACGGTTCCCTGTATGGGCCCGTGTATGTCGCATTCGTATAACCATAGTGGGAGAACTATAGCAGATATCTTCTAAAACGCAATAGAAAAGACAGGGTATATAATCCTTGGATTTTGGGGGTATTTGCCACCAGAGACACGTAAGACCTACCGGGGGTATCTCCTACTGGAATCTCTTGGTGAAGGAACGGCGATGGATTGGGGAGAGGCCATGAGTGAGGATTGCCTCAATATGCTTTTTGGTTCCATAGCCTTTGTGGATATCAAAGAGATATTCAGGGTGTTTGCGCGCAACACGCACCATGTGTGCATCGCGTGTGACCTTCGCACAAATAGAGGCGAGTCCAATAACCTTCTCTTTTGCATCTCCTTTTATAATAGTCTCCTGGTGTATGTATTCAGAGGGTGCGTGGAGAAGTCCATCGAGAAGAATCATGGTGGTTTTAGGGGAAGCATCAAGGGTCGCCAGACATTTCACAATTCCCTTTTGTACCGCGTGCGTAATACCGATTTTGTCGATGGTCGATGCGGGTATGAGTGCGGTAGCAAAATTAAGGGCTTCCTCTTTACGAAGACGTGCGGCAAGGCGGAAAATCGCTTCGCGATTTTCCGCCTTTACTTTCTTCGAATCCCCCACTCCCGGAATATGCGCCCAGTTAAAATCTACGGGTACAAGCACCGCACCAACCGCTACAGGCCCCGCTAATGGACCCCTACCGGCTTCATCGACTCCAATAATATGTACGATTCTCTTTTTCACGCTACTACTATACAATAGTCCCACTATGGAAGAAAAAGAGACTTTAAAATCTGGCTTCATCCACCTCCACGTTCACTCGCACTATTCTCTTCTCAATGCCCTACCGACGCCAAAAGAGTTGGCCCAGCGCGCAAAGCGTGATGGTATGCACGCCCTTGCGCTCACCGACAACGGCGCCCTCTATGGTGCCGTCAATTTCTATAAGGCGTGCACCAAAGAAGGTATAAAGCCTATCATCGGTCTCGATGGGTATCTTGCACCCCGCACCCGCTTTGACAAAGATGCCGGTATCGACAAGCCGCGCGGGCGGGTGGTCTTTCTCGCCAAAAATAATGAGGGGTATAAAAACCTCATCAAGATAGTGACCGAATCCTACGTCAACGGTTTCTACTACAAACCCCGCATCGACCATGCACTCATCGAAGAATTTCACAAAGACCTCATCTGCATCATTCCCTCATTTAGCGGCGAGCCCGTACTTTCACTCAAGGACAATTTCATCGAGCAGGCTGAAGCCTCGCTTGATTGGTACAAAAGCATATTTGGTGACGATTGCTATTTAGAAATTACCCATCATCCCGAGATAGACGGCCACGAAGCCCTCCAAAGAAGTATTCTTGCGCTTGCCGAGAGGACTAACACACCTCTCGTCGCTGCACACGACGTCTACTATCTTGAGCAACGTGACTACCTCGCGCGCGAGACGATGATAAAGATTCAAAGCGGTGGTGTGGTAGAGACACAGGACAAGGAAGGTGAACTTGCGCCAAACTTCTCGTTTATTTCGAGTGAACGTGCACAAGAACTTTTTGTACGTGAGGCGGAAAAGGAGGCACTCGCAAACACCATTACAATCGCCGAAGCGTGTAACGTCACGATGACTCCGGGTGCGACATGGTATTTCCCTGACTATAAAATCGAAAGCGGCAAAGAGCCTGACGTCGAACTCCATGACATGGCATATGCGGGCATTGCGTGGCGCGGGCTTTCACGTGAGGACAACGCTGTTATGGAACGCCTCGACTACGAGCTCGGTGTTATTAAAATGAAAGGCTACGCAAAGTACTTTCTCGTTGTGGGGGACCTCCTTCGTGAGGCACGCGAACGCAAAATCCTCACCACCATTCGAGGATCGGTGGCGGGCTCGCTCACCACGTACGTGCTCGGGATTACGAATGTAAATCCCCTTGAGTACAATCTTCCCTTTGAACGTTTCCTCAACCCCGAGCGCCCTTCTGCACCTGATATCGACATGGACTACGCCGACAACAGACGAGACGAAATCATTGCGTATGCGCGTGAAAAGTATGGCGAAGAAAACGTCGCACAGATTGGTACCTTTGGAACGATGATGGCACGCGCTGCCGTACGTGACGTGGCTCGTGCCCTTGGCCACCCGTACGCCATCGGCGACCGTATTGCAAAACTCATCCCTATGGGTAGCCAAGGCTTCCCCATGACTATTGAAAATGCGATGGAAATCGAGCCCGATCTCAAAGCCCTCTATGCAAAAGACCCCGACACAAAAGAGGTGATTGATTTGGCAAAACAAATTGAGGGGCGGGTGCGCCATGTCGGTGTGCATGCTGCAGGAGTGGTGATTGCGCCCGCCCCACTCACCGAATTTGTACCCGTACAGCCCGACCCAAAAAGTGGCAAACTCATCACCCAGTACGAGATGCATTCTGTAGGTGAAGATGGTGTCGGCCTCCTCAAGTTCGACTTTCTCGGTATCAAAAATCTTTCCATACTTGCAGACGCAGTGAAGCGCGTCGAGAAAATTCGTGACATAGAAGTAGATATTGAAAACATTCCCGTCACTGACACCAAAACCTTCGAGATGCTCGCGCGTGGTGAGACTATGGGACTATTCCAGTTAAACGGAACAGGCATGACTGCATTCCTCAAGCAACTCCGTCCTTCCACCATTCACGACATCAATGCGATGGTGGCACTCTACCGCCCTGGGCCGATGGAATCTATTCCGCAGTATGTTGAGCGGAAGCATAATGCAAATCTCGTTTCCTATCTTGACCCACGATTGGAAAAAATCCTCGACCGTTCCTACGGGGTGATTACCTACCAGGACGACGTCATGATGATTGCACGAGAACTCGCGGGCTACTCGTGGCTCGAGGCTGACATGCTTCGTAAAGCGATGGGTAAAAAGATTCCTGCGGTAATGGAGGCGGAGAAAGAAAAGCTCCTCAAAGGCTTTGTGGAATATGGAAAATTGAGTGCATCGCTTGCAGACAAACTGTGGAAACTCATTGAGCCATTTGCCGCGTACGGCTTCAACAAAGCCCATGCAGCAAGTTATGGACGTGTCGCCTATCAAACTGCATACATGAAGGCTAATTATCCCGAAGAATACATGTCAGCAGTACTCACCGCCGATGCGGGTGATACCGAGAAAATATCTGAGATTATCGCAGAGTGTGTGCGCATGGGTATCGAAGTGCTTCCACCCGACATCAACGAAAGTTTTGGGCCCTTCTCGGTAGTGCCTGTTCAACGTGACAAAAAAGCACGCATACGTTTTGGACTAACAACCATTAAAAACTTCGGCGAAGGCATCGCCGAATCCATCATTGACGAGCGCAAAGAACATGGCCCCTACACATCCCTCCAAGATTTCCTTACCCGCGTCACAAGCAAAAACCTCAACAAAAAATCACTTGAGGCACTTATTATGTCGGGCTCATTCGACCGCTTTCATGAGCGCGGGATGCTTCTTCACAATGTGGAAACCATGCTTACCTATCACAAGGAACATAGTAGTCACAAAGAATCTTCCCAAGAATCCCTCTTTGGCGCGTTTGGTACTGCGGACATCCACGCACTCATCTTGGAGCCAGCAGAGCCTGCAGGTAAAGCAGAGAAACTCGTATGGGAAAAAGAATTACTCGGTGTGTATGTCTCGGGGCACCCCCTTGATGCATACAAAGATGAACTCGCAAAACGGCCAAAAATTGGTGTCATTAAGAAGGAGACCCGCAATGGCATACCCATAGTGACCGCAGGTATGGTGGAAAGCATCCACGAAATTCTCACGAAGAAAGGTGACAAGATGGGTTTTATTTTGGTTGGAGACGGAAGCGAGACTATCGAACTTGTTGCTTTCCCCGAGACATACAAAACGCACCACGACCTATTCGTCGTAGGCTCCTGTGTAGCAGTCTCAGGCAAACTCTCAATGAGAAACGAAGAGCCCACCGTTGTCATAGACCGCATAAAAGCCCTCGACCCGAACACCCCCATCCCCCAAGAGTAACACACATGACGGACATCGGATGTCCGTCATGTGTGTTAGAATATCAGTATGCATACAGAGTTTTTTCACGTACTCAACAGAGGAGTTGAGAAGCGTACGATATTCCTTGATTCAAGGGATTATGCCAGATTTATTCATGATTTATATACGTTTAACGTTCAAGGAAGAAGCGACACCAACCATCGACGAAACACAAAAATGACGGACATCCGATGTCCGTCATTAGCAGGTGAAGGTGAACGGCTGGTGCAGATACACTTCTTTTGTCTCATGCCAAACCACTACCACCTCATGCTCTCCCCTCTCGTTGAAGGTGGGGTGTCTCTCTTTATGAAAAAGATAAATATGGGGTACGCAAAGTATTTTAATGAGCGATATGAACGCTCTGGTGGACTCTTTCAAGGTAAGTACAAATCCATACGTATCACCTCAGATGCACACTTCATGTATCTCCCCTTTTATATTCACCTCAATCCACTTGACCTCACCACACCAAAATGGCGCGAGGGAGAAATTCCTTCTGCACAACACGTCGAGGAATTACTTTCAAAATACAAATGGAGTAGTCATCTCGACTACAGTGGCAAAAGTAATTTTGGTTCAGTTACTGACCGAACATTTTTTCTCAAATATTTTGGAGGCTCAGCAGGCTATACAAAAGCATTTCAGTCGCACCTCAAAAAATTTAACATACTTCACCTTGATGGTGTAACCCTTGAGTAATGCGTGTGCGCGTGTGAAGCATACAAAAATGACGGACAATGACGGACATCCGATGTCCGTCATTTTATCAATTTTATTTCTCTTTTCTAAATCGCCCCGCCACCACCACCGCCACCGCCCGTGGCTTGGTGGTATACCTTTGCTTGTATGGCATCCACAGAGAGGGTGTTTGCAGAGGTATTGCCAATAATTTCAATTGCAAAACTACCGTTTGCGAATTCGAGGGGAGTCCAGGTGCGACCCCAATTGTCCGATGATCCTCCGAGAACGAACACCGTGTCGGTGAGTCCGAGGGTGCTCGTGGTCTTCAGTGAGGTGAGTGTTGAGCCGTTATTCCAGGAGAGCCCTATTGAGATAGTCCCTGCTGCCGTACTGCCCGATGCCTCTACCTTTACCTCAACACCCACTATGGTGTTGTTGAGTGGTACATCAAATCCAAAGGTGGTGAAGGTATGGCGCGAGCCATTGCCACTCGTCGTCGTGTACACACCATTTGAGGTGTATACATTCGTACCATTCGTCCATCCACCCTGTGGGCTACCCTGCCCACTTGGTGCATTGAAGCCGGGTTCATTGCCTATCGGGGTGCCACTGTCGGGGTCGACGCCACCTCCTCCACCACCTCCGCCACCGCCACGTATTCCGTCACCCGCTGGAGGTGCACCCCCAATACCGGCGTGTACTCCGCCACCACTACTGCCACCACCGCCCCCTCTCATGTGTTGTACACCAGAGAGCGTGCTGAGGAGCGTGGTGAGACCGGTGGTGTCTCCGGTGAGTGCTACGTCGATGGCACTCAGGTTGAGTGTGAAGCCCTCGGTCACGCGTACATTGTCTACGGAGCCTACGAGTACATAGTTGCGTGCGGTGGAGGTTGCACTGAATGGTGTGCTAAAGGTCACGGTGCCGTTGTCACCCGTGAGGGTAACACTTGGGGAACCGCCCACGGCGGTATCTCCTGCGTCGAATGTCTTGCTGTTGTTGTTGTCACGGTAGAGTGCGAAGTTTGAGAGGTCACCGGTACTCACTCCATTGGCTCCCGTGATACGGAGGGTGAGGTTTGAAATGGTGCTGTTTTCACCCACTGAAGAGAGATTGAAGGCAAAGAGTGGGATGCCTGTCTCTGTGGTGGAATTGATATTGTCACTCACTTGGCCACTCGTGTGATTCAAGAGGGTTCCGAGTCCACTGATGCTCATCGTCTTATCGTCTGCATCGTCACTCACGGCGTCACTTGCGCCACCGAGGTATATGTTGAGTCCAGTGGTAGCGGTACTCACCCCGAGGAACTGGGTGAAAGAAAGCCCGTCTACGGTGAGGGTGTCTGCGGCGCTAAAGTCATTCGAAACAGGTATTACGAGTGTCGTGCCGTTGTTTTCGTATGAGACGGGGTTTGATACTTTGCCCGAGGCGGTACCGCCAAAGGTGGCGGTGGTGTCGGTGGTGTCCCACTTCATGGTGAGAGAGGTAGAGGCGATGCGGATGCGGATGTCGTTTGTGGCGGTGACAAGTCCGCCGGGGGTGTCGGTGATGGTCAGGGTACTTATCGTGGTGGTGGGTTCAGAGTAGTAGAAGGACTGGTTGGAGGCGGAGGAGAGGGATGGTACGGGATCAGCGATAAAAGTCCATCTATTATTATTACCTGAATCCACTGATGTGGTGGCGGTGATATTGCCGAGCGTTGTGGAGCCACTACTATCCTTCACATCAACGTACGAAATATCATATGCACCACTTATTTCAATACCAAAACGTGTCCCCTCAGTCGTTGAGCGAAGTTGTACCTTGTTGCCTGAGGTACCATACAGGGTAGCGGTATTGAGGGATGTGGTAGCGTTTTCTGCAAACTTCATACTAATACTTGGCGACGTTGCCTTGAAGTGGCCGGTGACGGCAAAGGGTGCGCCGAAGATAGTAGGAGCAGACGTATTGAGTATTTCCACGTTCTTAAATGCACTTGAGCCGGTCATGGTGCCGGTGGCGGTCTGTGTCGTATTGCCGTTAAAGGTCGTGGTGCCCGTTACTGCGAGGGTGCCCGAGTTGGTGTAGTTACCCGCAATAGAGAGGCTGGTTGATGACAGGGCTACCACGCCCGAGTCTATCGAGAGATTGGTGGTCGAAGCATTCGCATTGATAAACTTTGGACGTTCATTGTATATCGTAGCGATTTCTCCGGCGGTAAGAATTCGATTGTACATACGGATATCGTCCATGTCTCCATTGAAAGAACGATCATTCCCCGCACGGTCTCCGAACCAGAGGTTGTGTGCCGCATCACTATTCGCTGCACCCGAATTATTAGTGTCAAACGCAAGAGGACTCAATACACCGTTTATGTAAAAGACTGGATCATTGCTTGCCGAACTGTTGTCGTAGGTCACCGCGACATGTTGCCATGTGTTCCCTCCGGTAGTAATAGTGTTGTTTCCAGTATTCCAAAAACCAAGACCTCCTGCAAAATAATGTCCAAAGCGCAAACTACTCACATTGTCTCCGTTCGACACATAAAACAACCACCCAGTCGCTGTGCCTGCATCTTTATCAGCGATTCGCCCATAATCACTATCACCAAGGGTAACCGGATTTATCCATGCGGTGATGGTTTTTTGGGTGACATCATCGAGCGACGCTGGAGACCCCACATTGATATAATCATCATCTCCACCAAGATCAACGGCCTGGCCGACTTTACCTGCTTTCCAGGTTGGACCATTGGTGAGCGTACCGGTATTACCATTTCCCGATGAATCGTATGCTTCTGTCCCCGATCCTTCATCGAGGTTCCACTTCCCTATGAGTCCAGATGGAGAGGTGGTCGTATTACCCACAGAACTAAGTGTACCAAAGGCAGAGGTACCCGAGAGCGTACCACGCAAAAACTGTGCCTGTGTGGTGCTTGCGAAGAGTATCGTACCCCCATTGTGGGTAAAGGTGCCGTTGTTGGTATAGTCACCAAGAATCGTGAGCGTGCTAGCGGGTGCAACAACCGACGCACCTGCGTTGATAGTGAGGTTGGTTGTCGTGGCACTCGTGGCAAAGGACATGCTCGCGGTGTTTGCGAAAGTGACCTTACCAAGTGGCTGAGTGGCGTTAATACTCTTCCCCGTGGTAGACGCAGTGAATTGAAATGTACCATTATTTATGATAGTTGCCGTAGATGATGCAGTGAGTGAACCTCCGATATAGGTCCAATTATTATTTGGCATCATTTGCTTATATGTAGCACCACTCGCTATGTGGAGGGCACCATCGACACTTGAGGAACTGGCGTTGGCACCTATGGTTAACTCTCCATCAGGAGAAAATGTTTTCCCTGCATTGATATACAATTTGTTCCCTGAAAAGATTTGTCCTATATATCCCTCAGCATCAACCGCTTCAAACTGAATATCAGCATCATCACTATTATTATACCGAGTCATAGCTAAGAGCGTGATGGCTTCAGCACCCTCATGCGAGACAATCACCCTATTTTGATACAGATTAAGTCCTGATATATCGGCGGATGATGAATCTGCTTTGGTGACGAGCGACGCCCGCGTAGAACCGTCATTGTCTACCCAGACGAGAATAGGAGTCCCCTGAACAATGGTATGCCCTGCAGGTACGGTAAAACTCCAAGCACCTGATGCTGCAGAGGTCGTACTATGGAGACTCAGTGTCGATGTACCCACCATGATACCCAATGTCTTTGGCGCGGTAATAGGTGTTGTCCCTTCGTCGCTATAGAGGATACCGGAAAGTACAATCACTGAACCTGAGGCAAAAGTCCAACACGTGTTATTGCCACTGTCGGTGAGACCGGTACCACTGAGGGCAATGGCGTTATCACAGGCATTGGAATCTTTGACGTTTATATACGAAAGAGTGTATGTGCCCTCTATATCAAGGGGTGCTTGCGTGCCAGGGGTGGTGGCGCGGAGAGTGATGCTCTCTGTACTGCTACCAATGATTCCTGCAGTAGCGAAGGTGGTGGTGCCCTGTGAACTGAGGATGATGATAGTGCCGGGGGTCGTGGCAGTGAATTTGCCACTTACCGTCAGTGGAGTAACAAAGGTGGTGGAGGCGACACTGTTCGTAATAGTGAGGTTGCTAAACGCACTCGTACCCGTCATGGTGCCGGTGGCGGTCTGTGTCGTATTGCCATTAAAGGTGGTGGTGCCGGTGCCGGCGACGAAACGGCCGTTGTTTGTGTAGTCTCCGGAAAGAGAAAGGCTGGATGGAGCAACGACGATTGTGTTTGATGCAGTGGTGAAATTAGAGGTGCTCGCGTTACTTGCAAAGGTGGTGGTAGCGCTGGTGTTGGTAAAGGCGACGTTGCCGAAGGCGCTCGCGCCGGTCATGGTGCCATTGAGGGTTTGGGCGCTCACGCCACTAAAGGTGGTGGTACCGACCGCGCTTGTCATGACGCGATTGAAACCAGAGTACGCCACCGCCACAAAGAGGCCATTGCCGTAGGTGACGGAGACCCATTCGTTATTGGCGGCGGCGGTCTGGGCGGTCCAGTTGATGCCGTCGGGGGAGGTCATGACGCGGTTGTTCACGGTACCAGCTCCAGTACCAGACACCGCCACAAAGAGGCCATTGCCGTAGGTGACGGAGACCCAGGTGTTGTTGGCGACAACGGTGCGGGGGGTCCAGGTGATGCCGTCGGGGCTGGTCATGACGCGGTCATTGATGGTGCCAGAAAAAGCCACTGCCACAAAGAGGCCATTGCCGTAGGTGACGGAGACCCAGTTGTTGTTGGCAGCGGCGGTCTGGGCAGTCCAGTTGATGCCGTCGGGGGAGGTCATGACGCGGTCGTTGATGGTGCCAGTCTCAGCCACCGCCACAAAGAGGCCATTGCCGTAGGTGACGGACCACCAAGAGTTGTTGGCGGCGGCGGTGCGAGGGGTCCAGGTGATGCCGTCAGGGGAAGTCATGACGCGGTCGTTGATGGTGCCGGCACCAGTACCAGACACCGCCACGAAGACCCCATTGCCGTAGGTGACGGAGCGCCAGGTGTTGTCAGCGGCGGCGGTGCGAGGGGTCCAGGTGATGCCGTCAGGGGAAGTCATGACTTTGTCGCTTATGGTGCCGGAACCAGCCACTGCCACAAAGAGGCCGTTGCCGTAGGTGACGGAGTACCAGTAGTTATTGGTAGCGGCGGTGCGGGGGGTCCAGGTGATTCCGTCAGGGGAAGTCATGACGCGGTCGTTGATTGTGCCAGCGCCAGTACCAGACACCGCCACAAAGAGACCATTGCCGTAGGTGACGGATTGCCAGATGTTGTAGGCGGCGGCGGTGCGGCTGGTCCACACCTTCCCTCCTGGGTTTGAGGACGTGCCGTTGTTGGTGTATTGACCAGAGA
The DNA here is from genome assembly GCA_016699245.1 of Candidatus Kaiserbacteria bacterium. Classification (NCBI taxonomy): domain Bacteria; phylum Candidatus Kaiseribacteriota; species Candidatus Kaiserbacteria bacterium. Next base: position 49,766 of record CP064968.1, on the reverse strand, counting down.
CGGAGAGGTTTTCCGGCGCGACGACCGTCGCGCCGGCATCCACCATAAAATTAGATGTACTTGCATTCGTAGTCGTCGTCGCAAAAGACTTGAGTCCTCCGCCGGTAAACTCCACGTTTCCAAAGGCGCTTGCGCCCGTCATGGTGCCACCGAGGGTCTGGGCGCTCACGCCACTAAAGGTGGTGGTGCCGTTGAAGGTGGTGGTGCCGGCGTTCGCGAGGAAGGCGCCTGCGTTCTGGTAGTCGCCGGCGATACTCAGAGATGGTGGTGCGGACACGACACCGGATTCAATGATGAGGTTGGTGGTAGAGGCGTTTTGTGAGAAGACTTTTGGACGTTCGTTATAGAGGTCGCTGATTTCGTTCGCGGTGAGCGCGCGGTTGTAGATTCGATTATCATCAAGAGAACCAGCAAAATAAGTCAACCCACCAGACGCGTTGGTCCACCCTGTGGTGTACCCAGCACCAAACTGCGAATAGGTTGCACCAAAATCAGTAATTGCATTACTGAGAATCCCCACAAACGAACCGTCAACGTAGAGGGATTGGCTATTACCGCCTGAGACTGCGAGCGCAACATGGTGCCAAGCACCGTCGGTATACGTTCCGGAAGTTGTGATTGGGTGTGTCGCACCATCCCATAGTTGAGCGTAAATTTTATTATCGGTACCGATATAGATAGCGGGAACATAACTACTGGGACCACTTCCCACCATACCAGCTTGATATCCCGCAATTACACCCGTTGTGGTCGTCTTGAACCACGTGGCGATAGTAATGTCACTACGATGAGTCTGTATCAAGTTAGGAATAGCTACATAATCTGTTGTTCCATTGAGCGAAATTGCCTTACCCCTATTCTCAGAAATCCAAGAAGGAGTTCCATTGAGCGTCCCCGTATTCCCACCCCCACTCGCATCCCGCACCGTCGTGCCACTTCCCTCCTCAAACATCCATTTACCGACGAGGCCTGATGTTGGAGCAGTGGTGGTAGCACCGATGATGCGGAGCGTACTGAAGGCCGACGTACCGGTGGCAGTACCCATGATACCCTGTGCGGCGGTGGTGGAGGCGATGGTGACCGTGGCGTTGTTGTGAGTGAAGGTGCCACTGTTCTGGTAGTTACCGAGGATGGTAAGACTGGTGGCGGGAGCAGTTAGGGTGCCGGCGGTGATGGTAAGGGCTGAGGTGGTGGCTGCTGATGCAAACGCCCATGCACCACCTGCTCCATTGAAGGTGGTGTTACCAAGGGTAGCGAGTGGTACATCAATACTCTTTCCGGTGGTCGTTGCATTAAAGGTGAGGGTGTGGGTGCCAGGGGTAAAGGTTGCGGAGGATGATGCGGTGAAATTGCCGGCAAGGGTGGTGGTGCCTCCTGCGGTGTAGATGCTACTTGCAGGAAGGTGAAGTGAACCATCGGTGCCGGTGCCGGCGTTCCCCTGTATGGTGACGGCGCCTAGGGGAGTGAAGGACTTCCCTGTTTGGATATGGAGTTCGTTGCCAGCGTTTAATACAAGCCCTGCGCTTGTTGTTGTCGCATTGTATTGAATGTCACTGTCGTTGTCGTTGTCATAGAAGGACATGTCAGTGAGTGTCGTTGAGGTACCACTTGTTGCCTCATGCGACACAATCACTCTATCTTTATAGAGACTAAGGCCAGAGATATTAGAGGTGGATGTTGCCTTCGTGAGGAGTGCGGCACGGGTGGTGCCGTCATTATCTACCCAAGCGAGGATAGGGGTAGAGGTGCCGATGGTGTGGCCGGTGGGGATGGTAGCAGTCCATACGCCAGAACCATTGGAGGTAGTGGTGTGGACTGAGGGGGTGGTGGTGCCGATAGCGAGAGCAATGGTCTTCCCTCCGTTTATCGTGGTGACCCCTTCGTCGCTATAGAGGGTACCGGAGATGATGAGATCACTCGTGGAGATGCTGGTGGTAGTACTTATATCGGCTGAGTATGAAGTACCGTATGCGTTTGTTGCGTATGCGCGGGCGTAAATGAGTGTGCCCTGGGGGAGACCGGTGCGTGCCTGCGTAAAGACACCCGTTCCCGTACCGCCTTCTGCAAGACAGTTGGTCACCGGGGACGCACTGGTGCCCCAGCAGGTACCACGGGCACTCAGTGGTGCTCCGCCGTCACTCGTGATATTGGCGCCGAATGTTGCGGTTGTAAAACTGACGGCAGTAACGGTGGGGGTGGTGAGTGTAGGGGTGGTTGAACTTACAAATGTGCCATCTGCTGAATATGCGGTACGGGTGACACTTGCACCGTCAGTATATGTCGTATACCCACGATAGTAGTACAGTGTGCCCGCTGTCAGACCTGTACGTGCCTGCGTGAAAGCACCTGTTCCCGTACCACCTTCTGCAAGACAGTTGATGGTGGGAGACGAATTCGTGTCCCAGCAGGTACCGCGAGCATTAATAGTGTTGGTACCTGTGGAAACAAGGGTAGCACCGAGGGTAGCGGTACTTGAACCCACGGCAGTAGCAGTGGGAGTAGTGAGTACGGGAACAGCATTGGTGCTAAAGGTACCATCTGCCGAATATGTCGTACCCGAGGCATTTGTCGCATATCCACGATAGTAGTAGAGAGTACCCGTCGCCATACCGGTGCGTGCCTGCGTAAAGACACCCGTTCCCGTACCGCCTTCTGCGGTACAGTTGGTGACGGGGGATGCGCTGGTGCCCCAGCAGGTACCGCGCGCACTCAGTGTTCCCCCACCGTCACTCGTAATGGTAGCGCCGAGAGTTGCACTATTAAGGCCTATAGCAGTGGTAGTGGGGGTGGTAACGGTAGGGGTGGTGGAACTAATACTCATCGTCTTATCATCGGCATCATCACTCACGGCGTCACTTGCCCCCGCGAGGTATATGTTGAGCCCGATGGTGGCGGTACTCACCCCAAGGAACTGTGAAAAAGAAAGTCCGTCTATGGTGAGGGTGTCCCCTGTTCCAAAGTTGGTGTCAACAGGAATCACAAGTGTGGTGCCGTTGTTTTCGTAGGAGACAGGGTTTGATACTTTGGCCGAGGCGGTACCGCCAAAGGTGGCGGTGGTGTCGGTGGTGTCCCACTTCATGGTGAGGGAGGTAGAGGCGATGCGGATGCGGATGTCGTTTGCTGCGGTGACGAGTCCGCCAGGAGTGTCGGTAATGGTGATGGTACTTATGGTGGTGGTTGCTTGACCATAGAAAAAGGCTTGGTTGGCTCCTGAGGAGAGGGTGGGTGCTGCGACGCCGAGGGTGGTAGTGCTTACGTCGGCTGAGTATGCGGTGCCTGATGCGTAGGTAACATACGCTCGAGCGTAGATGAGGGTAGCCTGGGGAAGGCCAGTGCGTGCATGGGTGAAGGCACCAGTACTTGTCCCTGAGGTGGCAAGGCAGTTGGTGACGGGGTTGGGACTCGTGCCCCAGCAGGTGCCACGTTCGGTGATGGGGTATGCGGAACCTATACTGGTTTTGTATATGATACCCGTAGCACCGGAGCCTGCGTAAATAGAACTATTCGCGAAATCGATGACGAGAGCGTTTATAGTGGTAGCGGGAGTGTCTGTTGCGGTGGTGAAGTCATTTGTAGAATCACAGCCTGTGGAGGTGAGGCACTGATATATGACACCGTTTGCGCCCGTGCCTGCGTAGAGGGTGCTACTTGAGATGGTGAGAGCGTAGATATCTGTCTGTGGGGTGTCTGTTGCCGTCGTGAAGTCACCCGAGGCGTCACAACCTGTCGTGAGAAGGCATCGGTAGATGATGCCGTTCGGGCTCGTCCCTACATACAGAACACCATTAGCTGAGTCACTCGTGAGGGAATAAATCTGCGATTCTGTGGTGTTGTATGCAAGGGTAAAATCCACATCAGCATCACACCCCGTGGAGAGGAGACAGCGGTAAATATTACCACCATTACCCGAGCCTGCGTAGAGCGTGCTACTGGCAATGGTGAGGGAATGGACGTCTATCTGTGCGGCAGGTGCATATGCAGTCGTGAAGTCAGTCTGGAAGTCACATCCCGAAGAAAGGGCACATCGATAAATTGTAAATTGATCTGAATTATCTTGACCCCCCATGTAGAGTATGTTGTTTACTGAATCTGCAACTAATGTACGGCTTGATTGAGGAGAAGATGGTGTCCATGCAGTCGTAAAATCACCCGAGGCGTCACACCCCGTGGAGAGGAGACAGCGGTACACAACAGTATTGTCTGTGCTTGTAAAGCCGTTAACAAACAGAGTACTACTCGCAATGGCAAGAGAGGAGATATTTGAATGTGTAGTGTCATACGCAATAACGAAGTCTCCTGTGGAATCACACCCTGTAGAAAGGAGACAGCGGTAGATGATGCCACTACCTCCTGACCCTGCGTAGAGAACACCATTTACGGAGTCAACGGTGAGGGCTTTTATGTTTGCCTCTGGCGTATCTGTTGCAGTCGTAAAAGTCGAGAAAGAACCTAAGATCGTCCCCCTATCGTTGCAGTACTCGTTCCCACTGCGGTGACATTCTCCGTACCCGGTACGAAGGTGCCTTCGGTGAGGAAGAGGGTGTCACTTGAGTATGCGGTGCCGGTAGCGTTTGTGGCATAGGCACGGGCGTAGATGAAGGTGGCCTGCGAAAGGCCGGTGCGTGCCTGCGTGAAGACACCCGTTCCTGTACCGCCTTCTGCAACACAGTTGGTGACGGGGATGGGGTCGTGCCCCAGCAGGTACCACGGGCGGTCAGTCCCCCACCGTTACTTACGATGGTGCCACCGAGGGTTGCGGTAGTGGAACTAATGGCGGTGGCGGTGGGAGTGGTGAGGGTGGGCAAGGCGGAATAGATAACTATCGTCTTATCATCAGCACCATCACTCACGGCGTCACTTCCTCCCGCGAGGTACATGTTGAGCCCCGTGGTTGCGGTACTGGTGCCGAGGAACTGGGTGAAGGAGAGTCCACTCACCGTGAGTGTCTCTCCTGCACTAAAGTTGGTGTCTACAGGTATTACGAGTGTCGTGCCATTGTTTTCGTAGGAGACGGGGTTTGATACTTTGCCCGAGGCGGTACCGCCAAAGGTGGCGGTGGTGTCGGTGGTGTCCCACTTCATGGTGAGGGAGGTAGAGGCGATGCGGATGCGGATGTCGTTTGCTGCGGTGACCGATGCGCCCACGTTATCGGTAATGGTGATGGTGCTGATGGTGGTCGTTGCTTGCGCGTATGAAAAGACTTGGTTGGAGGCGGAGGAGAGGGTGGTTGGTGGCACACTAAGAGTGGTGGTACTTATGTCAGCTGAGTATGCGGTGCCTGATGCATAGGTAACATACGCGCGCGCGTAGATGAGAGTGCCACTCGGAAGACCAGTACGTGCATGGGTGAAGGCGCCGGTACTCGTCCCTGAGGTGGCAAGGCAATTGGTGACGGGGGATGGGCTGGTTCCCCAGCAGGTGCCACGTTCGGTGATGGGGTATGCGGGACCTATTTCGCTTTTGTATATGATGCCGTCTGCGCCCGAGCCTGCGTAGAGCGCATTATTTGCGGAGTCGATGGCGAGAGCGTAGATAGCGGTCGCAGGGGTGTCTGTTGCGGTGGTGAAGGCGCCGAGGCCATCACACCCCGTGGGGAGGAAACATGCGTAGATGACTCCACGAGGACCCGTGGCTGCGTAGCGTGTGGTGCTTGAAAATATGATGGAGTATATTTCGTCATCGGCCGTGTTCGCGGGACTATTAAAATCACCCGAGGCGTCACACCCCGTGGTGAGGAGACATGGGTAAAAGATGCCGTTCGGACTTGTCCCTACATGGAGGACGCCGTTAACTGAGTCAAACGCGAGAGAAAGAATTTTTGTTTCTGTGGTGTCGAAAGCAGTTGTGTAATCTACCGTAGCGTCACAGTCTGTAGAGAGGAGGCATCGGTAGATAATACCTTCTGTGTCCGTTCCTGCGTAGAGGGTGCTACTTGCGATGGTCAGGGAGATAATTTTTTGACTTACAAACGTGCTATACGCTTGTGAGAAGTCACCCCAGTCTTCACATCCCGTGGAGAGGAGGCATCGATGGATAGACTCCTGGGTACCAGCATAACTTCCTCCTACGTAAAGGACACCGTTAACAGAATCAACGGTGAACGAATAAAAGAAGTCAACAGGACTACTAAGCACTTCTGTAAAATCACCCGAAGCGTCACACCCCGTGGAGAGGAGGCATCGGTGGATGGTGCCAAAACCTGCACCTGTTATTGCTGCTACATACAAAGTACTACTCGCAATAGTGAGTGCGAACATATCTGTAGACGCAGTGTCATATACAATAGTGAAATCTCCAGTGGAGTCACACCCTGTAGAAAGGAGACAGCGGTAGATGTATCCATTCGTATCTGACCCTGCGTAGAGAACACCATTTACGGAGTCAACGGTGAGGGCTTTTATGTTTGCCTCTGGCGTATCTGTTGCAGTCGTAAAAGTCGAGAAAGAACCTAAGATCGTCCCCCCTATCGTTGCAGTACTCGTTCCCACTGCGGTGACATTCTCCGTACCCGGTACGAAGGTGCCTTCGGTGAGGAAGAGGGTGTCACTTGAGTATGCGGTGCCGGTAGCGTTTGTGGCATAGGCACGGGCGTAGATGAAGGTGGCCTGCGAAAGGCCGGTGCGTGCCTGCGTGAAGACACCCGTTCCTGTACCGCCTTCTGCAACACAGTTGGTGACGGGGGATGGGGTCGTGCCCCAGCAGGTACCACGGGCGGTCAGTCCCCCACCGTTACTTACGATGGTGCCACCGAGGGTTGCGGTAGTGGAACTAATGGCGGTGGCGGTGGGAGTGGTGAGGGTGGGCAAGGCGGAATAGATAACTATCGTCTTATCATCAGCACCATCACTCACGGCGTCACTTCCTCCCGCGAGGTACATGTTGAGCCCCGTGGTTGCGGTACTGGTGCCGAGGAACTGGGTGAAGGAGAGTCCACTCACCGTGAGTGTCTCTCCTGCACTAAAGTTGGTGTCTACAGGTATTACGAGTGTCGTGCCATTGTTTTCGTAGGAGACGGGGTTTGATACTTTGCCCGAGGCGGTACCGCCAAAGGTGGCGGTGGTGTCGGTGGTGTCCCACTTCATGGTGAGGGAGGTAGAGGCGATGCGGATGCGGATGTCGTTTGCTGCGGTGACCGATGCGCCCACGTTATCGGTAATGGTGATGGTGCTGATGGTGGTCGTTGCTTGCGCGTATGAAAAGACTTGGTTGGAGGCGGAGGAGAGGGAGACGGTGCGTTGTTCACGTAATGCCATAGTGAGTGCCGCCATTGAATTGTTCGCCTGTGTACCTAAGTCCATAACAAATGCTGCAGGATCTTCGGCGCCTGATGTCCATGCCTTATACGCACCAACTGATGCAGAAGTGTAGTTGGTGGAATCAAACTGCAGATATGCATGAGCGTACCCTGCAATTGCAGGAATCGCAGCGTCGACATTTGCTCCCGCACCCCCTCCTGTACAGAGTACGTACGATCCACTGGTGACGGGGGTTATTGCGGGACAATCAACGTCTTCTGTAGTGTTACTGGTTGCCGTCGTCGATGCGACATCCATCGGCGTCGTGAGATCCACACCCCGAAAAACCATCGCGAGGCAGGTCGATGCACTACCGGCCGTTGCACTCCCGTTACAAGAAACTGTTGTATCGGGAGTCGCCGTCATAAACTTATAATTCACTGAGAAATTAACGTCTCTGTTATTATTTGCATACAAATCGGCCATTTCTGTATAGCCCGCTGTGCCGACGCCAGGATTACCATCTGCAGTACCAACGTATGTATTTACCACAACAACAAAATCATCCTGTGCTGCAGTACTCGAGATACCCCCCGTGAGTCCGGTGAGGGAGAGATTGTATGCGGCATTATCGCCCGATGCAGTCGTAGAACCGACAAATTGAATTGCGGCCTCAGCCTTTGCCGAAGGAAAACAAACCACTATCAAAAAAAGTCCAAATGCAACAATCAGTGAGACCTTCTTATGATGCACTCCTCGTGCATGTAAAAAACACTGAGTAAAGAAAAAACCTATTCTTTCCAAAAAGAACTGGTCGCGCGAGGTACTCACTGTGGCATCAGACTGTTGCATGTACGAATACATATATTGTATCGAAAAAGTGACGCAACACAGAGTATTTTTCGTGGATAACTTTCAACACTTCATTTTATATTTAAAGGAAAAATTAGGAGATCGAATGTCCAAATTTTTAAGAGCACATATTCTCGCGAGACAAGACCTTAGGCAGGTCAGTGGCATACCCCGAAGTCTTTCCCCTAGGATAGCCCTCGGGGCAACTTTACGATGGTCGACATCGTAAGTCGAACAGACGTATGGGTGACTTACGATGTCACACATAGAGCATGATTTAACTATGTGCGCACTCCGAGAACTATCATAGGAGATTCTCCTAGGTTAGTCCTCGGGGTTACAAAACCCATTATTATATAAATATCTCGGCTAATCGAGAATGTGGAAGCATTCTTTTTTTTAAAAAGTGAGTGCTTTTATCTTAGTTCGGATACTGGTGAAAAAGAGGTTTCAACCGGATGTATCCACATGAGATATCCTCATGCATACTTCCGCGCAAGATGTATTTTGTCTGGCTATTTTACACCACTCCACATCCCATACCAGTTCCCCTTCTCGCTTCCCTATGCTCCAATTTGACATTGGGTGCAGACACGCTACCATAGTGAATCAGAAGTTGTGACGTCTACCAAACGTCAGCCCTCTTGGGCGTACTCATATATGAGCACCTAATCTGCATATAAGCGTCGAGAGCAAAACTCTCGGAAGCTCGGTGGAACCGCGGCTTGCAGGAATGCAAAGATCGTCCGAGCAAAAACATGAGAAATCGTGTTTTTGCTTGGGCGTTTTTTAGATGAGCAAACGAACACAAAGAGGTTGTCGAATCTGAATCTCGATTCTCCCCTTCTCGGGCTAATCGCTAGATCCAGCGACACGGACTTTTATTCAGAGTTAAATATACAAAATTATTATGGAACCACTTTTAGAGAAGAAGCGACACACCCTTGCCCACCTCCTTGCGACTGCGGTGCGCAAAGAATTTCCACACGCAAAACCCACCATCGGTCCGGCTATCGAAACGGGGTTTTACTATGACTTTGATTTTAACGGAGGACCGACACCGAAGGATGAGGACCTGAAGAATATCGAACGTCACATGAAAAAGATGCTTGCAACGTGGAAAGTATTTTCACACACAGTGGTGACCCCCGATATTGCGCGCGACACCTTCAAAAATAATCAGTACAAGATAGAACTCATTAACGACCTCGAAAAAAATGGTGAGACCATCACTCTGTACACTGTGGGAGAGGGTGCAAGTGAGTTCACCGACCTCTGTCGTGGAGGACACTCAGAGTCTCCTGCAAAAGATATCGACGTCGACTCCTTTACACTCACCTCCGTGGCCGGTGCATACTGGCGTGGGGACGAAAAAAATGCGATGCTCACGCGCTTGTATGGTCTTGCTTTTGACACGAAAGACGATTTAGTCAAGTACCTTGCCGGTGTCGTGGAAGCAAAGAAGCGCGACCATAGGAAACTGGGTAAGGAGCTTGACCTCTTCACTTTCTCTGAATTGGTGGGGTCTGGTCTCCCCCTCTATACCCCAAAAGGTACGATTCTGCGCGATGAATTAGGGAAATTCTCTGAATCACTCCAGTCACGTGCTGGCTTTGAAAAGGTCTGGATTCCGCATATTACAAAGATTGATTTATACAAGAAATCAGGCCACTGGGATAAGTTTGGCCACGAACTTTTCCTTGTAAAGAGCCAGGAGTCGAGTGACGAATTTGCACTGAAGCCCATGAACTGCCCGCATCACACACAGATTTATGCCTCACGACCACGCAGTTATCGTGACCTCCCCGTGCGGTACATGGAGACCACCACGTGCTATCGCGACGAGAAGACAGGTGAACTCGGTGGGCTCACGCGCGTACGTTCGCTCACGCAGGATGACGCACATGTCTTTTGTCGTCCCGACCAAATTGAGCAAGAGTTTGAAAGTATTATGCAGATGATTAAGTCACTCTACCGAGCACTCGGTATGGAGTTTAAGGCGCGCCTCTCATTCCATGATCCCGAGCAAAAAGAAAAATATCTAGGTGATTCTGAACTATGGAAAAGTGCTGAAGAAAAAATTGAGTTGGTGGCAAAGAAGCTTGGACTCGACTATCACGTCGCTATTGGTGAGGCAGCATTCTATGGTCCAAAAATTGACATTATGGTTATCGACGCACTAGGGCGAGAATGGCAGTGTGCTACCCAGCAACTCGACTTTGTGCAGCCGGGCCGTTTTGACCTAGAATACACGGATAAAGACGGGACGAAGAAAACCCCAGTAATGATCCACAAAGCGCTCCTTGGCACCATAGATCGCTTTCTAGGGGTATATATAGAGCATACCGCAGGTAATTTCCCTCTTTGGCTTGCTCCTGAGCAAATACGCATTATTCCGGTGGCGGATGCACACCACGAATATGCACAGCATGTGTATGAGGAATTGAAGGCAGTGGGTATTCGTGTCACCCTTGTTGACGCCAGTGAATCCCTGGGCAAGCGTATTCGTGCCGCAAAGACTGATAAACTTCCCTACTTTGCTGTGGTCGGTGACGCAGAAATTACCAACAAGAATGTGACACTCGAATCGAGAGGCGGTGGCACAAGCCAAATGAAACTCGACAAACTCGGCAACCACCTCCTCGCTGAGATTGAGGCAAAGGTGTTGTAGTCGCAAACTCTAAAATTCTTTTTCGGTTAGAATCGCACAGATTGGAGACAGAACTCTTTTTCCGCACTGCTTTTCTTCAGCACGCATAAGACCCAAAACCTCATTCTACGAATGCGGGTTTTGGGTCTTTGCTCCGCTCCTCCCCTGAGGTCGTCCTGGTCACCACATTGCATTGTGAGAGCATGTGGCGACAGCCAAGATTTTCTAATTTGCTTCGCTCATAAGAAGAATCTAGGCAGGCTGAATAAAAGCAGTACGTCAACGAGTTCTTTTACTAAAATCCGTTGAGTTACAACTTTTGCAGCGCCTCGCGGAGCCCTCATTGGGCGAGCGGAGCAAAGGCCTGAGAACTAAAAGCATTGCTTTTAGTTCTCAGGCCTTATGCGTGCGGGGCAAAAGTTCGTGACGAGAAAGGATTTTAGGAAAAGAGTTCAGAGAAAGAGTTCTGTCACTTTTCTTTCAAGAGGTTTCTATGTAGTGTTGTCCACCCCGACTACACATTCTTCTGAATAAGCGCAGTGATGTATGTTTGGTATGACAGTCCCTCACGGGCGGCTGCTGCTTTCACACGGAGAAGATTGCGTTCGGAGATACGGAGTGTAATCATCTTGTTTCGTGCAAAGGTATTTTGTGCGATTTGCGCATATCTCTTTTTTTCTTCCGCGAGATTGGGGACAGAGGAATACGCACCCTGTGCAAACGCGTTCTCAATTTCCTGCTCTTCCTTCGTTAATACAAATGGATCTTTTTTCATAATTTATTAGTTGAGATACTTCTCTATCTCCTTCCTGATTATATACCACTGCTTTGATACTTGCATTGTAACTACATTTATATATAATGTAGTTACAATGAGTCAGATTGAAAAACTGCTTCAAAAGTTTGACCATTCACCACAGAATGTTCGTTATGCAGATATCGAAAAAATCCTTATTTACGTTGGTTTTGAGAAAATATATGCAAAAGGCAGTCACGTAAAGTGGAAACACTCGCAGTTACAACACGATATTATTGTCCCCGTACACAACAATGAGTGTAAAAATTTCTACAAGCAGCAGATACGCACTCAGATACAAGTATTCATAAAAAGAAATATATGAAAACAAAAGCAAGTATAACTATAAAAAATAAAATATATCCCTATACGCTTGAAAAAACAAAGTCAGGGACAGTGCATTTTATTGCGAAAGGCGCATGTATTGATCAAGAGTTTCTTGAGGAAGATTTATCATCGGTCATTCTCGATCTACCTAATCTAATTATTGCCGAACAAGAGTATGGGCGGAAACAGTCAGACGTCATTCGTTTTCGTGTGTCAGGAGCAGATAAGGCGCGTATTGAAAAAAGAGCGATTGAAAAAGGGTACGATTCTGTATCGCAGTATGTGCGGGACTTGGCTCTGGGATAATATCTCATGGAGCAACAGAAGTTACTCGCCTTCCCTATTTGCCCGAAGCAAGACCTTAGGAAATGTGGCGTGAACAGCAAAACCCCGCGGCGAAGTCGCGGGGTTTTGCTGTTCCTCACTTATGCGAGGAGTGTTATGACGCGTTCTTTGTTGAGTACGGTCCACTCATTTTCAGTAGGATACTTGGTCTTTGCGCGTGCAATAACTTTATCCAAGAGTTCCATCTGTTCAGCACGGGTGCCGTGATTCGCAATGAGACGGAGTGCATCACTCGAGATGAGTGTTGCATGTATGTGCGCATGCGTTTCAAGTGCTTTGAGCGCGTCAATTTCATCCTCCACTTCACCTTCTGGCAATACCGGAAGATTGGGAGGAATTTCAGGTGTCGCCACGGGTGTGACCACATCTTCCTCCCTAGTTACTTTGAGAGCATCCGGGAGTGCTTTTTTTTTAGGACAAGCGCGTAGGCGAGTACAAGACCCCAGAGAGCGATTGCACCGTAGAAAATAGCGGTAAGCATTGGCCCTGCTTCAAATCCTGTGTAGGGGACCTGTGAGAGTGAGATACCACTCACGGTGCCCTTTCCAACTTCAACATTGAGCACGCACGTTTCCTTCTTGTTGCCGTCATAGACATCAAGGGTATACTTGGTGGTCTTTGATGGCTTTACGGTAAGGAAATCTACATCCTCATCGATATCACTATTCTTCTTTGAGTCTGCAAGTGTCTTGCCGTTGTTGTCCTTGAGGACAAGGCGGTCAGTAGCGTCGTTTATCCATGAGAGGATAACGCTCTCACCGGTGCGGATAGCACTGTCGGAAACGCTAAATTCACAACGAAGTTTGTCGTTATCATTGTTGTCATCATCTTCGTCTACCTTGACACTCACGCGACACGTATCAGTATCGCCATCACCGCGCGCAGTCAAGGTAAAAGTGGTGTCTTCATCGATGGTTACTGTTTCGCTTCCATCATCGTCAACATCACCCACACCTTGGTTAATATCAACATCGTCTGCGTCGGTAGTCTTCCAACGGAGTGTAACTTTATCTCCTTCTTCGACACGAGAATCACTTACCGTGAATGAATCACAGCGAGCATCATCGTCATTGTTGTTGTTATTACGGCTACTTCCACCACTGTATGAGTTGTAGTTATAGTTGCTGTTGTTGTTTACATTCGTGATAGTAGTTGTCGCAACGTAGTTATTGTTTACATTCGTGATAGTAGTTGTGGTTCCGGAAGTAGTATTTTCCGCATCAACACCGACCGATACCTGACACGTATTGGTTTCAGCACCATTACGCGCGGTGAGAGTGAAGGTTGTACTACGGAAGAGATAGACCGTGGTATTCCCATCGAGTGCGACTGTACCAACACCTTCGTTGATGAGCACACTCTGTGCGTCAGTAGTATTCCACGCGAGTACCACTGCTTCTCCTTTCTTGATATGTGATTTACTTGCAGTAAACGAATCGCACTTCACTACTTGTGTTGGTGGATTCACTTTTGGTGTTACGTGAACGGAGTCGGTACACTTTACCGTACCACCATTTCCTGTTGCGGTAAGTTCATAGTTTTTTGTCTGTGTTGGGTACACAACTTTTGTACCATCAACAGTGACTGCTCCAATGGTGTCAATAGACACTGCGGTTGCATTGGTGGTATCCCATGTAAATGTTGCTGATCCACCTTCCGTAATAGATTCAGGATTAATACTGAATGTACAGAGTGGCGCTGGATATACCACCTCTTTTGGAGTTACGTGCACTGACTTTGCACATATTGCCGTACCACCTTCACCTGTTGCGGTAAGCGTATAGGTCTGTGACTGTGTTGGTGTAAGGTCCTTAGAGCCATCAAGTACCACAGAACCAATTCCTGCAATCGAGACTGCAGATGCGTAACTGGTATCCCATACAAGCTTTACTGAATTCCCCTCTACGATTGAACTAGGGAGAACATTCAAGGTACAGGTAGGTGCATGAGTTTCTTCCTCCTCACAGCCCCATGTACACTCGTCGTGATCATCACAATCGTGGTAATCACACCAGTCATGACCACAGGTGTTTGTATGCACGTGTGCAGACGCGTACGCGCTGCCGGTGTTCCAGGCGTAGGCTTCCCCAGAAGTGACTCCCGCATCATCTGTCCCTGTTGATGACCATGCGTAGTCTTCAGTATTAGCACCTGCTTCTGCCTCGGCACCATTACCAAAAGCGGATGCGTGCGCTGATGCGTCAGACTCAGTTTCAGCCTCTGCACCTGCATCTGTTCCTGTACCCCATGTCCATGCGTCCGCATCTCCGAATACATCAGCCTCAGCTTCTGCAAAGGAAGACTGTGCAGTACTTCCACCGTTCCAGTCGAATGCATTTGTTGTTGCAACTGCTGGCACGATGAACAAGAGCGCTACCGGGAGTGCGATAATCGCACCTATGTATGCAATTGTGTATTTGTTCTTCATATAATGAGTTCGATAAAATTAAGTAATGAGTTCATACCTCTAAATATGCTCACCTACGCGTGTACGTAAACATATTGAAAGCATGGAAAGATTCCGCTTTTGACTGAAATTAATGTACAAAGCAAAATATGATTATTTTGCCATGAGCCATGCACACAGGCGCATGAAGAACAGAGGAGAACTATATAAAAATATTGTACATCACAACCTATTTTTTGTCAAAGTTCGGACACTTCTCCTCTCTCGACACACTAATCCTCAAGCGGGTATGAGTCTACGAGCGTGGCTTCCACTACGAAGCGGTCGTCCTTACTCGCAAAGGTATTACAGGTCGCGAGCACAAGCTTTGCGATATCATATTGCAGTGGCACCTCGGCGCTTGAAGCCTTTGCTTCGTATACCCTATCTACCGTGTACACGTATTCGGTGTCGCTGGAGCGGAGACGAATAGTATCTCCCCACTTTAGTTTTTGAATACCATTAAACGCTTGGAAGTTTTTATTCATGACATTCGGCAGATAACTTGAGTGTCCCAAAAGGAATATGGTGCCCTTCTCGGCAAAGTCTGCTGAGTCAGGATGACGAATCACACCAGAAAGAAGTGCTGCATCAAGTGCCTCCACCGAAGAAGATTCTGGATTAAGGACACGAACTTTTCTATCATCGAGTGAATCAAAAATGATAGCAATAGGAAAGGTTGCGTCTTCACTCACTACTGCAGTTGTATCGTGGGCGAGCGTATCCTGCTTTTCAGTTTCTTCATCACTGAGTGTCACATTCTCTGTTTCAGATACAGCCATCTGCTCCGCTTCCATGCGTGAGGGAGTTTCGTTACCATCGGTCTTTTGCTCCGGAAGGAAATCGACTATATAGAAAAAAGCATAGGTAAGCGCTATAGTCCCTACCGTCACAAAGAAAAAGACAATACGCTGTTCGCGCTTTGAAGAATACGGTGCGTAGGGATTTGCTTGAGTCATATATTAAAAATTGAGATTGATGTAGTTGTTAGAATAGTACATCATTTATAGTTTTTGTCAATACACTGCTTTTGCGCCATTTTTTGTGTGTTGACATAGTAGAATTATCGTGGTAGCATACTTGCATATGAATGAAACACAAACTCTAAAGAGTGCCGTCGTGAAGACACTTGCGATTGTTGGCTTTCTCGTCACCATCGCCTTTTTCGTGTATATCACCGTCGAAGGCAGTAAGCGTGCACCGGAAGGTTTTGCTTCCCTTGCGTCTATTGCAGAGACTATTAATCTCTACCGCCCTGCAAAAGAATTAACCATAGCGACCGAAAAGATTGTCGTAAATTCTGCTGAGTCATTCCAAATTTCTTGGACAGACTTCCGCACTGAAGGTGAATATGCCCTTACGTACGAGTGTGTCCCCGGAGTACGACTCGAGGTACGAAGTGGTGACGATACTTTTATGCCTATCGCTTGTACTGACACACTGACCCTCCCGGCGAATGTGCATGGGCTTTCCCTCACCGCGCTTTCTGATGACTTCCGCTTCACCGATATTCCCCTCACCGTTGCCTTCACAAATAATAAGACGGGAGATACTCTGAAACACACCACAAAGGTTACTGTCGTTAACGCAACAATTCCTGTACGTGAAGTAGCACACAGAGAAACGGCAACGACGACTGAAGTAGCTATCGTCGATACTGAAAAGAAGCCTGCGGATGTAAAGCCTGTACCTGAGGCGGTGAAGGAGCCTACCCAAAAGCCAGTTACGCCTACGGTGCCTCAAGAGCCAGTTGCGAAGCCCGTCATCCCTGTAGCACCTGCAAAGGAAATGTATACCGACCTCAGTGTGCAGATTCTGGGCTCTGGAGTGCTTCAAAATGGTGTCTTTGGATTCACCAAGACATTCAACACTGATGCACATAATGCGATTCGCTTTGATGTAATTAACCTCGGTACCAAGACTTCAGGCAACTGGTCATTCACCACAATCTTGCCTACGGGCGAAGTGTATACTTCACCCGTGCAGGCACCACTTGCCCCACAGTCACATGTGATGTTCACTCTTGGATTCTATCTCGATGTGGAGGAGGGTGAAGTAGTCACCTTCACCAATACGCTTTCAGTAGCTGGTGACACAAAGACAGGAAACAACACTGCGTCACTCAGTGTGGTGGTGGAATAATTGAAGCAAGAAAAATAAGCAAATCGCCGGCGCCCTACGGGCGCCGGCGATTTTGTATACCTACCAACAACAAAGCCAGGCATCCGCATGACGGACATCCGATGTCCGTCATTTTAGTTTAAACGTCGAGATTGGCCATGTGGGCGTTGGACTGGATGAATGACTTGCGACTTGAGACGTCGGTACCCATGAGAATATCGAACACCTTGTCAGCTTCGAGCGCATCGACAATAGACACCTGTTTCAATACACGATGGTCTGGATTCATGGTGGTTTCCCAGAGTTCTTCGGCATTCATCTCTCCGAGACCTTTGTAGCGTTGGATACGAATCTTAGGAGTCTTTGCTGTTGCCTCTGCCTCTACTTCTTCCTCCACAGGCTCGGGGGTCTCCTCCCCTTCTTCTACTTCTGACACGACAGCATCTTTCCCAAGAATCGCCATTTTTTCTTCATCATTGTAGGCATACATAATCTCCTTACCACGTTGAATCTTGTAGAGTGGCGGCTGTGCGATGTAGATATATCCCCCATCAATCACGGGACGGAAGTACCGGTAGAAAAGGGTGAGAAGAAGCGTGCGAATGTGCGCACCGTCCACATCGGCGTCTGTTGCAATAATGATTTTGTGATAGCGAAGTTTTGAAAGGTCAAACACATCACCAATAGCAGTACCCATAGCAACCACAAGATTCTTCACCTGTTCTGAGGCAAGCATCTTGTCGAGGCGAGCGCGCTCCACATTGAGAATCTTTCCGCGAAGCGGAAGGATTGCCTGTGTACGGCGATCACGACCCATCTTTGCCGAACCACCCGCAGAGTCTCCCTCTACAATAAAGATTTCTGATTCTGCAGGACTCTTTGTCTGGCAGTCAGCGAGTTTCCCCGGAAGGGTCATACCTTCAAGTGCGCCCTTGCGGAGAACCGAGTCCTTTGCAGCCTTTGCTGCCTTACGCGCCTTTACGGCAATCACCACCTTGTTGATGATTCCCTTTGCGTCATCCGGGTTTTCCTCGAGGAACTCGTTGAATGCATCACCAAAGACTGTCTCCACGGCACTGCGAGCCTCCACAGAGCCTAGTTTTGCCTTTGTCTGCCCTTCAAATTGTATTTCAGGCATCTTTACCGATACTACCGCAGTAATACCCTCAAGAACGTCATCTCCAGTGAATGCACCGTCTTTCTCTTTGAAGTAATTATTTTTCTTTGCGTAATTATTGAGAGTACGGGTGAGCGCAGTTTTAAAGCCCGTGATGTGTGTACCGTGCTCGGGGTTGAAGATGTTGTTTGCAAATGCACTAATGCGCGGACTGATATCATCTACATATTGGAGTGCCACCTCTACTGAAAGTACTGCAGGGTCTACATTCTGCTTCTCCACATAAAAGATATTTTTATGCACCGGCGTTTGGTAGTGATTGTTAAAAGCCACAAGCGAACGGAGCCCTCCCTCAAAGAAGAAGTGTTCGTGTGGTACCTCAAAGTGTTCATCAGAAAGATAGGTCTTCCCGAGAATACCCGACATAAACTTCTGCACATCTTTCTCAGTCACATCCTTTGTCTCCTCCTCAGTAGGACGTGCGTCAATGACACTAATGCGCATACTCTTTACTAAGTACGCTTGCTGGCGCAAGTGAGACACAATCCGCTTAAACTCGTACTTAATCTCAGGAAAAATAGTTCCATCAGCACGAAAGGTGATAATAGTGCCATGGAATTTCGAAGGGCCAACTTTCTTGACCTTTGCTTTTGGCTTGCCGATGGTGTACTCCTGAATGAAATACCCCCCATCACGATGCACTTCAGCAATCATGTGCGTAGAAAGCGCGTTTACCACCGATGCGCCCACGCCGTGGAGACCGCCAGAGACCTTGTATCCACCATCCTCCCCACCAAACTTTCCTCCCGCATGGAGTGTGGTGAGAATTGTCTCGAGAGCCGAGACTTTTGTTTGCTTGTGAGTATCCACCGGAATACCACGACCGTTGTCGACAACGCGAATATAGTTGCCCGGAAGCAGTGCTACCTCAATGCGATTGGCAAAGCCACCCATGGCCTCATCGCGCGAGTTGTCGAAAATCTCCCAAATGAGGTGATGCAGACCATCAGGACCAGTGGTACCGATGTACATGCCCGGGCGCTTGCGCACAGGCTCAAGACCTTCAAGAATCTGAATCGAATCAGCGCTATATGAACTTTGTTTACTCACGTTTTTGTCGATTTATAAATACCCAATAATAGCCAAAAGTATAGCAAATTTAAGCCATTTTGTCCCCCTTCCCCCTGTGGCAAAAATGCGTGGGAATTGGCGAGAAAAATGGAGGAAATTCCCTCTCGTCGCGAACTCTGTATGTTGGCGACAGAACTCTTTTTCCGCACTGCTTTTCTTCAGCACGCATAAAACCCAAAACTCACATTCGTAGAATGTGAGTTTTGGGTCTTTGCTCCGCTCGGCCTGTGGGGCCTTGCGCGAGGCTGCATAAAAGCAGTGCGTCAACGAGTTCTTAATGGCATATACGTAAAAATCCGTTGAGGCACAACTTTAAAAAAGCATTGCGGAGCGCACACAGCGCGAGCATAGCAAAACCTAAAACCACCAATCCGAAGGATTGATGGTTTTAGGTTTATGCGTGGTTTTTTCAAGTTCGTGCCGAGAAAGGATTTTAGATGGCCGTAGTGGTACGGAGAAAGAGTTCTTTGGATTCTTGGAAAGAAAGAACTTTAAAACTACCGAATCTCAAAACCTTTTGCGGTGAGGGTGGTGGTGAGGGTTTGCATTATAGGTCCTACCTCATCATCGGTGAGAGTTTTTTCGTGAGACTGAAAGATGAGGCGAAAGGCGTAGGAGACTCTCCCCTCTTTTGTAAAGGAATCAAAGAGGGTCACGCGGGTGAGGAGTGTACCGGCATGCTCGCGGATTTCTCTTTCGATTTCTTCAGCCGTCACTGCCTCGGGTACCCAGAGTGCGATATCGCGTGAGATGAATGGGTATGCGGAAAAAGGAGTAAAGGAAACAGGCTCTTGTGGCACATACGCATCGTAGGTCTGTGGTACCGGAAGCGTGTTGAGAGCATCGGTGAGATTACACTCATAGACACCTTTGTCACTTACGCCATTAAGCATGACTCCCAGTACTTCCTCTACGTGCGTCACAAGTGAGGCGAGTAGTGCATCGTCTTTGGGTGTGTAGCCCTGTTGCTTTGTCCGTACACCAATCGCAAGCGATATATGCTCCATCACATCATCGCCCATCGTAGTCTTATTAAACACAGTACCAATCTCAAAAAGTGATAGCGTGGTGAGTCCGAGGAGGTCGACGTTCGGCATATTTTTGTCGAGTGCTTCGCGAATGTTGTGGGTGAGCGTACTTCGCAAAGACCCCTTATCACTTGCAAGTGCATTTTGGAGTGTGATGACATCTTTCTTGCGGAATGAAGAAGTAATTACCTCAGAACATCCTGCTTCAACAAGCACATGACGAATTATCTCACTGTAGTACTGGCGAGCATTACACTCCGCAAGTGGCATGGGTAGAGGAAGTACCGACGCAACATGCTCGTATCCATACACGCGACCAATATCTGCAATAACGTCCGCAGGAATGGTGACATCAGTGCGTCCCCATGGCGCAGTGACGGTCCATGCGTCTCCGTCTTTGATAAATGAAAATCCAAGGCGCGTGAGAATATCTTCTACCTCTTTTTCCGTAAGTGTCATGCCGAGAAGTGCATTCACCTGTGTAAGTGAAACGGTGACGGGAACACTCTGAAATGGTGTTGGATACACATCGGCATATCCTGCACAGGTTCCCCCTGAAATTTCAGTAATGAGGCGCACTACTTCTACGAGTGCGTAAGGCACGAGTTCGGGCGAGAGATTGTTTTCAAAACGCTTTGAAGCGTCGGTTTGGAGTTTCAAAAATTGTGCGGCTTTGCGTGTAATCTGTGGAGCAAAGTTTGCTGCTTCAAGAATGATATTTGTAGTCGCTGCATCTATCTCGGCAAGTTTTCCTCCCTTTATACCTGCGATGCCGAGAGGCACACCACTCGGTGCATCGGTAATGAGTTGGACTAGTGGGGTAAGTGAGTAGGTGTCGCCCGAAAGTGTCGTGACCTCCTCCCCTTCACGAGCCATACGGACACCAAAATGCCACATATCATTAGTATGCGGGAACTTGGCCGCGTCGTATGCGTGGAGAGGCTGTCCAAGTCCAAGCATCACATAGTTGGTCGCATCGACCACATTATTGATGGAGCGTTGCCCGAGTGCGTGAAGACGCGCTTTGAGCCACTCGGGTGATTCCTTCACCGCAACACCCGTCATAAGCGCCGCACCAAAGCGACGACATGCCTGTGTATCTTCTATAGTTACTTTGATTTTTTCAGTGAGCGGTACAAGTGCTACCGGTTCTCGAAGCGGGTCATGCGTGAGTGGTGCGCCCATAATTGCGGCAAGTTCATGGGCGATACCCCGATGTGAAAGACAATCACTCGCACGGTCTGGCAAAACTTTAATATCGAGCACATCCTTCCCCTCCACCACTTCAACACCATCTACCTCAAAGGCATGAAACGTGAAAAGGTCTTCGCAGGTGGCGACGTCAGGCATTGCGTCCCCCACATACTCTTTAAGCCAATCGTGAATTACTTTCATATGAGAAATATAAGATAGAAAATAGAAGATAGAAGATATTACAGTTTCGACCTCAGGGTTTTTAATGAAGCATGCAAGATATTTATGAGCGCTTCATTTTCATTACGTACGAACTCGATATCTTTTATCTTACTGTTATAACGCTCTATTACTTGTATCCAATATCGAGTTTCTCTAGCTGATTTAAGTGCGATTTGAAAATAATTTGCAAAATCTTTTTTAGAATTTGCTCCCTGTGCTTCATTAATATTTGCTCCAATCGAAGTTGCACTTCTAATCAGTTGATCACTCAACGACCAAAGTGTGGGATCTTTGCGAAAATCATGACACAGTTTCATAGTTGAAACAGAAAAATCAATAAGTCTCATCTTAAAAACTTCCTTCTCTGTCTGTGACACTTCTTTTTTATTTTCCATATCTTCTATTTTCTATTTTATATTTTATATCTTCTATTTTCTATTTCTAAAACTGATTTACAAATCTGAGGTCACCACTATAGAGTGTGCGGATATCATCAAACTCGTATTTCATAAAGCCGAGTCGATCAAGCCCCATACCAAAGGCGAAGCCTGAGTATAGTAAGGGGTCAATGCCAGAATCAAGGAGTACATTAGGATGAATCATACCGGCACCCATAATCTCAATCCACTTCCCCACGAGTTTTGAGTTACCTGAGTTGAGACGCATATCCACCTCGACACCCGGCTCCACAAAACCAAAGAAACTGGGACGGAATCGTACCTCCACATCCCCTCTGAAGAACTTTCCGAAAAAGTATTCAAGTGTGCCCTTCAAGTGTCCGAGGTGCACCTCTTTGTCCACGTAAAATCCTTCAAACTGATAAAACTGTGCTTCGTGAGTGACGTCGGTTGCCTCATTACGAAACACTTTCCCCAACGCAATAGCACGCATGGGGGGAGTATGTGCTTCCATAAAGCGACCCTGTACAGCAGAAGTGTGTGTGCGGAGCACAGTAGGTTCCTTCACATCACTACGGCGAAACCAAAACGTATCTTGCATATCGCGTGAGGGGTGATCCTTGGGGACATTGAGCCTATCAAAATTGTAGTGCTCACGCTCTGCCTCAGGACCTTCTGCAAACACAAAACCAATCTCTGCAAAAATACTATTAATTTCTGCAATCATCTGCGTAAGTGGGTGCTGGTGTCCGTTACTCGGTGTCATAGTACTTATTCAGTTTGCAATAATACTTGATAAATAAGAGCACCGTCGTATACATAAATCGAGCCGTTCTCTATATGAAATGCAAGATCTGTACCCATGATAAGTGGTTGCACATTCTGCCATGAGCGGTCGTCTACCTCTACCACATAGATGCCGTCACTCAGTGCCATCACCACAAAGTCGGTGCTTCCGGGGAAGAAATCAAAATCACTCACCTCCTGCCATTTTCTATCGATACGAATACGTGGGTCACACGCCGTATCTTTTGGAATAGTTTGTACGGGGCCCATAATGCCTTCCTCAAGGAGAATTACTTCATCTTCAGGCGTAGGAATCACTTCAGAAGGTAAGGTATCAGCAGGTGATGAAGTGCTGTATGCAGGGAAATCGGGCGCACAGTAGTAGTACGGCATCTGCTCAAACGAGCCAACCCATGTCGCAAAGACCTCGTCGCTCGCACGTATGAGTTGTACACCGTTATAGGTAATGGTCGAAGTAGCTTCTTCCCCCTTCACTTCGGTTGTCGTGCTCGTGTTGAAAATATCTTTAATTTGTTCTGCAGTACTTTCCTGTAACTCGGTGGTGGTTGCATTGAAGTTTTCAATGAGCCGTGTGTACTCTCCATTATTGATAAAGGTAGATGTTGCCGTAGTGGTAGTAGCGAGCATCATCTCGGAAGTGGATGCAGTGAGAAGGGGTGTACGTACCACAGGAGTGCCCGTTGCAGACAGAAACGGAGTAATAACACGCACCTGTGGTACAAGAGGGAGATTAAACGCTTCTGCCTCGGTGACAAGTCGCTTTGAAACGGGAAGTTCTTTTACCCACGTATGGTATCCGTCTTTCTGCACATGAACACGGTGTGTGCCAGCATCTAATCTTTGAGCATAAAAAGCCTTGCGAAACGTGCGTGTCTCTCGCACGAGTTCTCCGTCGATAAATATGTCTGCGCCGGTTACATCAACCGCGACATATATACCACCGGTACTGACGAGGTTTGTAGGTTTCTGTAAATCAAAACGATACCCCGTAGCATAGAAGTACAGGAATGGGAGAGATACAAGAAAAATGAGTACCAGAAACAAAAATGTTCGCTGACGCGTTTTGTGTGGGAGTGGCTGTACCTCGATATGTGGGCCCATAGTAGATGTAGGGTACCACGAAGTAGAGTCATTTTCAAAACTTAAAACTACACTAAAATATGAGTCATATTCCTTGGACGTACATTAGATACATTGTTTTAAACCGAGGCGTACCGTACGCTTCCGCCAGATTGATTTGATTGCCCCAGCACCACCGGTGACGCACGAGTGCCACAGATGCGCGGCGCACAAAAAACTGCTGTCGAGGCGTACATGACGTACGGTGAGGCTGCAGTTTTGCAGGGCAACAAAGCAGATGAGGTGCTCGTGCGTCACCGGGATTTGGGAGTAACCCAAAAACCCATATACTTACCGAGCATAAGTCGTGTCTGCGCATCGAGCCCGGGAATCGCACTAAAGATAACCATCGTAATCGGCACCAGAACCCACTGCAATGCCATCACAATATACACGAAACGACTTTTCCCCTCAGGACGTTTTGGAATGAGTGTGAGAGATATCATGGAAGAAATCACAAGACCAAACATCGCGAGAATAAGAAGGTCGCGTACCACAATAGGAAGATTGTAGGAAAGTACCGTCTCATGAAAGACACGTCCTCCAAAAAAGATTGGTGCCCAACCGAGAATAATGAGCATAATCGGATTCGTGACCATAGACCAATACCCTTCTGCCTGCTGGAGCGCAATTTTAATGCGACGGCCAAGGGGAATATTTTTATTCTTCGTGAAGTGATACACCACGTAGACGAAGTTTTCAACACCATAGGTCCACCTGCGGTGCTGTTTGTATATATTTTTAACTGTACCAAAAAATGTCGGTGCGGCATTAGCGTCCATGGAGACAGGGTACGAAAGCGGAATCACATCGTACTCTCCATCATTCGCAAGGAGAAGATTCCAGTAAATGCGCGAATCCTCGGAGACCATGTTGGTCTGCCAGTAGCCAATTTCATACAATGCTTGAAATGAGACAGAATGGGAAGAAAAAGTCGCCATGCGCTCAGGGCGCTCCTGCTGTACCATTTCCCAAAAGGTGGAAGACATCGCCACCACACGTGCAAGTGAAGATGCTTCCCACATATTATTGTTGAAAACTGGTACTGGCTGGAATGAACTCTTGAGTGGGCGCGGTGCTGTTATAAAATGCCATACGAGACAATTGAAATAGTCGGAATACACGACGGTGTCGATATCAAAAATTGATACCAGTGTATGATTGTAGCGGATACCATGAGGGTCAAGAACTTTTTTTCGTACATCTTCTGCTGCCCACGTGGCATTGGAGCCCTTGCCGGCCATCTCACCCGGGAGATTTGCAGGGTGTGCAGAAATATGAAAACTGCCAAAGGTACTTCCCCACTTTTCTTTCATGCGTTCTGCAACGAGTGCAGCGCCTTCACCTGCACGCTCTTCACGCGCAAGCACCACAATCATACTTTTTTTGTCATACCGTACTTCTGCGAGAGAGGCGAGAGATGTATTAATTACTTCTTCAGACTCATTGTAGTATGGAAGAATAATGAGATGATACAGATGTTCATACTCAAAACGCTCAATCATCCTTTTCCAATCAGCAGTCATGTGACTCCGAAGACGCTTCCAGTTATAACGAAGGTGGTATGAAAGAAAAGCAGTTTTAAGGACCCAAAAGACAGCAAATGCAATAATGAAGTATGCCGCAAAAAAGGGTGTATAAATAGACATGAGAACCATGCCCACAAGTGCTGTCCATGATGCTGCACCTGGAAGGATTTCGAGAAAACGATACAGCACTCGGTCTCGACCGGTAAGTTCGGGTGCGCGACCAACTTTAAAATCTGGTCGGTTTGCATAGGGGAGTAGGTGCGAATGTTTTGCCATAATATGGGAGTATAGCGCACTTTAGGGATTAAAAAAGCCCCGATGAGTTACCATCGGGGCTTTTTTAATACATGTGTGACCTAGTTTCTATTTCTTTTCTTTGAGCCGTCTCTCGGGCTTGCACCACAAGGGCATTTCCATTTTTCTAACTCCCTTAAGGTCGTAAGAAAAATTGGTCAACCGAGGACCTACGGTTTACAAAACTTTAAAACAGTGCCCCGCACTGTTTTAACTCCACCACCTTCGCTAAGACTACTTCTATTTCTTTTCTTTGAGCCGTCTCTCGGGTTTGCGCCACAAGGACATTTCCATTTTTCTAACTCCCTTAAGGTCGTAAGAAAAATTGGTCAACCGAGGACCTACGGTTTACAAAACTTTAAAACAGTGCCCCGCACTGTTTTAACTCCACCACCTTCGCTAAGACTACTTCTATTTCTTTTCTTTGAGCCGTCTCTCGGGTTTGAACCGAGGACCTACGGTTTACAAAACCGTTGCTCTACCAACTGAGCTAAGACGGCTCAAAGAAAATAAATATTTTCTGTGTACAAAAAATGCGCTTTTGCGCACGGGGTGTATTATGAAAGAAATCGTCCAAAAATGCAACCTATTGATGCGGATGGCCCCGCAATTCCTTTTCCCTACGTATGCGCTTCTCATCCTCGGTAAGCGCTGTTGCTACTTTGTGAATTGCTATTTCTTCGAGTTTAGTACGCGTGACACTCTCACGCTCAGCACGCTTTGCCAATGTCTTATTGATGCGTATCATATTACGTAAGCCCTTTTCAGCACTTCTCGTAAACTCAAGCACATTGCGAAGAATTGTATGAAAGAGATAATGTGCCACTTGACGGACAAAATCACGCCCTGTGTAGTTGAGTGCCGTATGAACGTATTTCGTTGCTTTGAGAACTATATAATCAGTGCGAATACGAAGATGCTCTCCAAAACGCTTACCGTTCTTTCTCTCAACATGAAAAAGCAAAACGAGAGCAACCACAAACAAAACACTTATTAAAAATACTTGTTCGAGAGTACTCATTACTCTATTTTACTGAAAGTCGAGAGATTGCGCTAATGACAACGTTTTCGCCAAATTTCTGAATAGCATTACTTACCAAGGTTCCAATGGTCTTGTCTTGATCCTTAATGAAGGGTTGTTCCATAAGGATGCGGTCCTTGAAGTATGCGTCAATTTTGCCAGCAAGAATTTTCTCCTGCATTTCTGCAGGTTTATCCTTCACTTCTGCCATAAAGACTTCTTTTGCCTTTGCGAGTATTTCGTCGGTGACTTCTTCACGAGTGATGTAGAGAGGACTCTGTGCGGCAACATGCATAGCAATTTCGCGTGCAAGTGCACTGAACTCCTCATTTTTTGCGACAAAGTCGGTTTCACAAGAAAGTTGCACGAGCGCAGCAACTTCATGGGTGGAGTGTACATAACTTCCAATAGCACCTGCACCGAGTGCACGATCTGATTTCTTGAGCGCAATTTCTCCCCCCTTCTTCTGCAGGATAATCTTTGCTTTCTCCATGTCACCTCCTGCCTCTTCAAGAGCCTTCTTGCACTGCATAACAGAGATTCCGGTCAACTCTCGTAATTCCTTAAGCTGTGCTGATGTAATTTCCATAAATATAAAGAGCAAATTAAATAATTATCAAAGTACTGCTTTGGCGGTGCTTTGTATTAACGACGTACTTCTTCGCGGCGGGGAGTAGGGAGAGGAGTAAATTCTGCAACACCCTGAGTGTACGCAGTGGTAAGTTCGTCAAGAATAAGTGAGACACTCGATTGAAGTGCATCATTTGCTACGATTGGATAGGTAATAGGACGAAGATTAGTATCTGAACTTGCAATAGCGATAATTGGGATATTGAGATCGGTTGCTTCCTCTACGGCAATAAAATTGTGACGAGGGTCAACAATAATCATTGCGTATGGAAGACGATCCATATGCTGAATACCAGAAAAATTGTGTACGAGTTTGTCGAGTTCACGACCAATCACGACACGTTCTTTTTTTGTGTATTTGCGTTCAAGCTCTCCTGATTCTCCTTGAGCTACCAAATCCTTAAGACGCTGTACACGTTTTTTAATTTCAGAAAAGTTGGTAAGCATACCGCCCACCCATCGATTCACCACAAAAGGCATTTTTGCCTGTTCTGCGTGAGCCTTTACGGTCACGGTCATTTCTTCCTTTGTGCCGACAAAGAGAACTGTCTTCCCTGCCTTTCCCGCTTCGAGACAGAAATTTTTTGCATTCTCGAGTGCGAGTGCTGTTTGTTCAAGATCAATAATGTCAGTCCCCTGCTTGTTCCCAAAAATAAATGTGGTTGCAGTAGGGTGACGACGTGACTTCGTAAAGCCAAAGTGTGCACCAACGTCAAAAAGACGCTCGATAAGAGATTTCTCCGATGTGTGATTTATATTCATAATTAAAAATACGCCCATTAAAAGAGCAGTCGGATAGTACCACAGCACCCCTTATTCTGCAATCTCGCCAGCACTAGCTCCTGCCTCGGCTCGTTGTAGGGATTTCACGACATCAGCAAGATTGCCTGCGAGGATTTCATGGATATTGTGCCATGACTCTTTGATGCGATGGTCAGTGATGCGGTTCTGTGGCACATTATATGTGCGGATTTTTTCTGAGCGGTCACCGGTACCAATCTGTGACTTGCGGGTGGCAGCATGCTTTTTTGATTCTTCTTCCTCGTGAGCCATTTCGAGTTTGGCGATGAGCATAGTCATGGCCTTTTCTCGATTTTTCAACTGACTGCGCTCAGACTGGCAACGCACGTCAAGGCCTGTCGGGCGGTGAATGAGGCGCACTGCCGTTTCCACTTTGTTGACGTTCTGCCCTCCTGCACCTCCCGAACGAGAAAACTCCATATCAAAGTCGCTCGGATTCACCTCAATAATAGGTTTGCGACGCATGGGGAGAATGACCACGGATGCGGTAGAGGTGTGGATACGTCCCATTTTCTCAGTAACGGGAATACGCTGGACGCGGTGGACGCCAGTCTCATAGCGGAGTGCGTCGTAGGCGTCATTACCAATAATCTCAAATGTCGCTTCCTTAAAGCCACCCTGTGAAGCGCGCGACTCAGATGCGGTGGAAGTCTGCCACCCCTTCATCTCGGCATACCGTAGGTACATATACGCGAGTTCTTCCGCAAAAAGCGCAGCCTCCTCTCCCCCTGCCCCTGCACGTACTTCAAGGAGTACCCCATAGGGCTTAGCTTCTTCAACTTTAGAATCTTCGAGGATGCGCTCCATTTCTGTATACAGGTGTGTCGTTTGCTCGTCGAGAGACGCGATTTCTTCCTGCACCAATTCTGCCATCGTGGGGTCAAGCGCAAGTCCTTCTGCTTCCAGACGCTTAGCGCGAAGCGCATCAAATTGCCCACAGAGAAACTGCGTTTTGTGATTTTCCCTAAAGAGGGCAAGATGTTCATTATTGAATTCCATACGATAGATGTGAGACCATTCAAGTATAGCAAATTACAGGCAACAAAAAGCCGGACGTGCGAGTCCGGCTTTTTCCTTACGCCTTCTTTCCCTTTGCCTTTGACTTCTCCACACGAGCCTTGAAACGTTCGACGCGTCCTGCAGTGTCCATCACCTTTTCCTGTCCTGTGTAGAATGGGTGCGAAGCACTTGAAACGTCTACAAATGCAATCGGGTATTCGTTGCCATCTGTCCACTTTTCAGTCTTTTCCGTGTGAATCGTAGAACCAACGAGAAACCGCTCTCCACTTGAGTTGTCGTGGAAAATGACTGTTCGGTAGTTCTTTGGGTGTATATCTGCTTTCATAGTCGTGACACTATACCAGAATTGCTTTATTTGGCAACCGGTATCGCCCATCCCCAAAGACTTATTTGCGTACAAGTTCAAAAACCACAAATCCTTTCTCGGCACGAACTTTTGCCCCGCACGCATAAAACCTAGAATACCAAATGCTTCGCATTTGGTATTCTAGGTTTTTGCTCCGCTCGGCCTGCGTGGCCTTGCGCGAGGCGCTGCAAAAGTTGTGCGTCAACGGATTTGTTCATGTGCATCTTCGTATCAAAACTTGTTGAGTGCGCCACTTTAGAGATGCCTCGCACAGCCCTCATTGGGCGAGCGGAGCAAAGCCCCAGAATTAAAACCTTTAGGTTTTAATTCTGGGGCTTATGCGTGCAGATATAAAGTGGTGCCGAATAAGAGTTTTGAGGTGGCACCGCTTTCTAGGATAGAACCCTGCTCGTTTTAAAACAGTTGGGTTTAGGTCTAGGTACTACTGATTATTCAAGAAATCGATGTTGTCTTGGTAAACTTCGGCGTGGCCGAGCACACTGGCTGCGTATCCGAGACCATAGAGAGCCCAGTTGCCTCCTGCATAGTAGCGACCTGCGGACTCACGCTCTGCAGAGTACCCGCCACGCGCTGCGCCCAAATCTTGAAGAAATAGTGCCGTAGCCATGATAGCGTGTTGAGGATTCCATGGGTCACCCACGGGGACGCCAAAAGCAGTGGCGATACGCCCCTCGTATCCTTTCCATGTTGAGGGAATAAACTGAGTAGGACCCATTGCTCCTCCGTATCCGATGGACTGCGGACAAGAAACGGGAGTGAGGTACGGGTCACGTCCCAAGCGCTTCATCATGTCTATGAAGTACGGAACATCGCGGTCTGGCTTCATGACATTTGAAAATGGCGTACCCGTGTTCTTCCCCTTTCCTGCTCCGGTCGTCGCATCCGTGAGAAGACACTGTCCTACATTCACCCCCAGATTGGACTCCTGACGCAAGATACCAAGAATGAATGCTGCACGCACACCAGTATAGCGAGACGCTTCCTGTGCATAGGCGAGCGCGTCTTTAAATGGAATACCACCACCATCAACACCACGGAGACGAAAGAGTGCAGCGTTGATTTGATTTGCCTTTGCTTGTCTGTCAGCCACAATTTGCTCGTATGATTTTGCCTCTTGTTTTGTGGCGGCGAGTAACTCTTTCTTCTGCTGTTCAGTCTTGGTAATCGTCTTCTTTTTTATTTCTACATCATATTTTGCATCGAGTTCTTGATCTTGGATCTCGCCGAGTCGTTCTCGCTCCTCCTCAGTTTCTGCTATAGTTTCGCGAACAGCATAAAAGTGATCTTCAAGCCCACGCTGAATCGAAAGAAAAGAATCGAGGTCCACAAAAAAATCAGAGAGTTTCTTACTATCGAGTATTACCTCAGCAAGCGAGTAATCGTCGAGTTCATTCGTACGACGGAGGAGTTGCGCGAGTGACTTTTTTCCATCGTCAATGAGTACTTCGAGACCGTCAATTTTCTTGCTCCGCACATTAATATCTTTCGTGAGTTGAGAGATGGCAATGTTTTTAGATTTGATGGTTGCCTCGGCTGATTTGATTTTGGCCGTGAGCGCCTTTACGTCGCCGTCGATAGTAGTCACCTTGTCGCGTGTGCCCGTGAGGATACCCTGCCATTTTGCAATCTCTGCATTACAGAGCGCAAGGTCAATTTTAAGTTGGTCTTCTGTCTTCCCCGTAACGTCGTCGTTACAAATGGCGGGTGCTTGGCCTCGCACAAAGGATGGCAATAAAAAACTGCCACTCACAAAAATAACACTCAGTACCAAAATTTTGATATACATAACTCTTGTCTGTAGTATACCAATTTGAGGCTTTGGTATCTACTTTTTCACCCACAGAAAAAGGCCCACAATTGCTCTGCAATTGTGGGCCTTTTCATTTGCTTCATAATTACTCAGCAACTTCAGTCTTTCCTTTCTTTTCTACTTCAATAGCCCCAAGGTCTACGGCTACAGGGGTCTCTACTTCTTCACTCACCGCCTGTACGAGTGCCACCACTTCATCCCCATCGTTTTCGAGAGTGACGTTTGCGGGAATAGTGAGGTCACGCACGTGAATCTGTTTTTCAAAATCATCGAGTCCCGATACGTCCACGAGAATCTCCTTTGGAAGATGTGCGGGCATACAGGTAATAGACACTTCATGGAGTACCTTAGTAAGTGTACCTCCCTGCTTTATTGCAGGAGCCTCACCGACGAATTCAAGCGGTACATCAACCGTAATTTCCTTCCCCGCCTCAACAGCGTAAAAGTCAACGTGAATCACTCCACCACGACGTGCATCAAAGGCAACGTCGTTCACGAGCACCTCTTTTGGAGTCTTAAGACCAGTAAGTGTAATCACGCTTGATTCTCCCGTCTGCTTAAAGAGTTTTTCAAACTCAACACGGTCGATGGTTAAAGCAGTTGCTTCTTCCTTTGGACCATACATAATTGCAGGAAGTTTTCCTGCTTCGCGCAACTGCACGAGTTTCTTTCCTCGCTCGGTACGCGCCTCTACGGTAAGTGAAAATGTCATAATGTAATGCTTAATTGTGTGGGTTACCATACCATACGTACGCAAAACTTCAACTTTTCTCAACCATGACCGACGTGGTGCGTCGCTTTTTCCTCCGGGGGGAGGAAAAAACGACGGGCTCTTAGGTAGGGTATATTTTTTAGAAGGTATGAGTGTACGCGTCGTTTTTACCTCCGGGGGGAGGAAAAAACGACGGGCTCTTAGAATATAGTCGTTACACTCCTTATTCTAAGGCCACCCTATTTTCAGGTACCTCCCCTGCGAGGAAATCAATCACATTTTGCGCAGCCATGACAGACATCTTTCCACGGGTCTCATCTGAGGCTGATGCAATATGCGGGGTAATCACCACGTTTGGAAGTGATGCAAGACCCTTTGCGAGCGTAGGCTCGTACTCATACACATCGAGCGCTGCTCCTCGAATCACTCCCGTTTGAAGTGCGACGACGAGTGCATCTTCGTCCACCACGGGTCCACGTGAGGTATTAATGAGATATGCAGATGGCTTCATGAGTGCAAGACGCTCGGCATTAATGAGATGCTTTGTAGTAGGCAAAAGTGGCACATGAATAGAAACGACATCCGCGAGAGGAAGGAGCGCTTCAACTGAATCCACAAAGGTCGCTTTACAATCTTTTTCAAGTGTCGGTAACTGCACCACATCATAGTATGCAATGTTCATACCAAGACCATGATACGCACGTCGTGCTACCTCGTAGCCAATACGCCCTGCACCCACGATACCAAGAGTCTTTCCCTTTACGTCGGTACCGATAAATAATTCTGGTCCCCATCCCACAAACTTCCCCGTCCGAGTAAATGTTTCTGATTCAGGGATACGATGTGCAATCGCGAGCATAAGTGCGATGGTAAATTCGGCAACGGTATCATTGAGCACTCCGGGGGTATTAGTAATAGTTACCCCAGCAGTCTTTGCATCCTCGAGATTAATGTTGTTGTACCCCACGGCATAATTTGCAAAAATCTTTGCCGTGGGTACTGCGTCAAAGATTTCTTTATTGATGGTATCGGTAAGAAGTGAAATGACTGCATCATACGGTTTTGCGCTCACGGCACTCACTAATTCTTGTGGAGTGAGCACACCGTCCTTGGTGCTCACATCCACCGTGTGCCCTGCGGCGCGAAGTAAATTGATACCGATTTCTGGAATATGACGTGTAATGTAAATGAGTGCCATAGTGCATTGTGTGGTTACGCTGTGTAATAATCCCCCCTACTATACCATGATGCAAAGTGTGGGATGCTATACTACTCTCATTATGGATCAACAGTATGATTTCGTTGCCATTGGCGACACGACCGTAGACGCATTTATTGAATTATCACAAGAAGACGCTAAAGTAACCGTAGATGAAAAGACCGGACGCAAGAAACTCGAAATGGCTTTTGGTGGCAAACTTCCGTACAAGGACGTCGTTGTCGTTAATGCTGTGGGTAATTCTGCAAATGCAACAGTTGCAGCACACCGTCTCGGGTTGCGCGCAGCGCTTGTGTCGAGCCTTGGACACGATCGTAATGGAAGTGATTGTCTCGACACCTTGCGTAAAGAAGGTATTGATACCGACTACATAAAGATTCATGAAGGCAAAAAGACGAATTATCACTATATTCTCCGGTACGGTGCAGAACGTACTATTCTTATTAAACACGAGGAGTTTCCGTACCAACTCCCTGATTTCAAAACATCACCACGCTTCCTCTACTTCTCATCCATTGGCGAAAACGGTGTTGCATTCCATCACGAAATTGCAAAGTATGTAAAAGAGCATCCCGAGACCAAACTTGCGTTTCAGCCGGGCACCTTCCAGATTCGTCTTGGCTATGAGGAACTGAAGGACCTCTACGCGGTTACAGAAATCTTTTTCTGTAACAAAGAAGAAGCACAGGAGATTCTTAAAACTCAAGAACAAAGTATTCCTGCCCTCCTCCGCATGATGAAGGCTCTCGGTCCAAAGATTCCCGTGATTACCGACGGGCCTAATGGCGCATACGCACTCGAAGGCGATACCGCGTGGTACATGCCGATGTACCCCGACCCGAAAGAACCGGTCTCGCGCACCGGTGCCGGTGACTCATTCTCATCCACATTTGTAAGCGCACTTATTCTTGGACACGATGTGAAGACAGCACTCGCATGGGGCCCTATTAACTCCATGTCCGTAGTACAACACATTGGTGCCCAGAACGGCCTCCTCACCAAAGAAAAGATACAAGAATACCTAAAAACCGCCCCCGCAAATTACGTCGCAAAGATAGTGTAAGGACACAAAAATAAATCCCCGATGGCCAAGGCTAGCGGGGATTTATTTTAACTAGAGATTGTTTTAATACCTCAAAACTCTTATTCGGTACCATATTACCTACAATCCACAAATCCTTTCTCGGCACGAACTTTTGCAGGGCACGCATAAGGCCTGAAAACTAAAAGCAATGCTTTTAGTTTTCAGGCCTTTGCTCCGCTCCTCCCCTGAGGTCGTCCGCGAGGCCCTGCAAAAGTTGTGCCTCAACGAATTTGTTCACAGGCTTCCTCGTATCAAAACTCGTTGAGATACCACTTTAGATATGCACCACAGAGAGTACATCCATTTTTATAGTCGCCATTCGGCTCCTTAAAAATTAGGTGCCTCGCGCAAGGCCACACAGGCCGAGCGGAGCAAAGACCCGAAACCCGCATTCGGAGAATGCGGGTTTCGGGTCTTATGCGTGCAGATATAAAGTGGTACCGAAAAAGAGTTTTGAGGGTTAGCACATAGTACGCCCTAGCCTAAAAACTTCTCTGCCTCGCGAGCGATAGAGGCGCTGTCCATACCGTAGCAGGCAAAGAGTTCTTCGGGAGTACCAGATTGTCCGAAGACATCGTTCATACCAAGACGTAAAATCTTGGTAGGACGTACAAGGCTCAAGTGCTCTGCGATAGCGCTTCCTAAGCCCCCCACGCGTTGATGCTCTTCTACGGTGACGAGTACATTATGTATTTCTGCAAATTGTTCGACTGCCTTGGTATCAAGTGGCTTTATGGTTGCTACATGAAGTACTGATGCACCGATACCGCGCTCATTCAGTGTCTTCGCAGCTACAAGCGCCTGGTACGTCATGATGCCCGTTGAAATAATACCAACGGTCTTTGTGTGTTCAGGCGACTTGGTGTAGAAGACCTCTGCCTTTCCAATAGCAAAAGGCGTGCCGGAAGTAGTGATGCGGGGGCTTGCTTCACGAGCAAGGCGCATATATGCAGGGCCCACATACTTTGCCATAGCAAGTGTTGCTTTCTTTGCCTCATCATAATCACACGGTGCGATAACAACCATGCGGGGAATGATACGCATCGTTGCCAAATCCTCCACTGCCTGGTGCGTTGCACCGTCCGGCCCTACCGAAACTCCTGCATGGGCGCCGATGATTTTCACATTGACACCATTGTATGCAATCGTGGTGCGAATTTGTTCCCAGTTGCGTCCTGGAGAAAATGCCGCGTACGATGCAAAAAAAGGAATCTTCCCCATTGCTGCCATACCTGCGGCAACTGAGGCAAGGTTTTGCTCTGCAATACCAATCTGCACAAATCGCTTTGGAAATGCTTCCGCAAACACATTGGTCTTTGTGGAAGAGGTTAGGTCTGCAGAAAGCGCGACAACACGCACATCAGCCTCCCCTGCTTCTTTGAGCCCATCACCATAGCCATTACGATTTGGTGCTGTTTCGACATCCGACTTAAAAAGGTTCGGATTGAGATGTGATGCAATGTTATTCGCCATATTCGTGCATGTGAAGGTGACCATTAAGTGTACGTAGCTTCTTGAGCGCAACGGTAGCCTGCTCGCTCTTTTGTACTTGGTCCTCGGGGCCGAGGCCGGGAGGATTGCCGTGCCATCTAAAGTCGCGTTCAAACACATCGACGCCTTTTGAAGGAATGGTATGGGCAATAATAATAGATGGCTGTCCGTAGACTGCATGTGCCTTGCCAATAGCATCGTTGATAGCACGGATGTTATGTCCATCTACTTCCTGTACATCCCAGTTGAATGATTCAAATTTTTCACGGAGCGGCTCAAGGGGCATCACGTCTTTGGTTAAGCCATCAATCTGAATACCGTTCCTATCGACAATTGCCACAACATTATTAAGTCCTTCCTTCCCTGCAAGCATCATCGCCTCCCATATCTGCCCGCAATCAAGCTCTCCATCCCCCATGAGGCAATAGAAAAACTTTGCGGAATAGGGATTATCGATACGTTCAGCAAGTGCCATACCTACCGCCTGTGAAAGTCCCGAGCCAAGTGGACCTGAACTCGTTTCAATACCCGGAAGTGTTTCTCGGTGAGGGTGTCCCTGCAAGCGTGAACCGAACTTACGCAAGGTAAGCAGTTCCTCTACGGGGAAATAGCCCGCGTGCGCCATCGTAGCGTAGAGCCCGGGGCAAATATGCCCATTTGAAAGAATCACTCTGTCGCGCTCGGCCCAGAAAGGATCTTTCGGATTATGCTTGAGCACCTCAAAATAGAGCGTGGTAAAAATATCAGCCATTCCGAGCGGGCCCGCGGTGTGACCACTTTTGGCTTCGACAAGCATCTCGATGATGCTCTGCCTAATTTCATTCGCTTTAATTTCAAGCTCGTGAACTTCTGTGTCCGAAAGATAATGCATATAACGCTAGTATACCGTGTCTCCGCATAAGTAGAGAGTGACGTGTGTTAATTACCAAATAGTTTTGATTAAAAATAATGCTTCAAAATTCTTTTTCAGCACGAACTTGAAAAAACCACGCATAAGACTAAAAATCCTAATCCTTCGGATTGGGATTTTTAGTCTTTGCTATGCTCGCGCTGTGTGCGCTTGCGCAATGCTTTTTTAAAGTTGTGCTTCAACAAATTTTTACGTATGAGCTTTTAAGAACTTGTTGACGTACTGCTTTTATGCAGCCTCGCGGACGACCGCAGGGGAGGAGCGGAGCAAAGACCCAAAACCCGCATTCGGAGAATGCGGGTTTTGGGTCTTATGCGTGCTGAAGAAAAGCAGTGCGGAATAAGAGTTCTGTCCCCAACATATATAGAGTTCGTACCGAAAAAGGATTTTAGGAAAAGAGTACCGAAAAAGATTATATGCCTTACCTACCGCTCTTCCCTACGCTGCAATGGCAAAAAGTGATGTGAGTGTGTTGTACGCTTCTTCGGGATTTTTTTGTTTCAAAATTGCTGAGCCGGAGACACATCTATTTGCACCTGCGTGTGCGAGCCTCCCTACTGTCTCTATATTTACGCTCCCATCAATACTGATAAGAAGTGTCGGGTACGCGGCGCGGAGTGTTGCGATAGTAGTGAGAACACGCTCATCAAAGGGCTGCCCTTGTGAGCCTATATGCGCAATACCCATGAGTTGCACATAGTCTGCGTATGCGATGACATCAGTGAGTGTCGTAAGCGGTGTGTCATTGTTAATAGAAAACCCCAATTTAAAATCAAATTCTTTTTTGAGAGCGAGTATCTTTTCAAAATCACGTACACTCTCGAGATGCACCACCACGCGCCGTGCACCTGCCCTCACATACTCCGCGAGTACTGTCTCAGGCTCCATAAGCATCAAATCCACTTCTACCAAAGCCTCCGAGGCAAGAGGTGCCATATCAGCAACGTGCCCGCCCGCTACATACGGCCATGAAGTAAACGGCACAAAAACACCATCTACAATATCTACCTGCACTTCATGCGTAAAAGGAGCAACAAGGTCGATAGATTCTTTAAGGTGCGCGAATGATGTGGGTATGATAGCGGGGACAATGGGTGACATAGAATAGTTAGTTATCAATCTGCGCGATACGGCGCACGTGTCGATCATCATGAGTAAAGGGAGTACTAAGCCAGAGCGCGACCGCTTCCTTTGCATCTTCAACACTCACAAAGTGTGCGCCAAAGGAAAGCACGTTGGCGTCATTGTGCTCACGCGAAAGGCGAATGATTTCAGGTTGTCCTCCGTAATAGACAACTGCGCGTATATGGGGGAAGCGGTTCGCAACTATCGCTTCCCCTTGTCCCGACCAACCAAAGATAATGGCCTTTGCTCCTTCGGGATTTTCGGAAACCGCGCGTGCTGCCTCCTTCATGAATAGAGGATAATCGTCCGTTGGGTTAAGCGTCAGATCGCCACAATCTACAACTTCATATCCTAGTTCTTCACGGACAAACGGAAGAATGTGTTCTTTGAGGGGAAAACCAGCATGATCGGTCGCAATATAAATTTTCATACAGAAATAGAATTATGACTTTTGTAGCAAAGAGGCAATGTGTGCAACATGATTAACCAAGGTGCTCGTGTAGCCTGTTTCATTATCGTACCATGCGAGCACTTTTACGAGATTTCCTCCTACCACACGCGTGAAGGTGAGGTCGGCGATAGATGCCACCTCTGCACCGATAATATCAGAGGAGACGATGGGTGCCGCGGTCACCGCAAATTTCCCCTGCCACGGTGCCTGCGTTGCTGCTTTGGTAAGTGCTTCGTTTACCTCTGCCGCTGTTGTGTCACGCTTTGCGATAAAGGTAAAGTCGACAATAGAACCTACCTGTACGGGCACACGAATAGAAATACCATCAAACTTGTCCTTCAGTGAAGTATGTACAAGTGTCGTAGCAATTGCAGCACCCGTAGAAGACGGCACGATATTTTGTGCTGCTGAGCGACCCTCTCGAAAGTCCTTTTTGCTCGGTCCATCCACAAGTGATTGTGATGCCGTGTATGCATGCACGGTATTTAAAATTGCTTTCTCAATACCAATTGCCTCGTTTAAAATTGCCACGAGTGGACTCGTCGCATTTGTGGTACATGACGCATTGGAAGACACCGTGCATGTCGCGAGCGCATTCTCGTTCATCCCCATGAGCACCGTCTGTGCGAGTGCACTGTCAGCCCCTTCGTCTTTGAGGGGTGCCGTCACCACAACACGCTTTGCACCTGCTTCAATATGGGCTTTCGCCTTCTCGTAGGAAGTGAATACTCCTGTGGACTCCACGACAATATCAATATGCTCTTCCCCCCAGGGTAGTTTTGCGAGTTCGCGCTCACTCGTGCATCGTATCTTTTTTCCGTCGACAATGAGTGCACCTTCTTCGGCTACAACACTATACGGTACACGCCCATACGCCGTATCATACTCAAGCAGGTATGCAAGATTTTTAATATCACCCAAGTCATTCACCATGACCACCTCAAAATCAGGATGGTCATATGCCAACCTAAAAAAGGTGCGGCCGATACGTCCAAACCCATTAATTGCTACGCGAACTTTTTTCATACAAAAAATAAAATTAGTGTATGTAGTATACCATCGCAAATCCAAGGAATCTGCACAATATCCATATGAACGACGTCGGACGTCGAACATTGACCACTACCCCGCGCACTGTCTCAGGCTAACAAATGTATGGTCGACATCGTAAGTCGACCATACATACACTAAACACAAACCTATTCCCATTTTAAAATGGTTGGGCTTGGGTCTGGGTTTTAAAATGGGGATGGGTTTGTGTAGTACTCCATTAAGATTCTTGCTTGCGTACGAGTCGCCAACCGAGGAGGACTAGGATAATGAGGAGCAAAATAAACCAGAGGAGGTATGAGGTGAAAAGGTGGAGAAGGTATTGTGGGAAACTCACCTGCTCGGGGACGTGCGCAAGAGTGGTGATGCGCGCATCAAGTACTCCCCCGGCATACCCTATCTGTGCTGTAGTGAAATCGAAGACCGATACTGACACCGGAAACTTTCCACTTACACCGAGCGGTGCCAAAGTACTTGTGTACAATGTGTGCTCTTTGTTGACTCGAAGCAAAAACTGGAATGTGCGCTCAGGGTTAG
This sequence comes from Candidatus Kaiserbacteria bacterium, assembly GCA_016699245.1. Lineage (NCBI taxonomy): Bacteria > Candidatus Kaiseribacteriota > Candidatus Kaiserbacteria bacterium. The sequence goes on along the minus strand of CP064968.1, from coordinate 9,927 downwards.
TACCGTCGCCAAGCACCACCAAAATAGTCTTGAGGTGCTCGGGCATGAGTTCGTACGGGATTGCAATGGTGAGTTGCTTTGCACCATCTAGAGCCACCACTCCATCCACAGCATGAAGCGTTACTCCCTCTTGGATAAAACGAATGTCATCAAACGCAAGTCGTATCTCATTTTGCACGGGGTCTACAATACCGGGCTCTCCCAGGGGCGTCGTAGACGCCCCTGGGGTAATAGGAGACACCACACCGGGCGTACCAAAACGTATCGCCACTACCGCTCCCGAGGAAATATTCCCAAGTGCATCATAACTAAACACCGTATAAAACTGCCGTTCTCCCGTGGCCGCACCCTCATCACGAAAGCCACTTGCGAGCCCTTCATATACCACCCACCCGTCAGCAATATCGCTCGGGTAAAAGCGGTCATTCCGCACCACACGTACGTACGCAAGGTCGGGGTCTTGTGGCAATTTCCATGAAAGCACCACATCATCTTCTGAGCGCGTGGCGGTGAGACCGGTCACGTTTCCTGGTGGAAAAATATCGTCCGGCTCTTGTGTGGTGAATGTTCCTTCATGGAGAACACCCTCTCTCCCAAACGCATCCTTTCCTTCAATCACAAAGCGATACGTAGTACCGGGAATAAGTCCCGCAATCTTTGTCTCATGCTTTTTAATAAATGCCTGCTCTGAAAGAGAGCCTAGTTCATATGAACTTGTCCTTCCCCACTTAATGACTGATTGGATGTGCATATTCGTCACGTAGCGAATAATCACTGAGTCTTTCTGGGGCAAAATCTCAAGTGAGAGAATAATTTGATCGAGTGGTGTCAGGCGATATCCGTATTGATTTCCACTTGGTGTATCAGGCGATGGTGGCGGTATGACAATAATGCTGGGTGTTGTGGTAGACACCGGTGTCGAAGATGCGGATTCATTTGCAAAACTATCATACGCAGTAATGAAGTAGGTATACGTGGTACTCGCGGTCAAGCCCGTGTCTAAATACGTGAGTGCTGTAGTCGTGGCTATCTGTACATCGTCCCGCCACACATGGTATCCCGCGAGTAGGTAATTATCTGTCGAGGGAAGCCAGGTAAGATCAATCTGTGACGATGCTACAGGGGTAGCAGTGAGCCCAGTAGGCACCGTAGGAGGCATAGTATCTCCTCCGACAAAAGCACGAATAATAAAATCATCGGTAACCGCCTGCGCTATCACTCCCGGAAACACCATACCAAGAATAAGGATGGTGAGTATGCCTCTCTGAAAAAAAGTACGCATAGCACTATTATAATGCAATTGCCGTGAGTGTCGTAGTAGCAACGTAGGTACCACTCGTCTGAACCACCGAGCCACCTATTCCCACACGAAAATTAACCGTGGTTGTAGAGCCATTCGGAGTATTAGCAGACATGCGACGCACAATTTCTACTGCACTCATACTGAGCCCATCCCAGCAAGCAAGATCTGCTTCCTGTGTACCACCAGTACCACAGAGCGCCCCATTATCCTTAAACCGAGAGGTAACATCGACACCCGACGGTGAGTAGCCTAAGTGCGCATCAGCGGGATTCGTTATAAATGTAAAATCAGGATTTCCTACCGGTACATAATCGGGAATAGTATCACTTCCCTTCTGCATCGCTGGACTCTGTGAAGCAGCAATAGTCATTTGGTAGCCTGCAGCACTATCGGTCGTTACCGTCACGGTGGTAGAGCCGTTTGCAATACCTCCTGATATTCCGGGGATAGACGGTGTCATGAGTATCGAAGAGGCTGCGGTCATAGAAATAAAAGTCGTGAGCATCTGCTGATACCCTGCTTTAAGGTTATAGTTAGTACTTGTGGAATCACCTGTTGCTACCTCACCCGCAGTAGATTCCAGTGAATAATTAGTTGATGTCGAAAGTCCCCCACCAAAATTCACCGAGTCGCTTTGAATGCGATAATTAGTACTTTGCATCACCTGTGCACTGGTAAGCGAAACACCAAAAAAAACCATAGGGGTAAAAACAAGCGCGATAATTGTGGTGACAAGCGTATCACGGAGACTCATACGCTTCGTTATTTACGTTTAAATTCAAATTTCTTGAAGAATGCACGGATGAGGAAAAGAACAAAAAAGACAATGGCAAATCCTCCTGCAAGGGGCTTCCACGGGAGTATCCAGAATGAGTATGTCAACGTATCAACAGCATCATCATACCCTCGTTCAAGTACCAGTGTAGCCGTATATCGTCCAAACAAAAGTTCACGGTCCCAGATCACCTCACGAAGTCGCAGAGCACCAGGGAGTACGAACCAAGGTTCTAGAGTAATCTGACCAACTTCTTCACCAAATGTATTCACCACACGTATTTCTCCTCGAGGAGTAAGGTGTATGGATCCCGTATTTTCAAAAAGAATACCAAAATTAATGGGGCCCTTTTGATAAAATTTCTTATTACCGACAGTGCCAAACTCTTTGAGAATACCACTTTTATCAACATCCCCAGGAATAGTGATAAAAAATATACTTCCAATACGAGCAACAATAGCAGACTGAGGCTGAGTGGTTCCATCACCACCAGGTTGTGCTTCTTGTGAGACCGTACTCACCAGCATGCTTCCATAACGACCTCCCGGTTCGGCATCGGCAGGTATATGAATAGTTACCGGGATGCGTGCTCGCTCGTTGTGTGGGAGTGAAAATCGTTGTGCCGGTACCGACACAAGGTCTTTCATGGAATACGGTCCTCTATCGTTTCCGAGGAGTATAATTGTTTGATTAGGATCAGAGGATCCTCTTGCGTCTTCCGCAACAACTTCAAATATACGCTCTTTCCCAGTTCGATTACTCACCGTAATCTCAACAGTTTTTGTTTCTCCTGGATTAATGGTTAATTCAAGTTTTCCTGGACCGATAACAAAGTCTCCATACACCTCGTCACCCAAAAGCTGTTCCGTACTGTATGGCATCACCGGTGCAGTAACGGGTGCAGTAGTAGTTGCCAGTGCTTCTTGTAGAGACACGGGTTCTTGAGCAGACACCTGTGTACTGTGTGCAAAACCACAAATAATTGCTACAAGAAAGAGTAGTACAATGCGAAAAGTAGAATGAGCAAGTGAGGTAGCAAACATATAGCGATAGCCTACTACGGGTTATCGGTAGCAGTCAATGTTGCCGTTGCGGTGTATGTACCGTCTGGTACTACGGGAGATGGGTTGTTGGGGATGGTGATACGGAACTGCACAGTAGAGGTCGAACCCGATGATGGTGTCGGTGCCGCCGTATTTATGAGTTGTGTTGATGCAGCCACGTTTGTGCTTGATGCACCACGCCAACAATTATTATTTACGAAAGTACTTCCATTGGTTGATCCACAGAGTGTGGTGCCATTGCCTTCAAATACCGTTGAAATATCTGCCGTATTTGATGCGTTTGCAGTAAAACCAATCTGTGAGTATCCCACAGAAGTATTAAAGCCACTTGGATAATTCGTGGTGCCTGTTGAGTACTGGTATGTTGAAATCGTACCACCACCGCCATTCCTAATCATAGGTGCAGTACTCGCAAAGGTGATACTCATTTGATAGCCTGTTGAGTTGTTGGTACGTACACGAGCAGTCGTCGTACCGTATGAGGTACCACCCGTAAGACCGTCGAGCGTTCCTTGCATAATCACATCCGAAGAACTTGCCATAAATGATATAGCACCAGAGACTGTCTGTGTAACTTCGAATACCTCGACTGCACTTCTTCCCACTGTTGGTTCGAGGGTAAAGAATGCAAAAGCACCAAGCATAAGTACGAGCGTTGCTGCAAGGAGTGCGCCCTTTGCTGAGTATAATAAATGGGTTCGATTCATAGTAAAATTTATAATTAATTAATGTTTGCTCCTTTGGTATTCATACTATTGTACTTAATTTGCGCTTACTTTTCTCTACTATATATAGTAAGTATGTGCATAACTTCGTTCTACGTTGCACCATGATGACCCCGTCGTCTGTTTTTACATATGCATAAAGTTACTCCGCATTCTTTTTATTAATCATCTTGCTGGATTTATTGCTTTTTTTTAGACTAAGGTTTAACCTTGGTCTGAGGTTTTGTTAATAATTTTTTTGGTAGATTTGTTGCTTTTTAAAAAATTTTGCTTTGTCACCACTGAACGCCTGGGTTTTTGTTCCAATTTTTTTCGCGCTCCCCCTGCAATAGAGCCTCCTATTTGTGCGTCTTTCTTTAATTTTGCAACACCACGAGAATTTTCTGTGCGATGAATTTCTGTGGTGGCTCGTTCTCCGAGCATTCTAAAGATGAGTTCAAAATCGTCGATGTGATCTCGCAGGTTTTCTCGTTTCAAACCCTTGAGTTTTTTGTATTCATGCGGAGTGACTCCAAAGGTCGCCTTTGAAATTTCTGCAGTGAGAATTTCATAATCGATGTCTTTCTGTGCGCCTCGTTGTTGCCATTCGTCAGTCAATTCTTCACGAATAGCGATACCGCGCATGCGCTTCTCAATCCAATCGTCAGGATATCCCTTGAGTTTGTATAGCATTCGCGTTCGTTTTGTCGCTAATTCAGGATTTTCTATCTCTTGTACACGCTCATACCCCACCTTTGCAAGCCAACGCTTAAATGGCTCGGCTTTTGGTGAAGGGATGGACTGCACGATGCGGAAAATACCTTCTATATTTGCACAATTCATCATTTGCTTTCCACCCTCTGTTTGAACTTTAAGGGGGGTGGCAATTTGCCCCCACCCTTTAGAGAGTTCTTCATCTCGACGACGCATGTCCTTGATATACCCTTCTGGCTGGACAGAGTCAGTGAGCGCCTTAATTACGTCATTAATCACAAACCACCACTCATTATTATGAAGAGTTTTACGAATTTTTATATTTTTGAATAATACTATTTTTGTGTTTTCGGTATTCATATGTTGATTTGTTAATTGGGTCGATGTGAATTAAGCATGTCGATTTTACGGGTGGTTGATGCCGATGTTCTCAGGAATTCGCAATTTGATTTATTTTTACTATCTGTGACCATATGTAGACAAATGGCTTCGGCCCGACTCTGTCGCAAGACAGAGGTAACAAATGAAAAATGCTCAGGGTAGTAATGCCTTGAGCTTTTTTCGTAACTCATCAAACCCACTTTCTGTCACACCAAGGTAGCAGTACCACACCTCTCTCACATGAAAGAATGGACGCACCTCAATGGTATCTATGTTTGTTTTCTTTATATTCCATTGTGTAAAATCTTTTTGCATGTATTTGGATGCCCTTGTCGGCCAGCCCTAGGTTAACCCTAGGGCTGGGAACTGAGGGTTTACGGGTGCCAGTGGTAGACTACTTCGTGGAAGGGTTGGTTTTCGGGCCACCAGAAGTTCATTTTGCCGTACTCTTCGGCAAATGTGCCGAGCACTTTTTTCCACTGCGGGTCCATAGGGCGTACCTGCGTGCGGATGGTGTGAAGGTCTTTCGCCCCGTGCACAGTGTCATCTTCCCAGGTGACCTGCTCAACATTTTCAAAATCATGCGCATACGGTTCTTCCTCGAGGAAGGTATAGATACGCGCGAGTTCTGCTGCGGGTTCACTCGTCAGTTTTTCAAACTCCACAAAGTACATCCTATCTCCAAAACCACGCTTGAGCGCATCCCGGATGCGGTGATATGCAAGGCCCACGGGCTTGTCGTTTTGAAGGAGTATTTGTGCCCTGCCCTCGGTGGTCTGTGCAAGGAAGTACTGCTGGGCTTCAAAGTTGGGCTGGTGGAGGCTCGCTTGCTTACGGTGGATTTTTTCAAAACTCGCGAGGACATCACGAAGGTCGCGTACCGGTATGAGCACTTTCGCTTTTCGTTCCAAGACCATCTCCGCCATCTCAAGGAGTGACACCCACCCTCTCGACTTATCAAACACCACTGGCCGTTCGCTACTCGCGAAATAACTATCAAGGATTGCCCTAAGGACACGCGCTTTTGCGTCGTCGTCGGGATGGGCTTTAAACTCGACTAAATTGTCCCAGTTGTTGCGTACCCCAAACATGATGTCCATAATGCCACTCGTCGCCGTGGTCTGAAAACGAGGGTTTTGTGCGAGTATGTTGCAGAGAAGCGTGGAGCCACTGCGCGGTAAGCCGGAAATAAAGTGAATTGTTTTTTTCATAGGATGTATTATTCAGTAGAAATAGTAGTTGCTGCGGGTTCGGGTGTTGGTTCTTGCTCTATGGGTGCTTCAGGTGTGGGCGCTTCCACTACAGGCGGTTCTTCAGGTGTTGGAGGGGTAGGCTCTTGAGGGACGGGAGCGACTGGGGTACTCGGCTCACCGCTATCATCACCCTCAGAGGACCCGCCCGTACTTCCCTCGCCTCCGGTGTTATTCTCTCCTCCCCCAGTCTCCCCACCGCCCGTCTCACTTTCGGCTGGAGCACCTGCCCCACCGCTTCGCGTACTTTGGAGAATCGCGCGGAGATCGTCGGCAGTCACACACACCCCATCGACACAGAGTTCATCCTTCACTTCTATCCTGTCTGCTTTGATACCTGTAACGCTGAGTACCCCATCGACAAATCGAGAAGCAAGTGCCTTGATACTGTCCCACAGCGTCACGTCACTTCCCGCAAAGAGTGGCGACGTCGTTGCGAGTTCACTGAGCACCATGCGTTCGCGGTCTACCTGGTACCACGAGAGTTCGATAAACATAAGCGCCTGCCCCACCGCGAGTGTTTCTCCGGCAGCACTCGTCGCCATCTCTGGTGTTTCATTCGTCAGTTCTGCGAGCATAGATGCGCGTGTCTCTTCTGGATTTTCACTCATCACCGTAGTAGTGAACACCTTCTGTACCACACACACTGCTTCACCAAGGGCGTTACCACCGCCGGTGTAGCAACCATCTTGTGAGCGTGGGTCGAGCTTGGTTTTCTTGATAACGCGCTCCTTGAGCATATCGTCACCGAATTGGTTCAGGAATCCAGCACTGTACGCACGAACACCATCATAATCCTCAAGCGCAATACCCACCACACGGCTACTCGCATCAGCCTTCATACCGACGCCCGGAATAGACGAGAGCGCGATGCGGTCACCCTTCTTAATAGGGCCGTTCTCGGTAGAGAGTTTAATCGGGACACGTCCTTTAAGTCCTATTGGGTATGCTGTTTCTCCGGCGGTGAGCGACGTATCATCAAATCCGAGTGTCATACCTGGCTTCGTGGATACGACACCGACAATATCTTCCTCGGTATCTCCATTCGCGCGTTTCACCGAAAGTCCGCCCGAAAGTGACACAATCTCTCCTGCATGAAGTGCTTGATTAGAGAAATACATTTCGGCAAGGTCTGAGTTACCGAGCGCTGAAGTCACCGAGCGGATTTGGCCCGTGGTCGTTGACACGCAGGAGCCGTCGCTATCGACGCAAATGCCACCACGAGGAATCATGAGTCCTGCGTTTACCGTACCGTCACCAATAGTGGTAGAGCCGTTAGCGGCAATCGTGAATTTTGAAACACCCCCTACCTTGAGGTCCATAAATTTACCTGTGCTTGTTGCGGCAAAGGAGCCCCCTGCATTACCGAAGTCCATCTTGAGACCGGTACCGATGAAATTGGTGGTGTCCTGGAAGAAGTACACGAGACTTTCGGTCGTCATGGTACCCGAGTATGCGCGGAGTGCATTACCCTGCGTAGAGCCCTCTGATTCGGCAAAGACACCGGCAGGGAGATAGGTACTTCCTGCGTCTCCGAGTGTCGAGCCACGTACACCGAAGGTTCGGCCAAAGCCCGAAATACCCGTATTTTCACCCTTGGTATTACTTCCCCGGTATGCCTGCACCTCGAGGCCACGTACGGTATTCCCGAGTGCGCTCGTGTCTGCAATACGAATCATCTTGCCCACGAGTGTTGAGGTGGCCGTAGGAAGATTGGTAATATATGTCTCATCACCATACATCAGTGCACTCAGCGTGGAGTTGGCAAATCCAAGGTACTGCTTGATACCCGCCACCCCTGCGCCCGTGAATCCAGATTTATCTATAGTGAGCAGTGAAGAAGGTGTCGTGGTACCGATGCCGACGTTACCAGTGAGGTACGTATTCCCCGAGACGGTGAGTGCGGTAGATGAGGCAAAGCCAAGGGTTGAGGACGCGGTCACGCGAAGGCCTGCAAATTGTGCGCTTCCGGTGAAGGTTGGTGAGTTACTGAAGACCACTGAGCCAGTTCCCGTCTCGTCGGTAAGCATTGAGAGGAGGTTTGCTGAGGTGATGTCTGATGCGGTCACGGTCAATACGTCGAGTGAGCCGAGTGCAGTCTCGAGTTCTGCTTCAGTATCGATGTCGGTCATGGTGCCTCCGTTGAGACCGAAGAGACCATTGCTGTATCCAGAGACATCAACGCCCATACCGCCGTATGCGAGACCGATTGCAGAACCGTTCCAGGTACCTGCGCCAACGGTGCCGAGTGCTGAGGTGCCGGTGACGCGGAGGTTAGTGGTGGTCGCGTTCGTTCCTGTTGCATTCACGAAGGTGAGATTTTGAATGGTTGATGAACCACTGAGGGAGATGCCGTCAGTTGCAGTGAGGGGGTGAGGTAGGTACCCTGGTCTGTCCAGTTGCTCAGTCCTGATGCGTTGAGTATACCGTTCGTGATTGAAAGGCCGGTACCGGTGATGTCGGTGATGTAGTCAGTACCAACACCGAGAGTGGCAGTACGGAACGTCGTTGAGGTGGCATTGGTCGTGGTGCCGTTCGTGGCGGTGTATGAGGTGAGGGCAAGCGCACCACCAATGGTGAGGGTACCGGTGTTGCTCCAGGTACTGCCGGGGGTGATGGTGTTGCTCCCGAGGGTACCACCAGAGAGGGTAAGAATGTCACTCACGTATGAGTCACCCACAGTGGTCGATGCGGCAACGAGGCCGGTGGCGTTGGTGGTGAGGATACCTGCTGCGGCACCGATGGTTGCATTGGTGAAGTAGCCGTTTGTTGCGGTGAGTGCGGTAGATGAGGCAAAGCCAAGGGTTGAGGACGCGGTCACGCGAAGGCCTGCAAATTGTGCGCTTCCGGTGAAGGTTGGTGAGTTACTGAAGACCACTGAGCCAGTTCCCGTCTCGTCGGTAAGCATTGAGAGGAGGTTTGCTGAGGTGATGTCTGATGCGGTCACGGTCAATACGTCGAGTGAGCCGAGTGCAGTCTCGAGTTCTGCTTCAGTATCGATGTCGGTCATGGTGCCTCCGTTGAGACCGAAGAGACCATTGCTGTATCCAGAGACATCAACGCCCATACCGCCGTATGCGAGACCGATTGCAGAACCGTTCCAGGTACCTGCGCCAACGGTGCCGAGTGCTGAGGTGCCGGTGACGCGGAGGTTAGTGGTGGTCGCGTTCGTTCCTGTTGCATTCACGAAGGTGAGATTTTGAATGGTTGATGAACCACTGAGGGAGATGCCGTCAGTTGCAGTGAGGGGGGTGAGGTAGGTACCCTGGTCTGTCCAGTTGCTCAGTCCTGATGCGTTGAGTATACCGTTCGTGATTGAAAGGCCGGTACCGGTGATGTCGGTGATGTAGTCAGTACCAACACCGAGAGTGGCAGTACGGAACGTCGTTGAGGTGGCATTGGTCGTGGTGCCGTTCGTGGCGGTGTATGAGGTGAGGGCAAGCGCACCACCAATGGTGAGGGTACCGGTGTTGCTCCAGGTACTGCCGGGGGTGATGGTGTTGCTCCCGAGGGTACCACCAGAGAGGGTAAGAATGTCACTCACGTATGAGTCACCCACAGTGGTCGATGCGGCAACGAGGCCGGTGGCGTTGGTGGTGAGGATACCTGCTGCGGCACCGATGGTTGCATTGGTGAAGTAGCCGTTTGTTGCGGTGAGTGCGGTAGATGAGGCAAAGCCAAGGGTTGAGGACGCGGTCACGCGAAGGCCTGCAAATTGTGCGCTTCCGGTGAAGGT